>NZ_JBPDVH010000002.1:0-452975 GCF_051851555.1 Lonepinella sp. BR2474 | reverse complement strand
GTACAAAACTTCACGACCTCGGTCAATGGCCAAGCGGTAGAAACTGTAGACCAAAGTAACCGAGATATTGGTTTTGTGAATGGCATGGCGACTACAGCGAGAATGACGGATAACAAAGATATCACCTTTGATGTGAACGTGGATGATACGACCATCAAAGTTGAGGGTGAGCAGTTGGTTGCAGTGACCACGGATTTAACGACCAACAACGGAAAAACGGATATTCCGACGGGGAATGATGCAAAAGCCTTAACCACGGCGGAAGATGTTGCTCATGCGATTAATGATGCTTATCACAACATTAATGTTGCACAAGATAGTGAGCAAACCGTTGCAGGTGGGAGTGTACAGCAAATCAATGCGGGCGACAGTGTTAACTATGTGGCAGGTAAGAATCTAGTTGCGAATATTTCGACAGAAACCGATGGTGTGACGAATGTCACCTATGGTTTAGCAGAAAATATCAGCGTGAAGCATGCTAATGTGACAGAAAGCCTTAAATTAGGGGATGAAAAAAATAAAACGATTTTAACCTCTACTGAAAAAGGTTTGGATGTTGGGGGAGATAAGATCACCAATGTGAGTTCTAACCTTAATCTTCAAACAGTAGCAACAAACCCTGATGCAGACAGCTCAACGGCTAGCGCCCCAACAGAACTGGTAAATTTGACTGAAACAACGGTGAATCCAAATTCTGCAGCGACGGTCGGTGATTTACAAAATATGGGCTGGGTTGTTTCTGCGGAAGATGGTTACCGTGATGTGGTTAAAAATGCGAATGAAGTGAACTTCACTGGCTCTGGTGTGGCGAACGTGACGGGTTCCACGGATACGGCAGGTGTGCGTACCATCAATGTGGAGGTGAAACGTGAAGATTTAGTTGGTGATATTACCAACGCATTGGATACCGTCACAAAAGATGGCAAGGTGGAAAGTTCATCTCATAACTTCTTGACGGGTGAACAAATTGCAGGAGCCATTAATAGTGCTTATTTCACAGTGAGTGCCACGGAATCGGAGGGTATTGTCGAAAGTCAAGGGGCTAAAAATGTGACCGCAGGCACGGCATTGACCTTTGATGCGGGTCGTGGGGTAGCGATTACGCAAGATGAAAATGATCCTGGTAAATTCTCTTTCAAAGTGTTAGATGCAACCTTGGAATTACCAGAAGGGGTAATTGGTGAAGATGGGAATGACTTAGATGGCACGGTAAGAATAAAACGTGAAACTGAAGGCACACCAGAAGAAATTGAGGCTAAAAATAAAGCGAATGAAAATCTGACCGTGACGGCTGGCAATGTGGTGGAGATGATCAATGGTGCTTATCATAAGGTTAATGTGGCCAACTCTGACCAGCAAGTGACAGCAACAGCGGGTTCAACTAAGGTGAAAGCGGGTACCACAATGAATTATGTGGCCGGTAAAAATCTGGTTGCTAACATTGATACTGCTACCAATACGATCACTTACGGCCTAGATGAAAATATTGATGTAAAACAAGTGAAAGCGGAACAAATTCAAGCAGAACAAGTGAGCGCTGGCAATATTACGATCAATAATGGAGGACGTATTTCTGGGGTAGCCTCGGGGATCAATGATAAAGATGCGGTGAATGTGTCACAATTAAAAGGCACGGAGCAAAGACTGGGTAGCCGCATCAATCGAGTTGGCAAAGAATCAAGAGCTGGGCTTGCAGGTTCCAATGCTGCAGCCGCTTTACCACAAGTTTACACGGCAGGTAAATCTATGGTGGCAGCGTCGACAGGAACGTTCAAAGGACAAGGTGCTGTGGCGGTGGGGTATTCTCGAGCCTCGGATAGTGGTAAAGTGATCCTGAAATTCCAAGGTAACGCCAATACACAAGGGGATGTAGGCGCCGGTATTGGTATGGGTTATCAATGGTAATTCAGCGCGTTAACCCCTGATTCAATGAGAGTGCGGTCGAAAATATTGGATTTTTTCACCGCACTTTATTTTATATATGCTTTGGATGTATTTTTTATCGCAAAATTCCGACGCAAACGTTTTCGTTAAACCATTTTTTCCTTTATAATAGGCGAGTTTTTTATTCATTCCATCTCTCACTCAAAGGAAAACATAATGTTGCAAATTTTCCGTGGCTCTCCAGCCTTATCTGAATTCCGTTTAAATCAACTAGCGGCTCGTTTTCAAAAAGCCAGTTTACCTGTTAAATCCTGCTATGCGGAATATGTGCATTTTGCCAATTTAACATCAGCATTAAGTGTAGAAGAAAGCAAAGAATTAGAAGAATTGTTGCATTACGGTCCAACCTTGGCACAACATGAACCGCAGGGTGAGTGTTTTGTGGTGATTCCTCGGGTTGGCACGATTTCATCTTGGTCATCTAAAGCCACCGATATTGCGCATAACTGCGGTTTAGATAAAGTGTTGCGGTTGGAGCGTGGTTTGGCGTTTTATTTTGAGTTTGAACGTGTTTTAACGGAAGATGAACAGGCAAAATTGCGTTCCCATATTCACGACCGAATGATGGAAAATGTGGTGCGTGATCCTGCCGAAGCGGCAAAATTATTTGAACAGCAAGAGCCAAAAGCCTTTACCTCAGTGGATATTTTGAGCGGTGGTCGCAAGGCGTTAGAACAGGCTAACGTCAATTTAGGCTTGGCGTTGGCGGAAGATGAAATTGATTATTTAGTGGAAAATTTCACCGCACTTGGGCGTAACCCCGTGGACATTGAATTGTATATGTTCGCACAAGCCAACTCGGAACATTGCCGCCATAAAATCTTTAATGCGGATTGGGTGATTGATGGTGAAAAACAAGAAAAATCCTTGTTTAAAATGATCAAAAATACCTTTGAGAAAACCCCTGATTATGTGCTGTCCGCTTACAAAGACAATGCGGCGGTGATGAACGGCTCAAAAGTCGGGCGTTTCTTCCCAGACGCAGACGGGCAATATCGCTATCACAATGAAGATGCTCATATTTTGATGAAAGTGGAAACCCACAACCACCCAACCGCCATTTCACCATTCCCAGGGGCGGCAACAGGTTCGGGCGGTGAAATTCGTGATGAAGGGGCGACGGGACGGGGTGCCAAACCAAAAGCAGGGTTAGTGGGTTTTTCCGTATCTAACTTAGCGATCCCAGGTTTTGAGCAACCTTGGGAAAATCCGTTATCCAAACCAAATCGTATTGCCTCGGCGTTAGATATTATGATTGATGGACCTTTAGGCGGTGCAGCATTTAACAATGAATTTGGTCGCCCTGCCTTATTAGGCTATTTCCGTACCTATGAAGAAAAAGTGAACAGTTTTGCGGGTGAAGAAGTGCGAGGCTATCACAAGCCGATTATGTTGGCAGGCGGGATCGGAAATATCCGTGCCGAACATGTGCAAAAAGGCAAGATTGCCGTTGGTTCAAAATTAATTGTGTTGGGCGGTCCTGCCATGAATATCGGTTTAGGTGGCGGTGCGGCATCTTCTATGGCATCAGGTAAATCCAAAGAAGATTTAGATTTTGCCTCCGTACAACGGGATAATCCCGAAATGGAACGCCGTTGTCAGGAAGTGATTGACCGTTGTTGGCAGTTAGGCACGGACAACCCGATTTTATTTATTCATGACGTGGGAGCTGGCGGTTTGTCTAATGCCATGCCTGAATTGGTTCACGACGGCGGTCGTGGTGGTAATTTTGAATTACGTAAAATTCTCAGTGATGAACGTGGTATGTCGCCATTAGAAATTTGGTGTAACGAATCGCAAGAACGCTATGTCTTAGCGGTGTCGCCTGAAAAATTACCGTTATTTGAAGAACTTTGTCAGCGTGAGAGAGCGCCTTATGCGGTGATTGGTGAGGCTACTGAGGAACTCCATTTAACGCTTAATGACAGCCATTTTGGCAACAAACCGATTGATTTACCAATGAATGTGTTATTGGGAAAAACCCCGAAAATGACCCGCAATGTACAATCAAGTGCGGTGCAAAATTTACCAGTTTCTCAACAGGGCATTGCCTTAAAAGAGGCTTTACATCGTGTGTTGCGTTTACCAGTAGTGGCAGAAAAAACGTTCTTAATCACCATTGGCGACCGCTCTGTAACAGGAATGGTGGCTCGTGATCAAATGGTCGGCCCGTGGCAAATCCCTGTGTCTGATGTAGCAGTCACTACCGCCTCTTTAGACAGCTATCATGGCGAGGCCATGACCATTGGCGAACGTGCGCCTGTTGCCTTATTAGATTTTGCCGCTTCAGCTCGTTTAGCTGTAGCGGAAAGTATCACCAATATCGCTGCCACCAATATCGGCGATATTAAACGCATTAAACTCTCTGCCAACTGGATGTCAGCGGCAGGACACAAAGGCGAAGATGCAGGTTTATATCAAGCAGTCAAAGCCGTGGGTGAAGAACTTTGCCCTGCTTTAGGCTTAACCATTCCTGTGGGCAAAGACTCCATGTCAATGAAAACCACTTGGCAGGAAGACGGCGAACAAAAATCTGTCACCGCTCCGTTATCGTTGGTGATTTCTGCCTTTGCTAGAGTGGAAGATGTACGCAAAACCGTGACCCCACAATTACGTACTGATCAAGGGGTAACTCGTTTATTGTTAATTGACTTAGGTGAAGGGAAAAATCGCCTTGGTGCAACGGCATTAGCACAAGTTTATAAACAATTAGGCGACAAACCAGCGGACGTAGTCAATGTGAGCTTATTGAAAAACTTCTTTAATGCGATGCAAACTCTGGTTCAAAAGGGTAACTTGTTAGCCTATCATGACCGTTCAGACGGTGGTTTAATTGTCACTTTGGCTGAAATGGCGTTCGCAGGACATTGTGGTGTATCAGTGCATATTAGCACTTTAGGCGATAACGATCTTAGCGTGCTATTTAATGAAGAACTTGGTGCGGTTATTCAAGTGCGAGAAAGTGAGCTTAATGCCGTACGTGATGTGTTAAACCAACACGGGCTACTTCATCTAACCAAAGAACTGGGCTATGTGACAGAAAATGATGAATTTGAGATTTACCGTGGTAATAAACTATTACTTAGTGAAAAACGCTCCGAATTGCGTGGGGTTTGGGCAGAATTAACCCACCAAATGCAACGTTTACGTGATAACCCTGAATGTGCGGATCAAGAATTTGCAGCCAAGAAAAATGCCGATGATAAAGGATTCTCAGCCCATTTAAGCTATGATGTTAATAAAGATGTGGCGGCACCTTATATTGCGAAAGGACTAAAACCACGTATTGCAATTTTGCGTGAACAAGGGGTGAATAGCCATGTTGAAATGGCAGCCGCCTTTGATCGTGCAGGCTTTGCGACCATTGATGTACACATGAGCGATCTGCATAATGCACGCCACAATCTCAAAGATTTCAATGCGTTAGTGGCTTGTGGTGGGTTCTCTTATGGTGATGTTCTCGGTGCAGGCGGTGGCTGGGCAAAATCTATCCTATTTAACACCGCACTTCGTGACCAATTCCAAGCGTTCTTTGAACGTGAAGATACTTTAGCTCTTGGTATTTGTAACGGTTGCCAAATGATTTCTAATCTTGCTGAAATTATCTCTGGTACAGAAAATTGGCCTCGTTTCGTGCGTAACACGTCTGAACGTTTTGAAGCTCGTGCCGCGTTGGTTCGTATTAATGAAAACCATTCCCCTTGGTTTGCTGGTATGGCTGGTTCACACATGCCGATTGCCGTGTCGCACGGTGAGGGGCGAGTGGAATTTAAACACGAAAATCAATTACAAGGGTTACGTGAACAAGGGTTAATTATTGCTCAATATGTAGATAACAATATTCAACCTACCGAAATGTACCCAGCCAATCCGAATGGTTCAGTCGAGGGCATTACGGCACTATCAAACAACAATGGACGAGTGGCAATTATGATGCCACACCCAGAGCGGGTATTCCGTGCAGTGAGCAACTCTTGGTATCCAGAAGACTGGAACGAAGACGGGGCGTGGATGCGGTTATTTAGAAATGCGAGAGTGTTTTTTAAATAGAGCCAGATAGAAAATCAATGGGTAATGCGTAAAATCATTGCCCATTTTTTTATGGGTTAATAGAAATGCTCTGAAAAAAAATAGCTAAAACGGTTCAGTGAAATAATACTGTCAAGACCTATTGGTCATCCTCTTTGATAAAAATCAACAAAATATTAAATCCTGTGCTAAATTTTATTTTTGATACAAAATATTGTAATTTCCACTTGAAATAGAGTTTTTAAGGAAATATTATATTGCCCGCAGTTTATAATGAGATTTGATTTTTTTATTAAGGAGAATACAATGAAAATCACTTATTTCAAATATTCGGCGTTAACACTGGCTTTAATGGCGAATTGTGCTGTGATCCAATCTGTGCAGGCAGAGGCCTCAGAAGTGGATCCCCAACCTATTATGAATAGACCAACTTACACCTTAAAAGATGTACATATCAAGGATAGAGGTGCGCTAAGTTCTCTTAGCCTCGCTAATGTCACTCATGCAACATTAAGTAATATTTCGATTTCCCATTCAGAAAAACAAAATGGGGCGATCCATGTGAGTGATAGTAATGTCACTATTAATGGGTTAATGCTCAACGCCACGAATCCAGCCAGTTATTTCAGTTTATTATTTGATAACTCGAATGTGACGATCAATCATGCGAATGTCAATGTTTCAACTAAATCTTCAGATAATCAACCTCAAGGATTACTTGGCGCATTGGAACTTAAAAATCGCTTTAATGGTAATGATCCGGCTTCAGAGGTGCTAAATTCCTCTTTTACTAATCGCGCAGATCAAAGTGCCGTGGTAGTATTGGCTAAAAATTATGCCATATTTGATCAGGTGACATTGAATGCAACGGGTAATAAATCGACGTTATTTTCATTAAAAGACGATTCTAAATTGGTGGCGAAAAATGTCACAGCAAAAAATATTCAGGGTCAAGAGGGATTATTTGTTCATATCGACACAGGGGGACTAAAGGGAGAAACCGTTAAGGTTCCGCATAATCATGATTTGCAATTTGAACAAAGCAATATTCATGCTACACAAGGTATTCAATGGATGGATGCCGAGGGGCGAATGACCTTAAACCTGTTGGATAGTACCTTGCAAGTTGACGATCAGCTAGTGAAAATCAATGATCCGAATGATGTTAAAAGCGATATTTTGACCGCCATTAGTTTAGATCGCTCCATCTTAATTGGTGGTTTACAACAACCAAATAGTTGGGTGGATATTCAATTGCTTGATGCGACATGGAAAGTGACCTCAAATTCTATTGTACATAATTTATCCTCTGTTGGAGAGGCATCGCATATTTATTTTGAGGATCAGCCAGATAAATTCAGTACTCTAACGATAACGGGTACCTACAATGGCGCACATCACTTCCACGTGAATTCAGATATCTCGAAAAATCAAAGTGATAAAGTCATCCTATCGGGCCCGATGAATGATAAAAGCAGTGCGACTTTTTTTGTTACCGATCAGAGTGAACATCAACAATTTGAGAATCCGACCGCACAACAGGTGACATTATTAGAATCTGCGGACCTATCCAATCAATTACGTGTAACATTGGGCGGTGAAAATCAATATGTTAATGCTGGCGGCTATCGTTATCGTTTACATGACAAAATTATTGCTCAGACTAAAATATGGGAGTTGACCAATCAATTAGATAATAACGGTCAACAGGAAAGTGATCCAGATTTTAATAAGCCGAAAGAGGTGCCGAAAGTAGAACAACCTGAGGAAACGCCTAAAATGGAACAACCTGAGGAAACGCCTAAAATGGAACAACCTGAGGAAACACCTAAAGTGGAACAACCTGAGGAAACGCCTAAAATGGAACAACCTGAGGAAATTCCTAAAGTGGAACAACCTGAGGAAATGCCTAAAATGGAACAACCTGAGGAAATGCCTAAAATGGAACAACCTGAGGAAACACCTAAAGTGGAACAACCTGAGGAAATGCCTAAAGTGGAACAACCTGAGGAAATGCCTAAAGTGGAACAACCTGAGGAAATGCCTAAAATGGAACAACCTGAGGAAATGCCTAAAGTGGAACAACCCCAAGTATTACCAAATGTTGTACCAAAGGTTGAATCCAAGCCTATGTTAGAACTGAATGACACAGCCAATAATTTGGCATCTTTACGTGCTGCACAAGTAGCAATATTAGATACGGAGTTAGCCGGTATTCACCAGCGTTTAGGCGATGTAAGACATGGCAAATCAACCAGTGTATGGACACGTAGCGTCAATCAAACTCAAAAATTTGATGAGCAATCTGTATCTTCACAAAGTAAAACTTCTGGAGGTACATTGGATACCTACAATTTACAACTCGGTGCAGAGACAAGTGTGACAGATAATGTACGTCTTGGTGGATTTGTTAGTGCTACTGCCGCTAAAATGGATTTTGACGGATCCTATAGCGATGCCAAATTATATTCAAAAGCGGTTGCACTTTATGCGAGCTATTTGAATGATAATGGCTTCTATTTGGATGGTATTGCCAAATACTCTCGTTTACGCTCCGAGTTTAATGCGGGTGGAACCAGCAAAAAAGATGTGACATATCATTATAATGCTTACACTGTTTCCACTGAAGTTGGTCGAGAATTTAGTTTTGCCAATCAATGGTCAGTAACACCACAAGTACAATTAGGTTGGTCAACTATTTCTGGTAACAAATATGAAGATCGCTTAAATGTATTGCATAGCAAAGCAGGTGTACGTTTAGCGAAAGGTATTCAAACCAGTCGCTTGACGTTAAAACCATTTGCCGAAGTGAACGGGGTTTATGATAAATTTAACCATAATAAAGTGACATTGGGTCAACAAGGTTTTGATATTGCCCGCCTTGGTGGTAGAGTGGAAACCGCCGTTGGTTTAAGTTTATCAGGGGGTAACCATAGCTTTAGTATTCAAGCGAATAATGCCTACGGTAAACACATCAAACAACCTTGGTCTGCACAAGCGACCTATCGTTATCAATGGTAACTGAATGAGGGAATCACCATGGCGAGAAAACCATGGTGATTTTTTAATCTAGCCGATCCTTATTGGCATAAGAAATTTGTCATCAATGCATTCTGTTACGTGATAAGATTTTTTTTGTGATCCAGTTCACAATTTCAACAAAAAATACTTTTTTTCTTTTATTTTTTCTTGTATCGTCTTGTTAAATTTAAATCGAAACGTTTCGATAAGTAAGTTTAGGGGAAAATAACAATGAAAAAAACAACCTTACTCAACGCTCAACTTTCTCATTGCATTGCCACATTAGGGCATACAGATGGAATCACCATTTGCGATGCAGGTTTACCAATTCCTGAAACAGTGGAACGTATTGATTTGGCGTTGACTGTTGGTGTACCAAGTTTTTTGCAGACATTTAATGTCGTAGTTACGGAAATGTTTGTAGAGCGAGCCGTGATCGCTGAAGAAATAAAATCAAAAAATCCTGAAATTTACACCGCACTTTTAAGTCGTTTGCAACAGCTTGAAAGCCAACAAGGCAATCAAATTCACATTCAATACGTGGCTCACGAGATTTTTAAAGAACTGACCCATAGCAATAAAGCCATTGTTCGTACGGGGGAATGTTCCCCTTATGCTAATGTGATTTTGTATTCGGGTGTGCCGTTTTAAGGGGAAAGTATGAGAAACGATCCTTTATTAAAGATTACAGGTATTGATAAATCTTTCCCTGGAGTGAAAGCCTTGTCTAATGCTTGTTTGTCTGTGTATGCAGGGCGTGCAATGGCATTAATGGGTGAAAATGGGGCTGGCAAATCGACCTTGATGAAAGTGCTAACGGGAATTTATAGCAAAGATAAAGGCACGATTGCCTATCTCGGGCGTGAAGTTAATTTCAAAAACCCGAAACAGTCGCAGGAATCGGGGATTAGTATTATTCATCAAGAATTAAATTTAGTCGGCAATTTGACCATTGCGGAAAATATTTTTCTCGGGCGTGAGTTTACCAAGCCTTGGGGAGCGATTGATTGGGCGAGAATGTATGCCGAAGCCGACAAATTATTAGCTCGTTTGAACGTTCCACACAGCAGCCAACAGCGTTGTGGTGAGTTGTCCATTGGCGAGCAACAAATGGTGGAAATAGCTAAAGCTCTGAGTTTTGAATCCAAAGTGATTATTATGGACGAACCCACTGATTCCTTGACGGATACGGAAACCGAAGCTCTTTTCAAAGTGATTCGGGAACTCAAAGCGGAAAATCGGGGTATTGTGTATATTTCACACCGTATTAAAGAAATTTTTGAGATTTGCGATGATGTGACCGTGCTGAGAGATGGTCAATTTATCGGTGAAAAAACGGTCGCAGAGCTTAATGAAGATCGTCTGATTGAAATGATGGTGGGACGGAAACTGGAAGAACAATATCCGCATATTGAACAGCAAGTGGGCGAAGTGCGGTTGGAAGTTGACGGACTTTCGGGCAGTGGCATAAACGATGTGAGTTTTCAGTTACACAAAGGCGAGATTTTGGGCGTGTCTGGTTTAATGGGGGCGGGGCGTACCGAATTAATGAAAGTGATTTATGGGGCGTTGCCAAAAACGAGCGGAAAAGTGCGGTTAAATAATCAAGAAATTTCTATCGATTGCCCACAAGACGGACTTAAGCACGGCATTGTATATATTTCCGAAGATCGCAAGGGGGACGGTTTAATTTTAGGGATGTCAGTGAAAGAAAATATGTCGCTCACCGCTCTCGATCATTTCGCTAAACTGGGGCGGATTAACCACAAAGCGGAGCAAATGGTGGTGACGGATTTTATTGATCTGTTTAATGTGAAAACGCCGAGTTCTGATCAGTCTGTGGGCTTGCTGTCAGGCGGTAATCAACAAAAAGTGGCGATTGCCAAAGGCTTAATGACTCGCCCTGATGTGCTGATTTTAGACGAACCCACAAGGGGCGTGGACGTGGGGGCGAAAAAGGAAATTTATCAGCTGATCAATAAATTCAAACAAGAAGGCTTGAGCATTATTTTAGTGTCTAGCGAAATGCCCGAAGTGTTGGGAATGTCGGATCGGATTTTAGTGATGCGAGAAGGCAAAATTAGCGGCGAATTTTCACGCACGCAAGCGACCCAAGAAAAATTATTAGCGGCGGCGATTGGTAAGCAAGGAGAATAACAATGACAACGGAAAAAAATACATTTCAATTCGGCAAATTTTTGCTAGAACAGCGGTCTATCGTGGCGTTATTGGTGTTAATCGCCATTGTATCGGCGATTAATCCTGATTTTTTCAGCCTAGATAACATCTTGAATATTTTACGCCAAACATCGGTCAACGCTGTGATCGCCGTGGGAATGACCTTTGTAATTTTAATTGCAGGGATCGATCTGTCGGTGGGTTCCATTTTAGCCTTAACAGGGGCGATAGCCGCCAGTCTGGTGGGAGCGGAATATCCGATCTTATTGGTGGTGCCAGCCACGCTTTTATTAGGTACATTGCTCGGTTCAATCAGTGGCGTGATCGTGGCAAAAGGCAAAGTGCAATCTTTTATCGCGACACTAGTGACGATGACCTTATTGCGTGGCGTAACAATGGTTTACACCGATGGTCGCCCCATTAGCACAGGCTTTTCCGATACCGCAGACAGCTTTGCTTATCTCGGCACAGGCTATTTATTCGGGATTCCATTTCCCATTTGGTTAATGGCGATTGTGTTTTTGGTGGCGTGGTATGTGCTAAAACACACCCAAATCGGACGCTATATTTATGCTTTAGGGGGCAATGAAGCGGCTACCCAATTATCAGGCATTAATGTGAATAAAATCAAAGTGTTTGTGTTTGCAGTAAGTGGTTTCTTATCTGCCTTGGCGGGTTTGATTGTCACGGCTCGTCTTTCTTCTGCTCAACCGACCGCAGGCGTTTCTTATGAATTAGATGCCATTGCCGCCGTGGTGGTCGGTGGCACTAGCCTAATGGGTGGTAAAGGGCGTGTAATGGGGACACTGATCGGGGCGTTGATTATTGGATTTTTAAATAATGCACTGAATTTATTAGATATTTCATCTTACTATCAAATGATAGCAAAAGCGTTGGTTATTCTCGTGGCGGTTTTAGCGGATAACTATTTGGGTACTAAAAAAGCGTAAATTAATAGGAGATTTCACTATGAAAAAATTAACCACATTAGCATCAGCCTTATTACTCAGTGGCGTATGCGGCGTAGCCTTGGCACAAGATACTATTGCGTTGACCGTGTCCACGCTGGATAATCCGTTCTTTGTGTCGTTAAAACAAGGGGCGGAGAAAAAAGCCGAAGAATTGGGCTACAAATTAGTGGTGTTGGATTCGCAAAACGACCCAGCCAAAGAGCTTTCCAATGTGGAAGATTTAATGGTGCGTGGGGCAAAAGTGCTGCTCATCAACCCAACCGACAGCGAAGCCGTAGGCAATGCGGTGGCGATTGCCAATCGTAATAAAATCCCCGTGATCACCCTTGACCGCAGTGCGGCAAAAGGCGAAGTAGTGAGCCATATTGCCTCCGACAACGTGGCAGGTGGCAAAATGGCAGGAGATTTCATTGCCGAAAAACTGGGCAACGGCGTGAAAATTATTCAACTGGAAGGCACCGCAGGCACATCCGCCGCTCGTGAACGGGGCGAAGGCTTTAAACAAGCCATTCTTGCACATCAATTTGACGTACTCGCCAGCCAACCCGCGGATTTTGACCGCACCAAAGGCTTGAATGTAATGGAAAACTTACTGCAATCCAAAGGCAGCGTGCAGGCCGTCTTCGCTCAAAATGACGAAATGGCATTAGGGGCATTGCGTGCCATTAGTGCGGCGAATAAAAAGGTGTTAGTGGTGGGTTTTGATGGCACGGATGACGGCGTGAAAGCCGTAGAAAGTGGAAAACTTGCCGCCACCGTGGCTCAACAACCTGAATTAATCGGCAGCCTAGGCGTAGAAACTGCTGACAAAGTGTTGAAAGGCGAAAAAGTGGAAACGAAAATTCCAGTGGATTTGAAAGTGGTCACGAAATAATACCATAAACCGTAGGGGCGTATTGCATACGCCCTAATAACCCTTTGATATAAACTAACATTTTTGGGCGTATGCAATACGCCCCTACAATGGAAAATATTATGAGCAAAACACTCACCATTCTGGGCAGTATCAACGCCGATCACGTCATTTCCGTTCCCCATTTCGCCAAACCAGGTGAAACACTCACAGGACATCACTACCACATCGCCTACGGTGGCAAGGGGGCGAATCAAGCGGTGGCGGCAGCAAGGTTAAGTGATGAACATACCCAAGTGAATTTTATCGGCTGTATTGGTGATGATGACATTGGTCGCACAATGAAAAATGCCTTTGAGCAGGACGGCATTAACACTCAATTTGTTCATCAAATCACCAACCAAACTACAGGGATTGCGATGATTCAAGTGGCAAGTAGTGGCGAAAACAGTATTGTGATTTCTGCTGGAGCGAATGGTTGTTTAGATGAAAATATTGTCGAGCAAAGCCGAACTCAAATTGAGCAAGCGGATATATTATTAATGCAATTAGAAACGCCATTGACCGCCATCATCAAAGCCACTAAAATTGCTAAAAATAACGGTGTAAAAGTGGTGTTAAACCCTGCACCTGCACAAAAATTGCCTGATGAATTATTAGAAAATCTTGCAATGATCACTCCCAACGAAACCGAAGCAGAAATTTTGACTGGGGTGAAAGTTACTGACCTTGAAAGTGCGGTGAAATCGGCGGCAGTTTTTCATCAAAAAGGTATTGAAACTGTGTTGATTACACTGGGTTCAAAGGGCGTGTTTGTAAGTCACCAAGGACAACAAGAAATTGTAGCAGGATTTAGAGTAAAAGCCGTTGACACCACCGCTGCAGGGGATACGTTTAATGGTGCATTTTTAATTGCCTTATTAGACGGCAAACCGTTACAAGATGCCATTCGTTTTGCTCACGCAGCAGCGGCGATTAGTGTAACCCGAGAAGGGGCGCAGCCGTCTATTCCGAGCAGAAAAGAAACGTTGGATTTTTTAACCGCACATTGATATATTGTAGGAGCGTATTGCATACGCCCTTATGCTCGATCTGTTTTTGGGCGTATGCAATACGCCCCTACAATACACCCCACGATTATTAAGGTTTCAACATTATGGCAACAATGAAAGACATTGCACGGCTTGCACAGGTTTCCATCTCCACGGTGTCGCTGGTTATTAACAATGCCCCCAATGTCAGTCCAGCAATGCGATCTAAAATAATGGCGGTGGTAAACGATCTGAATTACAAACCGTCAGCCCTTGCTCGTAGCCTAAAAGTCAAAGAAACTCGCACCATTGGCATGCTCGTCACTACCAGTGATAACCCATTCTTTGCTGAAGTGGTGGCGAATGTAGAGCGTTATTGTAATCGATTGAATTACAATCTGATTTTATGCAATACTGATGATGATCCACAACGCCTAGAAAAAAATATCCAAACACTTATTCAAAAGCAAGTAGATGGTTTATTGTTAATGTGTACTGAAAGCCATTTTCAGAACTTACAAGCTAAACCCTTAAATTTAACCTTGCCTTGCGTGATTATGGACTGGTGGCCAACTAAAGTTTGTGCCGATAAAATCGTGGAAAATTCTGAACTTGGTGGCTATTTGGCGACAAAAACCTTAATTGAACATCATCATCAAAAAATTGGCATTATCACAGGGAGCCTAAAAAAGCCGTTGGCACAAAACCGTTTAAAAGGCTTTAAACAGGCGTTAAAAGAGAATAATTTGGCAATCAATGAGCAATGGATTATCGAAAGCCATTTTAATTTTAATGGCGGTATTTGGGGAATGGAACAGTTACTTAACCAAAACGAACGCCCAACGGCTGTGTTTTGTTGTAGTGATACCATTGCCCTAGGTGCTTATCAATCCTTATGGCGACAGGGTTTATCCGTGCCACAAGATATGTCGATTATCGGTTATGACAATATCGCCCTTGCCCAATATCTCAGCCCACCGCTCACCACCATTCATCAGCCCAAAAATCGCTTGGCAGAAATGGCTGTGGATACGTTGTTACAACGGATAAAAAATGCGGATAAAAATTACCGCACTTTAATGTTGGAACCCAGTCTTGTTATGCGGGAATCCGTGGCTAAAGTGTGGTGAAATCATCTTCTTCATATTGAATGAAATCACTACATTTTTTCACATTGGGTGCCGTTGTGATGAAGTGATAGAAATGACTCGGCTCAGCAATGCTTCCGTTTGCATGTGTATTAAGAATTAGATATAATTTTTCATTTGATAATTGTAAATGGTAAATAGTGAGATCATCGTAACCAGATATTCCTGCCATAGGTGCATTATCTCTATCCTCCATAGTGCAAAAATCTTTGGCATCTAATGTTTTAGTTATTTTAATCGACTTTAAGCCGAGATATATTAACTTTTGATTGATGTTAAATTTATAATAGGATGTTTCAGCATTATTTTCTATGTTTAATTTGATCGCATTATTCTTATTTTCTAAAACCGCATTCGCTTTTCCATAATACGCTTTGTGTGAATCCAAATCCATTCCTTGATACTGTTTATAACTTTTCAATATTAAAGATTTTTTCACCGGTTTGCCCTGTGCAAAATCTAGCAAATATTGTTCACCTTTGCTTAATTTTGCATGGCTACTTGCCGTCTTGGTTGAGGTTGTAGTGGTGGCTGCTGTTGGTTGGCTGACGGGTTCAGTGGTGGTTGGGTTGAGATTTTCCACAAATTGATCGAGTTCTGCACAGCCGGTTAATGCGAACGGCATTAACATGAGTAAAGCATATTTTTTCATTTTAAACTCCTTATTTTTTTCTACGGGTGGATTTATCTTTAATACAAGCATTCACTGCAGCTTTAAAGTTATTGACATCATCAATAAAACATTGAGTGTCGGTGCATTTGAGCTGATATTTTACCGAGACATTTTCCTGATTGACGGCGTCAAAGAATTTGGCAATCACCACGTTATTGGGTGCGCTACTTATCTTTAACGTGCTTTTAATTTTTTCAATTTCATTACTGGAATAATCTTGCCAATAATAAGCGGCTGGAAATAAAAAGGTGAAGACATCTTTACGATTATTTAAAGGGTAAAAATCACAACTGGAATATTGATTAAATTCAGGATCATAACCTTGATATTTTGCGCCTTTTTTCAAGGTGGCTTTTAAATCATCAGAAAGATAGGGGGTAAATTGTTTAACAGATAAAATTTGTTGATTAGAGGTTGCGTGTTGATTGGCCATGTTAAGCGTTTCTGCTAAATATCCTTTTATCATTCCTTGTTGATAAGCATTGGATGGGGTAGCAGAGATGTTGGCAGAAAAACACATAATGAAAGAAAGGGCTGAACATTTGAGGAATGGTTTCATAAAAAATCCTTAGTGAGATACGTAGATTGAAAAGAAAACTTACCTATTGTAAAAAAAAAAATAAAAAGTCAAGCCAGTGAATTATTAAATGGTGAAGTCTTGAACAGTTAGTTTAGTCTGCTGGTCAGTGATTGATAGAGATATAAATGATATATTTTTTATTCATTTATGATAATGATGGAGGGGATTATTGATAATACAAAAGGTGAACCCCAAGCCAGTAGCTAGAAAGGATTCACTTTTGTTATCATTGTATAGAGATTAGACGTGGAATTTATTTAACTCAATGCCACACCACTCAATCCAATAAATAACCCCGCAATCGTGGCGCTCATTAAATTCGCCAAGGTGCCTGCAATCACGGATTTTAAGCCAAGACGGGCAATATCCGAACGGCGATTAGGTGCCATACTGCCGATACCGCCAATCAGAATTGCAATGGCCCCAAAGTTAGAGAAACCGCATAATGCAAAAGTGATAATGGCTTTGGTTTTATCACTGAGTTGCACCACCGCATCCGGTTGCAGATATTTAGCAAATTCAAAATAGCCCACAAATTCGTTGACGGCTAATTTCATGCCGATCATTTGCCCCGCAATGTCGGAATCGGCCCAAGGCACGCCGATTAGATATGCCAAAGGTTTAAATAAATAACCAAATAAAATTTGTAAGGTCAGCTCCTCCATGCCAAACCAACCGCCGATCCAACCAATCAAGCCATTTAATAAAGCGATTACGGCAATAAAGGCGATTAACATTGCACCGACATTCAGCGCAAGCATTAAACCTGAGCTTGCACCATTGGCGAGCGCCTCAACTACATTATGGGGTTGTTCTTTATCTTCCACGTTATCCAATGAATCGTTAAATTTTTCGGTTTGTGGATACATTAATTTGGCGAATACCAAACCTGCGGGGGCAGCCATAAAGGAACCGGCAATCAAGTAGGTTAATGGCACGCCCATACCGGCATAACCCGCCAATACGGAGCCTGCAATGGAGGCGGTACCGCCCACCATAATGGCAAATAATTCGGATTCGGTCATTCTGCTGACATAAGGGCGAACGACCAATGGTGCCTCGGTTTGTCCCACAAAAATATTGGCCGCTGCTGACATGGATTCCGCTTTTGAGGTACCGAGTGCTTTTTGTAAGCCACCGCCTAAAATGCGGATTACCCACTGCATAATGCCGATATAATAGAGTACGGAAATTAAGGCAGAAAAGAAAATAATCACGGGCAACACTTTCACCGCAAAGATAAAGCCAATGCTTTTAGGATCGGCAAGGTTACCGAATACAAAGGCGATCCCCTCGTTGCCGTAATCAATCACTTTTGATACGGCATTGGCCGTGCCGATTAAGGCGTCACGTCCAGCAGGCACATAAAGAATTAAGGCGGCAAAACCAATCTGAATGGCCAATGCGCCTAGCACAGTGCGGTAATTAATGGCGCGTTTGTTATTAGAAAGCAGAATCCCAATGGCTAACAACACCACAATGCCGATAATACTCATGAATATTTCCATATTTTAATCCCTTTTTAAATTAATAAATCGTTGTTATTTTTTGAATGCCACATTGTTTAGCAAAAGCCGCTAATTCGTCCGTTTGTTCAATGGTGGGAACAAACGGCGTTAAACCTTGTTCATCCCTTGTCCCTTTGGTATGTACCCGAATAATTTTTAACAGTACGTCGGGATAAGGTTCTAGTAATTTAGCTACTTTTTCAATCAGTTGGTGCGCATCAAAAAATGTTGTTACAAAAACTAACCGCACTTCTTCCACTTTGCCAAGGGGCAATAATTTGGCTAAATTTTGCAAATTTCGGGCGAGATTTTCGGGCTTAATATGGGCAATGGTCGGAATAATCTGTTCGGGCACTTTGCCTTGTTGATTTTTACGATCAAAACACAACGTTTGCAATCCCTCGCCATCACCTTTTAAGTCAAATAGAAATTTGTCCGTTACCTCAATCAGCGGTTCAATTACCTCATAGTCAAAAAAACCGCTGCTGTCCAAATAACAAGTTAAACCTTGCTTTCTTAATGCCTGAAATAAGGGCACCAATTTTTTATGATGAATCGTTGGTTCGCCACCCGACACCGTCACCCCCCGAATAAATGGCACCGCCGACATGGCTTGCTCATACAAATATTGTAGGCTGACTTGCTTGGCCTCGTCAGTATAACGGGGAATAGTTTCGGGATTGTGGCAATATAAACAATTCAGCTTGCATCCTTGCAAAAAAATACTGGTGCGATTACCTTGCCCCTCCACATTGGAAAAGGGAATAATGCGGTGTAATGGCACCTGTATTGTCGAAAGATCCATCTCATCAAGCATTTACATCATCTTCATCACGCAACTGACGATCAAAGACGTTGGCACAATCATCCGTGCCTGAACCGTACCAAGTGGTATCTCGCAACACGGCCTCGCCTTTGCGATAACGTTCGACTTCGCTTTTCTTGACTAAATAACCTGTTACCCGAATAAGATCGGTGTTTTTCAAATAGGTCGTGATGTAGCGATAACCGCTAGCAAAGGAGCCATCAATAATATCCACCACCGCATCCAAATGATCCGTATAGGTTTGGTCAAAGGCAAACAGATCGCCCGTACCAGAGGGGAAATATTTATGGAATGGGGCAGATTGTTTTAAATGGGCTAATAACGTTGGTTCTTCGCCCACCCGAATACGGTGTGCCGGCGTGTTGGTTTTATCTTCGGCGTGATTACTCGCACCCACTTGCGCATGCAACAAGTATTGATTATTGGTGCGTTCCACATACAAGCCTTTGTGTGCATCATTGACTTCTTTGAGTTTGTCCATTATTAAGGTAGCAATTTCATCACCACGCTGACTTTGTCCAAAGGTTTCGTTTAAGCCCTCTTTTTTGAGCAAGTGATTAGTGGCATCCGCAAGCCCAACAATGGCAATCATACTGGTGAAATTGGTGCGTTTAATAAAGCCCTCTTTGACCAAGAAATCGGTTTCAAAGAAATTGCTTTGTTCCACCAAGAATTTATGCCGTTTGTCCATGGTGGAAAGGGCAAGTTTAGCCACTTTCGGCAATAATTCACTGACCATTTCATCTACGCTTTGACAAGCACGCCCAATGGTACCTAAACGCAAACGGGTTAATGTATAAGCACCACCACATTCTGGCAAGGCATTATAACAACTGGCGATACCATATTCTTCACCAAGATCGGCAATATAATAAGCGTCATTGGCAAAGGACGGTTTAGACACTAACAAACAGGCTTTAGCGGCCAATTCGGCAAATTCCCGAGACGTTTTGTTTTTATCATAACGAATACTCATATTCGGTGTTGGATTTTCAAGCTCAATCACCGCTTGCAAAATCAACCGCCCCGCTTTGGTGTCGTAAGGACCTACATTAGCGTGGCAGAACGAGTCAGGAATGGTTTTATCAATATGATTTAAGAACCGTTTAATTTTAATATAATCTTGTTTTTCATCCGTAATAAACGGATCCAACAACACATCAAGACGACCGATATAAACAGGATAAGTGGTAATAGAGGGAACGTGAGAATAGAGAATTAATAAGCCGTCAAGGGCTTCATCTAAGTTGGTCGGTGGTGGTAAATCAAGGAATTTACAGCCTTTTTGAATATAAACGTTATAATCAGGCAAAATATAACGTGGGCGATAAATGGCATACCCCTCATTCAAATCACAAATCATTTGATTTTCAATATATTGCCATTCTTCTTCGGTGTAACCCAATAATTCAGTCGGATTAAATAAACGCTCTGCAATATTGCCTAAACACATCAATTTTTGATGGTAGGTGAGAGCATTCGATTTTACCGTGTCCAAAATATCTTGTAAGGTCGCTTGCATAATGAAATCCCCTTAATAACAATAAAAATCGTAGGGTATTTTAGCATAGGGAAAAAAGATTATGCAAAATATATTCGATCAGGCGGAGAGGAACTTCGTTAAGTCATCTGTTTAAATTTTAAGGGAATAGTTCATTGCCACGGCTGATAGTTGCAATCTGTAATTATTTTTTGCGAGTGCGATCAAAAAATTAAAATTGATCCTTTCCATTTACGAAATTACATTACATAATAGCGCTGATTTATCCGATGAGTAAATATTTTTTAAGGAATAATTATGGCTCAATTCAATTCTATTATCGCAATTTTAGGTATTATTGCTACTATCTACTTTTTAATCAAAAAATATGAAACCCGCACCGTGTTAATTGGCGTGGGGTTGATTATGGCAATTTTAACGTTCAAACCAATGGAGGCGTTGGATGCCTTTGCTAAATCCATGACTTCGGGCGGTTTGATTATGGCGATCTGTTCTAGTATGGGTTTTGCTTATGTGATGAAATTTACTAAATGCGATAGTCATTTAGTGCATTTACTCACCAAACCTTTAAGCGGTTTAAAATTCTTTTTAATTCCGATTGCGACAATTATTACGTTCTTTATTAATATCGCCATTCCCTCTGCAGCGGGCTGTGCGGCGGCAGTAGGCGCAACCTTAATTCCCGTGTTAAAAAGTGCGGGTGTACGTCCCGCCACCGCAGGGGCGGCAATTTTAGCAGGGACATTTGGTTCCATGATGAGTCCAGGGTCTTCTCACTCTGCTATGATTGCAGAAATGTCGGGCTTAACCATTACAGAAGTCAACCTTTCTCATGCACCCTATACTTTTATCACAGGTGCGATTGGTGCATTGGTATTGACGATTTTAGCACTAGTATTTAAAGATTACGGACAACAACATCGTGATGCTTATCTCCAAGAAAATCAAGAAACAGAATCGCATTTTGAGAAAGTGAATCTATTGTATGCCCTTGCGCCGTTAGTTCCTCTAGTCATTTTGGTGATTGGTGGGACTTCACTGCAACAGGTTTCAGGTTTAGAGTGGACCAAAATGGGTGTGCCACAAGCCATGTTAATTGGGGCCATTTATGCTTTAGTGGTTACACGGATTTCACCGATTAAAATCACCGAAGAATTTTTCAATGGGATGGGTAATTCCTATGCCAATGTGTTAGGTATTATTATTGCGGCTAGCGTATTTGTTGCGGGTTTAAAAGCCACAGGTGCAGTGGATTCTGCTATTGACTTTTTAAAACATTCTAACGAATTTGTGCGTTGGGGGTCTACTATCGGTCCATTCTTAATGGGTGTAGTCACAGGGTCAGGTGATGCGGCAGCGATTGCCTTTAATACAGCCGTGACACCGCATGCCGTAGAATTAGGCTATACCCATGTGAATTTAGGTATGGCGGCGGCTATTGCTGGAGCCATTGGTCGTACTGCGTCACCTATTGCAGGCGTGACCATTGTTTGTGCAGGATTGGCTATGGTTAGCCCTGTGGAAATGGTGAAACGTACTGCACCAGGTATGATTGTTGCAACCTTGTTCTTGGCGTTGTTTATGTTATAAAACTTATGCAAAAAACACCGCACTTTGATTAATTTTTCCAAAACTGCGGTGTGTTTTTTCAGACTTTTTAAGGAATATCATTATGGCAAATTTAAATCAATTAACCCAATGGCGACGTGAATTTCATCGTTTTCCCGAAACAGGTTGGAGTGAATTTTGGACAACGAGCCGTATTGCGGATTATTTAGAGGAAATGGGGGCAGAACTTTTATTTGGTAAACAAATTATCAACCCTGATTTTGTGCGGGGTCGTAATCAAAAAGTGGTAGAAAAAGGTATTCAAAACGCCCTTGCCTATGGTGCAAAACAAAAATGGCTAGATAAAATGGACGGCTACACGGGTTGTGTGGCGATTTTTGATTCAGGCAAAGCGGGGAAAACCGTAGCGTTACGTTTTGATATTGATTGTGTCAACGTGGGGGAAACCAAAGCGGAAAATCATATTCCAAATCAACTCGGATTTGCCTCTATCAATGATGGCTTTATGCACGCTTGCGGACATGATGGACACATTACTATTGGCTTAGGCACAGCATTATGGTTATCACAAAACAAAGATAAATACACGGGCAAAGTCAAAATTGTGTTCCAACCTGCGGAAGAAGGCGTGCGAGGTGCGGCTGCCATTGCTGCCAGTGGGGCCATTGATGATGCCGATTATTTTGCTAGCTCACATATTAGTTTCTGTGCCTTTAGTGGGACAGTAATTCCTGATTTAAAAAATTTCCTCTCTACCACCAAAATTGATATTCGCTATCGTGGCAAACCCGCTCACGCAGGTGCAGCACCGCATTTAGGAAAAAATGCCTTGTTAGCGGCAGCTCATGCGGTGACACAATTACACGGCATTGCTCGCCATGGGGGCGGTATGACCCGTATCAACGTTGGCGTGTTAAACGCAGGCGAGGGACGGAATGTTGTGCCAAGCAAAGCGGAAATTCAGCTTGAAGTGCGGGGAGAAAATAAAGAGATTAACCAATATATGGTGGATCAAGTGATGCAAATCGCCAAGGGTATCGCTATCAGTTTTGATGTGGAATATGAAACGGAAATCATGGGCGAAGCGGTGGATATGCTCAATGACAAAGAACTGGTGGATTTAGTCAGTGAAATCGCTTTACAACAACCGCAAGTGAATGAAATCGTAGATTATGCTTTTAACGCCAGCGAAGATGCCACAATTTTAGGTAGACGGGTGCAAGATCAGGGTGGTAAAGCCATTTATTTTATCTTGGGTGCAGATCGTACTGCGGGTCATCATGAGGCCGAGTTTGATTTTGATGAAAATCAATTAGAAACTGGCGTGAATATGTATACAGCACTGGTGGAGCGGTTGCTGAAATAACACATTTTATCTTGAAGAAAGACATCGTGGCGAGGTGATCGCCACGATTTTTCACACCACACCCCCTTTCAACAACTTCCTTAACCAACTTCGATTTCCCACCAAATTATGCAAAATATCTTCACTTAACGGCAAAGGTTCGCCGTAAATTAATGAACCCAATAGTTCGCCGAGTAAAGGGGCGGAGGTTAATCCTCGAGATCCTAATGCACCAATGAGGTACAAATTTGGGTAGTTAGCTGCTTGTGGAATGGGTTGTCTGCGGCGGCGTAGGTTGTAGATATTTTTGTAATCAATACGTTGTTGCTCAAAATTGGGTACGTTACCAACTAACGGCATGCGATCTCGTATGGCACAACGAACGCCCACTCTTGCAATATTACTTGAAGTATTCACTTCTTTTGTCCAATCTTCACCAATGTTTTGTTGAATTTTTTGTTGGTTTTGTTGCTGTTCTTCTCGGCTAAAATGGCGAGTGGCATTATCCCTAACGTGGCTTGCACCGATACAGTGGCTCATTTTCGATTGATCCACTGGCGTTAAATAGCCGTCATAACAAAGTACGGTGTTGAGTTTCAGTAAATTCTCGCTAGTCGGAATTTGGCTCACTTGTCCACGTACAGGGTAAGTTGGCAAGGGTTGGGTTTGCTCAAATTGACTGAGTTGATGACCGTTGGCAAGGATCACAATTTGATGTGGAAACTGTTCACTCTGTTGATTGGTTAACAGCCAACTATCTTCTTGTCGCTGAAGTGCGGTGATTTTTTGCGATGTTTTTAGGGTTAAGCCTAATGCTTGCAAATAAGCAAAGGTGTTTTGCACAAATTGGCGAGGATTGAGCCACGCACCTTGTGGAATAAAACCTCCGCCACAGGGTAGTGGCAAGCCGACAATATCCGATAATTGTTGTTGGTTAAGCGGTTGATAAAGACTGTTGTGCCATTGATATTGCGAAATTTTATCTAATTTCACCGCACTTTTTTGATCATAACCACACAATGCCACCCCACAAAATTGGTGTTCAAATTCAATGCCTTGTTTGATTGCCCATCTGAGTTGCTGTTGACCATAAGCAAAGGCATGAATATAGAAACGAATATTGCGAATATCATCATCACTTAATTGCGGATAAAATGCCCCTTGTTTGTTGCCTGAGGCGTTTAAGGCAGGTTGTTCATCTTCACAATAAAGCGTGACTTTTGCTCCACGTTGCAACAGGGCAAGTGCGGTAAAAAGTGAGGCAATGCCACCGCCGATAATCGCAATTTCCGCTTGTTGTTCAAATTGGGCGGTTTGCCAGTGATACCAAGGAAAAGCAAAGTGCGGTGTATTTTTGGTGAGTTTTTGACCATGCAAACATTCTCGTTTTTTGCCAAATCCTTTGCGTTTTTCTACCGCAAAACCGGCATTTTCTAAGCCTTTTCGCACCGCACTTGCAGCGGTGAATGTGGCAAATGTGCCGTTGTGTTTGGTGTAACGATATAGTTGATCGTAAAGTTGATTATTCCACATATCTGGATTCTTGCTCGGTGCAAAGCCATCTAAAAACCAAGCGTCAATGCGGTTTTGCATATAATCACCGAGTTGCGGAAGTTGTTCGTTAATGTCGCCAAACCAGAGATCTAAGGTCGTTTCGTCAAAATGAAAACGTTGGCAACCTGTGATCGGTTCAAGCCATTTCTCTTGTAAAGATTGCGTGAGATGGGCAAATTGAGCGTAGGCTTGATGAGCCTGTTTTAAGGATTCAATGGGAATCGGGTATTTTTCAAAGGAAATAAAAAACAGTCGTTTTAACGGAGATTGCGGATTTTCGGCTCTAAATTGGCGAAAAAGTGCGGTGGTAATAAAGAAATTTAACCCTGTACCAAAGCCTGTTTCAGCGATCACAAAATGGGCTTGTTTATATTTAAGCCAACGTTGCCAAAGTTGATTGCCTTGCACAAAGACGTAATCACTTTCTGCCATGCCGTCTTGATTACAAAAATACACATCATCAAATTGTTGAGAAACTGGCGTATTCTCTTGATTAAAATGAATTTCTGCGGATTTCACTTGTAGCATGGTTTTATTCCTTTTTTGCAATCTGTTATTTTGTTATAATAGCCAAAATTTTGGCACTGGTCGAACAAATCAATTTTAACTTGAAATTTTTTGATTTCGTAGTAAGTTAGCCAGAAATTTGAAAAATTTCACGTACAAAGGAAAATAAGTAATGAGAAGAGCAGTTATCACTGGATTCGGTATCGTTTCAAGTATTGGTAATAACAAAGAAGAAGTATTAGCGTCATTAAAAGCCGGTAAATCAGGGATTGAATTTGTGCCTGAATTTGCAGAGGTGGGCATGCGTAGCCAAGTGGCGGGGACGATTAAGTTAAATCCAGCGGAATTAATTGACCGTAAAGTTTATCGTTTTATGGGAGATGCGGCGGCTTATGCTTATCTTTCCATGAAAGAGGCGATTGAAGATTCAGGCTTGAGCGAAGATCAAGTGTCGAATGATCGTACGGGGTTAGTGATTGGTGCAGGAACCGGCTCGGCACATAGCCAGTTAGTGGCCTGTGATGCGGTGCGTAATGGCAGCGTGAAAAAAGTGGGGCCTTATGCCGTGACGAAAACCATGGCGTCCAGTGTTTCTGCTTGTTTAGCGACGCCTTATAAAATTCGTGGCGTAAACTATTCCATTAGTTCAGCTTGTGCGACCTCTGCTCACTGTATCGGTCATGCCTTAGAATTGATTCAATTAGGCAAACAAGATGTGGTCTTTGCCGGTGGTGCGGAAGAACTTTCTTGGGAATGTGCTACCGAATTTGACGCCATGGGAGCAGTTTCAACCAAATATAACGACACGCCAACCAAAGCCTCTCGTGCTTATGATGCCAACCGTGATGGTTTTGTGATTGCCGGTGGTGGTGCTGTTGTGGTGGTAGAAGAATTAGAACATGCGTTAGCTCGTGGTGCAAAAATTTATGCAGAAATCGTGGGTTATGGGGCGACTTCTGATGGCTATGATATGGTGGCGCCAAGCGGTGAGGGGGCAGAACGTTGTATGAAACAAGCCCTTGCTACGGTGGACAGCCCAGTGGATTATATTAACGTACATGGTACCTCAACACCCGTTGGTGATGTGAAAGAGTTGGGGGCGATTGCGAATGTTTTTGCGGGTCAAAAACCAGCCATTTCATCCACAAAATCCATGACTGGCCACTCATTAGGGGCGGCGGGCGCACATGAGGCGATTTACACCTTATTAATGTTACATAATGATTTTATTGCACCAAGCATTAATATTGAAACCCTTGATGAAAAAGCAGCGGGCTTAAATATTGTGACAGAAACCAAAGAAAATGCGGGATTACAAACCGTGATGTCAAATAGCTTTGGTTTTGGTGGGACGAATGCGACGTTGGTGTTTAAGCGTTATAAATAAAATCCCTGTTTGAATGAAGATAGTTGCTGATGGTGAACATAAGCAACTATTTTTTATCGGCGTGCAGTCTCCCGCACCGGTGTAATAACAAAATGAGTAGGGGCGTATTGCATACGCCCTAGAACCTGATGTTCCCATAATTTGAGAAGAAAAGAGATCGAGCATGGGCGTATGCAATACGCTCCTACATTAGATTGAAAAATAGTCAATTTTAGCAAGGATTATAATCCTTTTAGTTGTTATTGACATAACAACTAAAACACCTCTGCATATAAAAATAATCCATTGGAGTTTCGTATGAAAAAAATTGCTTTATTGATGTCCCTCCCTATTTTATTATCTTCTTGCGCTCAACTTAGTTTTGCCCAGAATACAGTCCTGCCAGATTATGAAACCTTTGAAAAATTTGCCAGTACAAATAATGGTGCTGAATTTAAACGTTATTTTGATCAAAAATACCCTAGTTCTGATGGGTATAATTTTAAATCTGATGTAAGTGTGGCCAAAAAAGCCTTTCCTGTTTATGATCTTGATGATTTTGAGTATCCTAGTTATTTCAAAGGTAAGGTGTATTTGGTGGGAGATAAGTTTAATGATTTAAAAAAAGAAACTACATTAGAATTTGAATTTCATTCATATTTAGATTTTACTCGATATAACTTTTATAAAGTATTTGGATTAGATTCAAATGATATTGGTATTGAAAAAATAAATAGATGTAAAAGAGGTCCTGGTTTTTGGGGAGAAGATGAACAATATAAATTAACACTAAAATCTGGAAAAGTGTTATATTTATTTTATTCTGGAGGTTATAATCCTGGTCCTAGAGAGTATACAAACTTAGTTATTTATAAAAATAAACAGAGTTGTAAGGCATTCGGGGATTCTCAAGGTAAACTTGATAAAAATGCACTTCAAGACTTTGAACGCACTGGCCCAATGAAAAATAAAATGTACGAAGAATAGGAATTTTATCTATGAAAAAACTGATATTATTACTGCTACTATTAACTGGCTGTGTACCATTACAGGCAGAAAATTCAACCTTAAGCAGCAAGAAAATACCTAATTATGTCGCCTATGAAACCTTTGCAAAGGCGAATAGTGCTGATTTTAGACATTATTTTGAGCAACAATATGCACCAATACAAAGCAAAACGAAAGGCAATTTTGCTTGGACGGCACTTTCCTATGATGATTTACAAGGAAATAAAATGGCTGCGCCAGTGCTGATTGTGGGGTTTAATAAAGCCTATAATTTTGTCACTCAAAAACAATTTTATAATTTGCTGCATCTGAATAAAAATGAGGCTAAGGTTGATATATCAGGTAACTATTGTGATGGTGGTGCAAGTAAAGCTACACCTTATAGACTGACGTTGAAAACAGGTGATGTATTACATGTGATGACTTATGTTTATTACTATATAGGGGAACCTGGTGACCCGTCAGATGTATCTACACAAGAAACATGGTTTATATTCTCTAAGCAACAGCTCACTTGTGATTTTTTTAACATACAGGGTGTAAACAAGCATACGACAAAAGAACTACAACGTTTTGAGAAAAATTAGTTGGTTTGAACTTTCATCATAAAATACCTGTTTTTGGTTATTATCTCAGAAACAGGTATTTACACAAATTTTGTTATAAGCATTAAATAATAATGCCCTATCTTGCTTGAATTTTTCCGCCTTTTTTGGTATAAAGTCAAGGTTTTATGCGTGCTTTCAGCATTTCAGTGGAAATCCGAAAGTGTATCGTTAATCTGATTTTGAACCTCTTACACATGTTATTTCCCACAGTTGAATATGCTCTCTTTTTTGTTTTTGCCTTTGCCGTATCATGGGGATTATGGCGCAATAATACTGCCAGAAAAGTCTTTTTATTAGTCGCCAGTTATGTTTTTTATGGCGTGTGGGAATGGTATTATGTGTTGCTGTTATTTGCGATTTCGCTGTTTAGCTACTTTATTGCGGCTCGCATTCAATATCATCCGAACCGTAGCGTGCAAAAACGTTGGTTAATTTTCGGGGTGAGCGTTTGTTTAGCTGTCTTAGCCTATTATAAATACATTGGCTTTTTTGTGTTAAACATCATCAATGTGGCGAATATTTTTGGCCAAGATTTGACCATTAATATTGCGTCGCCCATTTTACCATTAGGCATTTCTTTCTTTGTCTTTCATGCCATTTCGTTATTTGGTGATACTTATCAACAGAAAGTGGCGGTGCAGATTAAGCCTCTGGATGTGTTACTTTATATCGCTTTTTTCCCTCAACTTATTGCGGGCCCTATTTTGCGAGCCTCCGCCTTTTTACCTCAATTACAGCAATCGCCTAAGCCGCAAGATATTCGTGCCACATTGGCATGGATGTTAATTCTGTCCGGTCTGATCAAAAAGGTGATTATTTCCAATTATTTATCGAGTATGTTGGTGGATCAAGTGTTTGAATCACCGCAATCCTATAATGGCATGGATATTTTATTGGCTATCTATGGGTATGCTGTACAAATTTATTGTGACTTTTCTGGTTATACCAATATGGCGATTGGCTGCGCATTTTTGCTAGGCTACAAATTTCCGAAAAACTTTGATTCCCCTTATTATGCCACGAATCCACAGGATTTTTGGCGCCGTTGGCATATTTCCTTGTCCACTTGGTTAAGAGATTATCTCTATATTCCATTAGGCGGTTCTCGAGCATCGGTGAGCCGTACCCACGTGAATTTATTTATTACAATGGTGTTAGGTGGCTTATGGCATGGCGCCAGTTGGAATTTTGTCATTTGGGGTTGCTTGCACGGAATCTACCTCATTATTCACCGCACTTGGGCGATGAATACGCATGCCACTTTGACGACATTGCGACAGACGACAGCGTGGCGCTGGCTATCTCGCTTTTTGTTGTTCCATGCGGTCTGTTTGGCTTGGATCTTCTTTCGTGCGGCCGATTTGGATACGGCTTGGCAGATGATTCAAGGTCTTCACAATATTGACATGTCAATATTGGTTACCCCTGCGATTATCGGCTTAATCTTGGTGGGATTATTTGCCCAATATCGCCCGAAACGTTGGGATCGCACTTTAGAACTTGAGGTGAGTCATTGGCATCCCGTGATGATTGGTATCGCCATTGCTGTGGTGATTTATTTGATTGAATTATATGGTCCAACAGGTGTGGCACCTTTTATTTATTTCCAATTTTAAGGAGAAACACATGGAGAAGATCACACAAGAGCAAGTCAAAACAGTGAATCCTTTGTTACTATTCTCCGTGAAAAAAATCACGGTCAGTATTGTGGCGGCATTGATGATGCTGATTCTTCTTGAGGCCCAAGGGTTAGTCGTGTGGTCAGAACGGTTGGATAATCCCCGTGTGAAATCCTTTTTCTTGCCGATAACACAGCAACTTTATACGTTGGTGCAGCCACTTAAAATCGCTACGTATCGCAAACCGATTGCAGACAATATTCATCAAGACGGCGTGGCCACAACACCTTTGATACAACTGCTCACGCATGATGAGATGAATGACACGACACCACGCAGTTCAGAACAGCCGATGGTGGCACAAGAAATAAATGTACCTGTTGAATCAGTAGATTTGCCAATCGCAGCGTCTGAATTAGCAACAAATGAGCATACTGATTTACAGACCCACTCCGAATCAGCCACAATATTGATTCATGAAAGCGAAGCAGAGGAAAGTACGGTTCAAGAACAGATAGCATCAGACATCAATAACGTGGATGCGACAATGTCTACGTCGACGATGACTGCAACAACCTCAACAGCAGCCCCAACAACAGTGGCACTATTGAACGATAAATTGTTACTGAATTTACCGCCGTTACCCACTCATACGGTGTTTTCTCCAATGATTACAGCATTACCGAAACAAGCGTTAAAGGTCGCTTTGGTAGGGGATTCCATGATGGCCGTGGGATTGGCGGCGCAGATTCAGCATTATGATCGCCAACACAATATGCGCTTTATTCGGGCTTATAAATCGGGAACAGGGTTATCACGCCCTGATGTGTTTAATTGGCTACAAGAATACCCGAAAATGATCAAAGGGCAATCCCTTGATTTAGCCATTGTTGCTATCGGTGCTAATGATGCACAGCCTTATTATGTACGTGGTAAAGTGATTCATTTTGGTAGTGCGGAATGGTTAAAAATCTATGCGCAACGGGTCAATGATTTTGCGCAGTTGGTGAGTCAACCTAACTTGCCAGTGATTTGGCTTGGGCTACCGGCAATGAAAAGTGCCGCTTTTAATAAAAAAGTAGAAACCATCAATCGATTAACCTATCATGTGCTGTCGGTCTATCCGAATATCACTTGGTTAAATACGAATACCTTGCTTTCTACGGATGGCACTTTCCAAGAATATGGCAAAAATGCGGCGGGAAAAACGGTTCGATTACGCACGGAAGACGGTATTCATTTTACTTACGATGCTGGGAAATTATTGGTTCCTGCCATTTTCCAGTGGTAATACCACAATTTACGTATTCTTAAAGAGAAAATATCATGTTAAAAAAAAATCTATTATGGTTACTATTGAGCAGTAGTCTGATTGGCTGTTCAACTCAGCCACCTATGGTGAATCAACAGGTTGCGTCTCAAGCTATCAATATTCATCAATTAGACAGTTTTTCACCGCAAGGTTACAAAAGCCGTGAAATCTATCCCAATGTGATCGTACATGCGCTAGGTGAGGGGGAAAATCGGGTGTATATCTTTTTACCTGATACGCCAAAAAACAATCAGCTTTTCCCTGTGGTATTTTTACATCATGGTTGGCTAGGTATGAATCCGCTAAATTTTGGAGCGTTAACGGATCATTTAGCGCGTACAGGGCATATTGTGATTTACCCAGTATATCAATTTTCGGAAGTCACCAATCCGCAACATATTACACAAAATGCGGTTAAAGCCGATCGCAATGCTTTAACCTTTATTCAGCAACAGGGTTACCAATTAGATCAAAATCGAACGCTATATATTGGTTTTTCTATGGGGGCAGCGATCACGCTCAATATTTTGGCTGAACCTCAGCATTATGGTTTACCTACTCCAAAAGGGGCAGTGTTAATGGCACCGGGTGATGCCTACCATGTGAAACATGGTGAACAGGGTAAGAGTGTTTTTCCGAACTTGAAACATATCCCGAAAAATTTACCCGTTGCCATTATGTCTGGCAGTGCGGATACCCAAATCGGGGTGCCGACAGCCAGATTAATTGCCAAAGGATTATGCCATTTACCGAACAATAAACGGGTATTGTTAATGCTGCCAAATGACAGCCATGCAGGACGAAATGTCAAATCTGGTCATGGATCACCTGGGGCGCCAGATAGTCGCTATAATTTTGCGTTAACCGATCATGCGTTCCCTAAAACCATTGTAGGACGCCCACAATTTGAGGCCTCTGGATCGTTAAATAACTTGGATTTTTATGGCTATTGGCGTGTGATTATGACGCTAGATAACACACTGAATCAAGCGTCACCAGTATTAGTGGGCGTGGGGGAGAAACAGGTTAGCTTAGGTTATTGGCCAGATGGTACCGCATTTGCCCCGATGGTAAGCGAAAATTATTGCCAATAAGTATTTCCTTTCTATTTTCTCTCGTATAAGAGCGGGAATAGGGAGCCTATCCCACATTTTGTGTAAACACCAATTTCACTTAAAGGTGCTCCTTTAAACGATCACCAAATTCTAGCACAAAATGGTTCAATGCTGCTCGCCAATTTCGGATTGGCATTGACCATTTTTTAGATGCATTTTTAATCGCAAGCCAAATGATTTTAATCACGGATTCGTCAGTCGGAAAGACATTTCGTTTTTTAATCACTCGTCGAATCACGCTATTTAACGATTCTATCGCATTTGTCGTGTAAATTGCCTTACGAATATCGTCAGGATAGCTGAAAATCGTGACTAAATTTGCCCAATGATTCTGCCAGCTTTTGGCGATTAAGGGGTATTTTGCTTGCCATTTTTGCTCAAAATTAGCCAGTGCCTGTAGGGCTGCCGTTCCGTAGGTGATTGATAAATCAGATTTAAATCCGCTGTGACGGCTTTGTAATCTTTCCAAGTGACATATTTCAAATTATTACGAACCATATGCACGATACAAAGCTGAATTTTCGTTTCAGGAAAAACAGTATTAATCGCATCAGGAAAGCCTTTTAAACCGTCAATGCAAGCAATCAGAATATCCTGTACGCCACGATTTTTAAGCTCGGTTAGCACGTTTAACCAAAATTTTTCCCCTTCATTTTCAGCAATCCAGAGTCCTAATAGTTCTTTGTGTCCATCCAGATTCACGCCCAAAAGCGACAAAAACCGCTTTATTGATAATTCGACCATCTTGGCGAACTTTCACTACGATAAAATCCAAATAAACAATGGCATACACCGTGTTAAGGGGGCCATTTTGCCATTCAATAATGCGTTCTTTGACTGAATCTGTTACCCGAGAAATTCAGCTAGGTGAAACATCAGCATCATAAAATTCCTTAAACGAATCAACAATCTCTTGATTACTTAACCCTTTGGCATATAAGGCAATAATTTGCTCATCCATACCCATGATGTGCGTCTGATTTTTATCATAACCGAGATGTGAGGTCAACTCGGTATTGAGAGCCGCTTCAACGGTGATTTTTTTCAGCATTCGAGAAAGCTGATTGAGATCTTCTGGCGTTTTGAGGTTTTTAGCTAATTAATTAGCCAATAATTTAATTTGTTGTTCATTCATAATGAAAATACCTGTTTTTGGTTATTATCTCAGAAACAGGTATTTACACAAATTTTATTATAGGCTCTTACATATCGCTATAATGTTTGGATTTTTGTCAAATATAGACTGGAGTATATTATATAGATGTTATTTAGGATTAATATGCTTATTGTTAAGTTTTTCTTTGTGTTTAGTTTTTAATTCATATAAATTATAATTAACAGAAAAATTTTTTCTCGGCTGATAAATCTTCTTTTAGCGGAAGAGTACTGTTAAGCATTTATCGGAAATACCACCACTCTTCATTTTTACAAACTTATAACTACTGCATATCAATAAACACAATATAACTATCTCTTTATATATTTCAAAGTGAATTTCTTCATCTAAATATATTATTATACTTGTTAGAACCATAAGTATTACAAATACCCCAGTCGTTATTTTGCATAATTTTTTAGTTTACTGTTGATTTTACGGAACAAGTTTTATTTTGAACGTTAGAAATGTTGTGAGATGACGTGGACTTATTCATTTTTTACCCCTTTGATTAACAGATTGCGTTTCATACTAGCATTGTTTTTTTTGCACAATATCAGATTCTTTATTTGACTATGTTTCAACCAAAAGAAGAACGGGATTGAATGTGCTATCCAGCACGAAAGGAATGCCGTAATTTGCTGAAAAATCGGGAGAGGAGAGGGCGTTTGTACAATATCCTTTCTATTTCGCTAAAACTTGTCCCATCCTGAAGATGGGAATTTTCTTATTCTTCTTTTATGCAGAGGTAAAAAATTATTGGTTTTTTACACAAAAAATGATAATTTCCTTTGACTAATTCGCCTCCAACAGGTAATATTCGCACCCTATGCAAAAGGTAAAACTACCCCTAACCACAGATCCTGTGAAAGATGCGCAACGGCGGTTGGATTATGACGGTTATTATGCTGTCAGTCAGCTTGAGCGTCTTGGGCAGTCTGTGCTGAATGTGCTTAACGATGCGCAGGTTAGATTATCGTTTTTTATTGATCCACAGAAGTTGGTGGTGATAAAAGGTGAGGCAACGGTGGACGTTGAACTGGAATGTCAGCGTTGTGAGTCGCCTTTTGTACAAACATTGCGCTGTGAATTTTGTTATAGCCCAGTGAAAAACTTGGATCAAACTGATGAATTACCCGAAATTTATGAGCCGATTGAATTTAATGAATTTGGCGAAATAGATTTACTGGGCGTGATTGAAGATGAATTTATTTTATCTTTGCCTATCGCACCCATGCATTCATCTGAACACTGTGAAGTGTCCGTAGTGGAACAGGTTTTCGGCGAATTGCCAGAGGAATTGGCAAAAAAACCAAACCCGTTTTCTGTATTAGCTAGTTTAAAGCAAAAGTAAAATTTAGGAGATAAGCCCGTGGCTGTTCAACAAAATAAAAAATCTCGTTCACGTCGTGATATGCGTCGTTCTCACGATGCCTTAACTACTGCTGCCGTATCTGTGGATAAAGCAAGTGGTGAAACACATTTACGTCATCATGTTACTGCTGACGGTTTTTACCGTGGTCGTAAAGTGATCAATAAGTAATTGCTGTTATAAGGTAATAACTTGAGCCGTCTAACCCTAGCGTTAGATGTGATGGGCGGGGACGTAGGTCCCCGTATTACTATCCCCGCATCGTTAAAAGCATTGGAAGCTGATCCAATGTTGTCTTTGCTATTGTTTGGCGATAGCCAACAGATTTCGCCTTTGCTGGCAAATGTGCCTGAAAACCTCACCAAACGTCTGACCCTTTGTCATACTTCCCATCAAATCGAAAATAATCAAGGTTTAGCTTATGCCTTACGTCACAGTAAAGGGACGTCCATGCGTTTAGCCATTGAGGCGGTGCAAAAAGGTGAGGCGCAAGGCTGTGTCAGTGCGGGCAATACGGGGGCGTTAATGGGGTTGTCAAAAGTAATTTTGCAACCGCTGAAAGGGATTCAACGCCCTGCCTTGTTGGCCCTCTTGCCGACCATTGAGGGGCAATGTTCGGTGATGTTAGATCTGGGCGCCAATATTGATTGTGATGCGGAAAATCTGTATCAATTTGCTTTGATGGGGGCGATTTTCGCTGAACATCAATTAAATTTGGTGTATCCTCGAGTGGCATTGCTGAATATTGGGGTAGAAGAAATCAAAGGGCATCAGTCCATTCGTTCGGCGGCAGAAATGTTGCAAAAAGACACCGCACTTAATTATATCGGGTTTATTGAGGGCAATGATTTGCTCAATGGCAAAGCGGATGTGATTGTGAGTGATGGGTTTGCGGGCAATATTGCGCTGAAAACCTTAGAGGGCGTGGCGAAGAATATCATTGATATGCTCAAAGGGCATTCACGTCAGCATGTATTATGCCAACCGTTATTGCGTTGGTTTGGGCGTCAATTATTGCCTAGTAGTTATCAGCGTTTAAAAAACATTAATCCGGATAAATACAATGGGGCATCTTTAATTGGATTGACCTCCGTGGTAGTGAAAAGCCATGGCAGTGCGAACGTGGAGGCGTTTAGCAATGCAATTAAAGATGCGGCATTACAAGTCCGTCAACAAATTCCACAGAAAATTTTAGCGGGATTAGCACGCTATTAGAAAAATAATGAGAACATTATGCACAGTCGAATTTTAGCCACAGGTAGCTATTTACCTGAACAAATAAGAACCAACGCCGATCTGGAAAAAATGGTGGACACCTCCGATGAATGGATTGTCACTCGTTCAGGGATCCGTGAACGCCGTCTTGCTCGCCCTGATGAAACCGTGGCAACCATGGGCTACCAAGCCGCACAAAACGCCTTTGCGCAAGCGCAGATTGATCCGAATGATATTGATCTTATTGTGGTTGGCACTACCACCAATTCCCATGCTTACCCAAGTGCGGCCTGTCAAATTCAAACCTTGTTAAATATTGATGATGCCATTGCTTTTGATGTGGCGGCGGCTTGTACGGGTTTTGTGTATGCCTTATCCGTGGCCGATCAATTTATTCGTACAGGGCAAGTGAAAAAAGCCTTAGTGATTGGCTCAGATATCAATTCACGCAATTTAGATGAAACCGATCGTGGCACGGTGATTTTATTTGGTGATGGTGCGGGTGCGGTGATTTTAGAGGCCAGTGAACAGCAAGGCATTATTTCTACCCATTTACATGCTAGCCCTGATCGCCATGAAACCCTGTTGTTGCCGCAGTCTAAGCGCGGTGAAAAACAATCGGGTTTTATTCAAATGCAAGGTAATGAAACCTTTAAATTAGCCGTGCGTGAATTGGCCAATGTGGTGGAAGAAACCTTGACCGCAAACAATTTAGATAAATCCGATCTGGATTGGTTGGTGCCACATCAGGCAAATTTACGTATTATTGCGGCCACCGCCAAAAAATTGGAGATGGATATGTCGCAAGTGGTGGTGACCCTTGATAAATATGCGAATACCAGTGCGGCGACGGTGCCAGTGGCCTTAGATGAAGCCATTCGTGATGGACGTATTCAACGTGGACAGTTGTTATTATTAGAAGCCTTTGGTGGCGGCTGGACATGGGGTTCGGCGTTAGTTAAATATTAACCTCCTCTTTATTTTAACCCTCACCCTCACCCTAGCCCTCTCCCAGAGGGAGAGGGGATTAGAAAAGAGGGAACCAGAGATTAAGAGAGAAGAAATAAGCATTTAAAAAAGGAATAAAAAATGAAAAAATTTGCAATGGTTTTCCCAGGTCAAGGTTCGCAAGCTGTTGGTATGTTGGCGGAATTAGCCAGTGAATTTCCGATCGTTGAACAGACGTTTAAACAAGCCTCTGACGTATTAGGTTATGATTTATGGCAGTTGGTACAACAAGGCCCAAGCGAAGAATTAAACAAAACTTGGCAAACCCAACCCGCTTTATTAGCCGCCTCCGTGGCGATTTATCGCGTGTGGCAACAACAATATCCGGATTTGCAACCTACGCTGATGGCAGGCCACAGTTTAGGGGAATATTCGGCCCTAGTTTGCTCTGGTGCCATAGATTTTCAAGATGCGATTAAATTAGTGGAATTACGTGGTCGCTTAATGCAACAAGCCGTCCCTGAAGGCACAGGCGCCATGTATGCGATTATTGGCTTAGACAACGAAAGCATTATTGCCGCTTGCCAACAAGCCGAACAAGGCGAAGTGGTGTCAGCGGTGAATTTCAATTCACCGGGTCAAGTGGTGATTGCGGGTGCCAAAGCGGCGGTGGAACGTGCGGCGGTGGCTTGTAAAGAAGCAGGGGCAAAACGTGCCTTGCCGTTAGCGGTGAGTGTACCATCACATTGTGCTTTAATGAAACCGGCGGCCGATCAATTAGCGGTTGCGTTAGAAAGCATTGCGATTAAAGCACCAACAACGCCTGTCATTAACAATGTGGATGTGAAAACCGAAAATGAAAGTGCCGACATTCGTACCGCACTTGTGCGCCAGCTTTATAGTCCTGTACGTTGGACAGAAAGTGTAGAAAAAATGGCAAAATCAGGCGTAGAAGTGTTAGTGGAAATCGGGCCGAATAAAGTCTTAACAGGTTTAACGGGCCGTATTGTCAAAGAACTTACTGCGACGGCGGTTAATGATGTGAAATCATTGCAAGCAGTACAAGATGTTTTATTATAGGAATATTGCCCATGAAAAAATATTTGTTTATGTTATTGACTACGCTTTCATACAATGTAATGGCTGATTATGCGTTGGTTTCAGAACATTCTTCTTGGGGAATGAACCCAGTTGTTCAATCTAAAACATTGGAACAATGTCAGCAGAATAAAGCGAATTTTGAAGCGGTTATTCAACAAGATGAACAAAAAAAGAAAAGATATAATTTTCACTGTATAGAATTAGCACAAGGTTCAACTATTTAAATTTATAAGGAAAAATGATGCAAGGTAAAATCGCATTAGTCACGGGCGCAACTCGTGGAATTGGTAAGGCTATCGCCGAGGAATTAGTCAGCCGTGGGGCCTTTGTTATCGGTACCGCCACCTCGGAAAAAGGGGCGGAGAGTATTTCTGCTTATTTGGGACAACAGGGTAAAGGTTTAGTGTTGAATGTGGCAGATCAAGGTTCTATTGACGCTGTTTTGGCGAAAATCAAAGAAGATCACGGTGATATTGATATTTTAGTCAATAACGCAGGGATTACTCGTGATAACCTGTTAATGCGCATGAAAGAGGATGAATGGTTTGATATTATCCAAACCAACTTAACTTCCGTATTCCATTTATCTAAAGCCATGTTACGTTCAATGATGAAAAAACGTTTTGGGCGCATTATTACCATTGGTTCCGTCGTGGGTTCGATGGGTAACCCAGGTCAAGCCAACTATTGTGCGGCCAAAGCGGGGTTAATTGGATTTAGTAAAGCATTAGCCAAAGAAGTCGCAAGCCGTGGGATTACCGTTAATGTGGTGGCACCCGGTTTTATTGCGACAGATATGACAGAGGCGTTAACGGAAGAACAAAAAGCCCAAACCCTTGCAAATGTGCCTGCGGGTCGTTTAGGTGAGGCGAAAGATATTGCCAAAGCGGTGGCGTTTTTGGCGAGTGATGATGCGGGGTATATTACAGGAAATACGTTGCATGTGAATGGTGGGATGTACATGGCGTGATTTTCTTACTTTCTTTTGCTTGTGCAAAAGAAAGTAACAAAGAAAACACACCCTGATTTTGCCTTGTTTCCTACAAATTAAAAAATTTTCAGGCGGCAAAGACGGGGCCCATACTGGTAGGGGCGTATTGCATACGCCCTAAAAAAGCAGGCTTTTGCCTGCTTTTTTTGTTTTTGGGCATTACATTGAGCCAGTGGCACTGCCTAATCCAATTAGGCCTAATAATAATGGGGAGGTGAATAAGCCGATTATGGTTAAAACCCATGCCAGTATATTTACGCCGATACCACCGATGTTTTTGTTTTTGATGGCAATAATACTGCCAATGAGTGCGGTGATGGCGGCTAAGGGGACAAAAACCGTGCCTAGAAATAAAATACCTAAAATGGCTAATACGCAACTAATAATGCCAGCGATCAGTCCTGTTCCCGTTGATTTTGCTACATCTGTCATATATTTCTCCTTTTTGGGTGTTGAATAGGCATTCATCTTAACCTTGATCTAAAATAAATTCAATCGGATAGATGGCGTTGGCTGGTCTAATGAGCGATTGCATTATTGCGCATAAAAGCAAAGAAAATTACCGATTTAGCCTAGCCAAACGCCTTTCTAAATGGTAGAATTAGCCCAATTGTATAGGGTTTTTGCGGTTTGACCTGTAATAAAACACTTGCAAGTTTTGTAAAAATCCATAAACTAATCATTCTAACCAGTTAGGTAAACTACAATAGGAAACAAAAATGAGCATTGAAGAACGCGTAAAAAAAATCATTGTTGAACAATTAGGTGTTAAAGAAGAAGAAGCAAAACCAGAAGCTTCATTTATTGAAGATTTAGGTGCAGATTCTTTAGATACCGTTGAATTAGTGATGGCTTTAGAAGAAGAATTTGATATTGAAATTCCTGATGAAGAAGCAGAAAAAATCACCACTGTTCAATCAGCGATTGATTACGTACAAAACAATCAATAATTTCATTTTAGGCGGTGTTTATCACCGCCTAAATTTTTTTACCCTCACCCCAACCCTCTCCCAGAGGGAGAGGGGGGATTTAGTTATTCCGTTTTTCGACCCTTTTCAAATTCCTGCAACGATTGCCCCTGTTTTAAAATATGCGGTGTGACAAAAATTACTAATTCCCGTTTTTGATGTTTATCACTTTGTTTTCGGAATAAATGTTTCACTACAGGAATATCGCCTAGCACAGGCACTTTATCCACGCCTTTACTGAGCGTGTCTTGAAATACGCCACCCAACACAATGGTTTCCCCATCTTTGGCGAACACTTGGGTGTTAATTTCTTGTTTATCAATGGTGATCACTTCGCCCTCGCCAGATTGTACGGCGGTACCTGGGGAATTTTGGCTGACCAACAAATCCAATAAAATAGCATTGTCTTGGGAAATATGCGGTGTGACTTCTAAGCCTAACACTGCCTCACGGAATTCAACGGTTTGTGATCCGCTTTTTTCGTTGGTGGACACATAAGGAATTTCTGTGCCTTGTTTGATACTGGCGGCTTTTTTGTTGGTGGTGAGCAATTTCGGGCTAGCGATAATTTTTACGTTATTTTCTCGTTCCAGTGCGGTGAGTTCAAGATCTAATAGTCGCCCGTTAATTTTGGCTACTTGTAAAGCCAGTGAACCCGCCGGCGTGTTGACGGCGCCAAAATTGACGTTTAAATTGTTGGTGACATTGCTAAACCCGTTGGCGGCAAGGCTACCAGCCACTTTGTGGGTACTGGTGGTGGGATCAAATAAGCCCCAACGGACACCGAGTTCTTGTAAACTTTCATCGGTAATGGTGACAATTCTGGCCTCAATGGCAATTTGCTCAATGGGTTTATCTAATTCTTTGATCAGTTGACGAATAGTCTTAATTGAACGGGCATTATCTTTGACGATAAGTACATTGCTGCGATCATCAAAACTCATACTTCCCTCGCCAGACAATAGAGAACCGCTCCCCGTGGTTAAGGATTTGATCATTTCCGAGGCTTTGGCAAACTGCAGTTTGATGGTGGCCGTTTGTAGCGGTGCGGTTGCCGGTATATTGGGTAAATTCGCCAGGTTGGGCATATTATCTTTATTGGCGGTAGGAGCCTTATCCTCTTGATTAAGGTAATATACGCCTTTTTCCTTGACTAAAGACAAATGCTTAATTTTGGCCACCGCATGAAATAAATGATCGAGCGTGGTATTTTCGAGCTGTAAGGATAGCGTGCCTTTGAGTTCATCATTGATCATTAAATTGGTATTTTGCTCCAACGCCAGTTGTTGCAAGGTGGCTACTAAAGGCGCTTGTTTGAGGCGAATAGAAAATGTGGGATCTTCGTTTTCGGCATAGCTCATACTTGAAAAAATCCCCAAAATTACACCGCACTTTAGGCTAAATTTAATAACAGAAATCCATGTTTGCATTGCTATGTTCCTATAATTTACGTTTAATGATTTCACCGGCTGAACAATCCGCTTTCCAAGGTTGAAATTCAGCGTGGCTTTTATTGATACTGAGTAATTGATAGGCCTCTGCGCCGATCAAATCTTGTTCCGAGGCACTTTCTACATCACCGGCTTTATTTTGGAGCAGAATTTGTTTTTTCTCCTTGAACAGGAGAATACCGATAAAGGTGAGTTGCTCAAAAGGGCTGTCGGGCAAAATAGTCGCCTGTTTTTCTGGGCATAGATTGGCTTTACTTTTGGCAACCTGTTGAACAGGGGCAGCCTCTTGCGTGCGTTGCTGTTTATCAAAGGGATCGCCTTTGGCGAGGGCAGTGATGCCGTAGCAAGCTAACAAAAGGAGAGTAATTTTTCGATACATATCATGGGTTTCCTATTGAGGGTTTTCTGGTGGAGGATTTTGGGTGGCAAGGGTTAATTGAAAGATCACATCACTTTCAATGGAATACTCCGCCTGATCGGCTTGCTGGATTTGCAGTGATACCAAATGCAAGGTGGGATGTTGGGTTAAAAGTGCGGTGATAAATTGCTGAAGATCTTGAAAATAGCCTTGAATATGCAAATTCAACTGCGGTTTTTGATTAAAAATCCATTGCTGATTTTCAAGTTGCAATGCGCCTGATAATTGTTGAATAGCCTGATTAATCGGTGCTACCTGATTGGCTAATTCAGGAGTTAATAAATGCTGTTCAAGTTGTTGTTTAACCTGTTGTAATTGCTGTTGTTTGGCCACTATATTTTGTTGTGTTTGCTGATTGCTTTGTGCTGTTTGTTGCAATAAATAATAATGAGATCCTCCCTGAAAGAGTGGCCAATATAACAAGGTGCCAGCGAGCAAAATGAGGCCACAGCCTTGTTGTCGTGGAGAGAGTTTTAGCCATTTTCCCCATAAATTATCGGGGTTATTCAATATCGTCCAAGGCATGAGCGTGCTCCATATTAACGAATTGTAACTGAAATTCAAAGTGCAGTTTGCCATCAGACTGCGGTGAAAATTGCGCGAGTTTTAATTGCTTGATTTGTGGGTATTGTTTAAAAAATTGATGAATCTGTTCAAATTCGCTTTGCTGTTGAGCCAGCCCTTGCAGGCGAAATTGTTGGGCGGAAAATTGTAACCCCGTGAGTTCGCCTTGTTGCAAGGGTAACTCCGCAAGCAAATCAAATAAGGCGGTGACAAGATCCGTCGAAATATCCACCGCACTTTGCTTGCCTTGTTGCTGTAAACGTTGTTGAGATTGCACTAATTTTTGCTCCATTTGATGATGTTGCAACTGGATAGTCTGTTGTTTTTGTTGTAGCTCGGCATATTGCTGTTGATAATGTTGCGCCATTTTATCCAACGCAAATCCGCTGAGAGCGATCAATATCACGCACACACCCAGTCGCCATAGGCCTTGCCGACTGCGTTGTTGATGCTGTTCAAGGCGCCAAGGCAATAAATTGATTGTACTCTCTTGTTTATTGTTCATCTTGTTAATCCATTTGCCAACCTGTCTTCCATAACGCAGCGCCTAAGGGAATCAGGGGAATGTCAGAGGTGACCCGTTGATGTGGCACGGAAAAATGGTAGTCTGGCAGCGTGGAATAGTACAAAATCTTATCAATGGGTTGCTCGTAGCGTTGGGTAAATTGTTGATATAACTCGGTTAAATCTGCTTGCTTGGATTGCGAGAGAATTTGCCATTCCTGCTGAGTTTGACGGAATAACAGGGTGAATTGTGTATCTTGATAAATATATAAACTTTGTGCAGAGGGCGTGCTGTTTAACACATAGCGAAAGGCACGATAAAGGCAGCCCGTCATGGTATCAAGTACTTTTATTTTTAAGGGCAGAAAGTGGGTTAATAAACCTTGTGCCACCTCTCTTTTTACTGCAAATATATCCAAGCGTAGCCCTTGTTTTAATGGTGTTGTGACATAATCAAACCAAAGCTCATCAAGCGGAATTGGCAATTCCTTTTCTATGGTGTAACGGCATTGCTGTTTGCATTCACTTTCTGCTAACTGTTCCTGTAACAATAAATTTTTATACCACACTTGATGGGGCAAGCAGGGGGTGACCCAATCAATCGACAAAGGCCGTGGGGTGGTCATGTGTGCAGGCAGTTTTTCGTATAAAGTGGTGCGAATATCGGTGATAGCAAGATGTGTGACACGGCAAAAGTGCGGTGTTTTTTTGGCGTTTTTATCGCTCTCTAACCAAACCAGTTCATAATGATGTTTGGTCACCCAGATGCCCACTTGTAGACGGTTGTGTTTTTTGATGAATTTTTCCATTTGTTGTCCTTTTCTGTTTATTTTTACTTTCGTTCAAGAGTGTTAATCTTTATACTATTCACATGAAGTATGAACGAGAAATCAAATTCACGCATTAATTAAGAGTAAATTTTGGAATGAAGATCACAAAATTAATATTAAGTAGCTTACTGACCATGATCATTTTGGGCTGTGTGTTGGTGGGATTGGGCTATATGCACATCAAATCACAACTTCCCGACGTAGAAAGTTTGAAAACCGTGGAACTGCAACAGCCTATGCAGATTTATACCGCTGATGGCAAACTGATTGGCGAAGTGGGCGAGCAACGCCGTATTCCGGTGAAATTAGCCGAGGTGCCAAAGCAACTGATTAATGCCTTGATTGCCACGGAAGATAGCCGTTTTTATGAACACCATGGCGTGGATCCGGTAGGGATTGCTCGGGCAGTGTCGGTGGCGATCAGCAATGGTGGCGCCTCACAAGGGGCAAGTACCATTACCCAACAGTTGGCCCGTAATTTCTTTTTAACCCCTGAAAAGACCTTAATGCGTAAGGCCAAAGAGGCGGTGTTAGCCATTGAAATTGAGAATGCACTCAGTAAAGACGAAATTTTAGAATTATATTTAAATAAAATTTATTTAGGCTACCGTTCCTATGGCGTGTCTGCCGCAGCTAAAACCTATTTTGGTAAGAATTTGAATGAATTATCTTTATCCGAAATCGCCGTCATTGCCGGCTTGCCAAAAGCACCATCGACGATGAATCCATTGTATTCCTTAAAGCGTGCAACGGATCGCCGAAATGTGGTGTTAGGACGGATGCTGGAAACCAAATTTATTACTCAAGAAGAGTACAATCAAGCGATTCAAGAGCCTGTTGTGGCCTCGTATCATGGGGCTCAGTTGGATTTCCGAGCAGATTACGTGACGGAAATGGTGCGTCAAGAAATGGTCAAACGTTATGGCGAAGATGTGTCCTATAATCGAGGATACAAGGTGTATACCACAGTGTTGTCACAGGATCAATATCAAGCACAAAAAGCCGTGCGCAAAAATGTGATGGATTACGATCGGCGTCATGGTTACCGTGGTGCTGTCACATTATGGAAAAAAGATGAAAAGGCTTGGGAGCCAGAAAAAATCATTGATGAATTGCGTAAATTACCGCATTCAGATCCTTTGGTGCCAGCGGTTGTGCTAGCCACGGGCAAGGCCAGTGCGCAATTATTGTTAAGTTCAGGCGATAATGTGACGATTTCTAATACGGCGATGAAATGGGCTGGCAGCAAATTGCCGAAAACAGGTCAGCAAATTTGGGTATATCAACAGGATAAAGGCAGTTGGGCATTGGGACAAATCCCCGAAGTGAATTCCGCCATGGTGGCATTAAATAGTGATAATGGTGCGATTGAGGCTATTGTCGGGGGATTTAGCTTTGAGCAAAGTAAATTTAATCGTGCTACCCAATCTTTGGTACAAGTGGGATCAACGATTAAACCCTTTATTTACGCTGCGGGGTTAGAAAAAGGCTTAACCCTGTCGAGTGTGTTGCAAGATACGCCCATTGTGATTAGAAAACCAGGGCAAAAAGAATGGCGGCCTAAAAACTCGCCGAATCATTATGCGGGGCCTGTACGATTACGGGTGGGATTGGGACAATCCAAAAATATGATTGCGATTCGTACCATTCAAATGGCGGGCGTGCCATTTACGGCCGAGTTTCTGCAACGTTTTGGCTTTAAACGAGAACAATATTTTGCCAGTGAATCTTTGGCACTCGGTGCCGCCTCTTTTACCCCGTTAGAAATGGCCAGAGCCTATGCGGTGTTTGATAATGGGGGATTTTTAATTGAACCGTACTTAGTGGAAAAAGTGTTGGATAATACGGGCAAAGAAATTTTTGTGGCCAACCCGAAAATGGCCTGTTTGCGTTGTGATGATATTCCTGTGATTTATGACACCACGCAAGAGAAAATTGACGGTTATCAAGAAAACACTTCAGCGCTCGAACAGGGGCAGCAAGTGCAAAATAATGAAGTCAATGTCGAGCCTGATGACATCGAAACAGTAGAGGACGATAACCCAGAATTGGCCGGTAAAAATGGTCAGTTAAAAGACGATGAAATCAGTGTAATGGCTGATGATAGTCGGCAAAATGCTACCCCGCAATATGCGCCACGGGTGATCAGTGGGGAAATTGCTTTCTTGATTCGCAGCGCCCTGAATAGCGCTATTTTTGGCGAGAAAGGGGTTGGTTGGAAAGGGACCAGTTGGCGCATGGCTAATGAAATTAAACGCTCGGATATTGGCGGAAAAACGGGGACAACCAATAATTCTAAAGTTGCATGGTATGCGGGGTTTGGGGCGAATATTACGACCACCGTGTATATCGGCTTTGATGACAGTAAACGTAATCTCGGGCGTGGGGAAACGGGGGCAGCGAGTGCCATGCCTGCGTGGATTGCCTACATGAAAACTAGCTTACAAGATATGCCTGAAAGAGAGAACATATTACCCGCTAATATTGTTGAAAAACAAATTGATATTGCATCAGGTCTGCTTTCTAATGGTGGCGGTCGAGTCGAATATTTCATTAAAGGAACGGAACCGAAACGTGCCTTTGTTCAAGAAAGAGGCTATTATGTCCCGCAAGGTGTGTTAGATCGGTTTAAACCAAAACCAAGTGGCGACAGCCATTTACCGCCAGTCAATCCGTCTGGTGGTGTGCAAGAAGAATTGTTTTAGTACGTCCATATGCGTTAAGTGCGGTGTAAAAATAGCATTTTTTTACACCGCACTTTTTTATTTTGTGATTAAGGATAACCACAATGCTGAAATAGGCATCGCAAGAAACAACGCAGGTAGCATGTTGGCCACGGAGAATTGTTTAATGTTGCAAATGCGTAAACCCGTAGCAATCATAATGGCACCACCGACACCGCCAAAATCTGCTTTCATTTCAGGGGTAATTAGCGGCAGAATAATGATGGCCAAATAGGCGAGGATCAGTTGTAAGCCCATTTGTGGTAGACAGATTGTACACACGGAAAGACCTAAGGTGGTGGCGAAGATAATGGCGGTAAAAAAATCCAGTGAAGATTTGATAATCAAAATACTGCTATCGCCTACTAAGCCCTCGTGCATAGCGCCAAAAATACCCGTGCCACTGAAACTAAATAGCACCATTAAGCCCACAAATTTTTGTAAAAATTCTTCTTGAGAGGGGCTGTTTTTGGGCTGTGGGAATAAGTGCTCAACGCCTTTTTTGGCTTGACTGGATAGGCGGTTAATCAAATGTTCAACGGACAGAATTTCCCCAATAATGGTGCCGATTAACAGGGCGAATACCATCGCGGGCATGCTAGCAACTCGAGCAAGCATGACGACGCCCATGGCCATAGAACATAAACCGAAAAGCAAGGTGAGGTTATTGCGTAAGCGTTCGGGTATTCTGCCCCCTAAATAGGCACCGATTAGCCCACCGACAATGATACAAGCGGCGTTAATATAAGGTCCGATAATCATGTTTTTTCCTCAAATAAAAAAGGCGGTTAAATTTAACCGCACTTTGTCTGTTGATAGGTTAATGAAATAAACGACGTTGATTTTTTACTCGTCCGCCAAAGCATTGGCTTAATAAAAGGAATGCGAAAAGCAAACTGTATACCGCAAAAATAAACACTAACCATTGCACCATGGTAAAATTTAAAAAGGTCCAACTGATTTCACTGCAAAGTCCAGTGGGGTGAAAAAGCGCAGGGAACCATTTATCCAAGGGGAGCGTCGAGGGAAAATCGACGTTGATGGGGCATTGATCCCACGGATTAGGATTCAGTTGATAGCCGACGTGTTTAATGGATAGCAATAACCCTTTTATAGCACCCCATAATCCGACTCCTAAGGCCAATAAACGCATGATCATAAAACGGGGCGCAATGCAACCAATCAGGGCAGAAAAGAGAATACCAAATAAAGCGACACGTTCATAAATACACATGACGCACGGCTTTAATTCCATGCCATACTGAAAATAAAGTGCGGTCAATTCTAAGCACAAAGCAGAAATAAGGCATAATAACCAGATTGTTCGTTGGCTTGACAGCACTTTAATTTTATTCAGCATGCTTGTTCCTTTCTTAACAAATTAATGACCAACCATTGATTCCAATGGAATATGTGGACTACCGATTAACCCCATATTAGTTAACCATTGTGTGGCACCAGGGAGAATAAATTCTACGGAAATCAACCCAACAAGGGTTAATACAATGGTGTAAGGCAAGGCCATATAGACCATTCTGCCATAGGATAAACGAATTAATGGCGCAAGTGAAGAGGTGAGCAAGAATAAGAACGCCGCTTGTCCGTTTGGTGTGGCCACGGATGGCAAGTTGGTTCCCGTATTAATGGCCACCGCAAGCAATTCAAATTGTTGGGCGGAAATAGAATTTTCCATTAAGGCTTGTTTGGCCTCATTAATGTAAACTGTGGCCACAAATACGTTATCAGAAATGGCGGATAATAAGCCATTAAACACGTAGAACAGCAAAAGTTGGACATTTTCTGCGGCATTAAGGACAAAGTGAATTAATGGCGCAAATAAGTGTTGATCGATAATCACGGCGACAATGGAGAAAAAGACCACTAATAAGGCAGCGAACGGCAAGGATTCTTGGAAAGAACGGCCAATTTCGTGTTCGCTGGTGATGCCACAATAAGAGGTGGTTAAAATAATCACGCTTAACCCAATTAGGCCCACTGAGGCTAAGTGGAACGCTAACCCGATAATCAACCAAACGCCCACAAAAACCTGTACCCATAATTTGACTTTATCTTGTGCGGTCATTTTGGTTTCTTGGTTACGGTCGAATTTCGCTAATACAGACCAGACTTTACGGGGTAACTTGGTGCCGTAGCCAAATAGGCTAAATTTTTCCACCAACACACAGGTGGCGATACCTAAACATAAAACAGGAATAGTCACCGGTGACATACGGAAGAAAAACTCAATAAACTGCCAACCTGACTGCTCTGCAATAATCAAGTTTTGCGGTTCACCGACCATGGTCATCACGCCACCTAAGGCCGTACCGACGGCAGCGTGCATTAATAAGCTCCGTAAGAATGCGCGAAAATCTTCTAAAGTTTGTTGGTGATGATTAATTTTATCGTCATTGGTAATGTCGGTGGAATCCTCAAAGGAGGCACCTGAGGCGACTTTGTGATAAACCCCATAGAATCCCATGCCCACACTGATAATGACCGCAATCACGGTTAACGCATCTAAGAACGCAGAAAGAAACGCCGCACTTAAACAGAATGACACGGATAACACAATTTTAGAATGAATACGAAGCAATAATTTGGTGAACGCATACAGCAATAATTGTTTCATAAAGTAAATGCCTGCCACCATAAAAATCAGTAACAGAACCACTTCAAAATTCGCCATAATTTCGGCTTTAACATGGGCGGTACTGGTCATGCCGATAGTGATGGCCTCAATGGCTAACATCCCACCTGGCTGTAAAGGATAGCATTTTAATGCCATGGCTAAAGTGAAAATAAATTCGACCACCAATAACCATCCAGCAACAAACGGATTGATCCAAAAAATAACAGGGTTAATCAATAAAAATGCCACAATCGTGACTTTATACCAATTGGGACTTTTGCCCAAAAAGTTATTCATAAATGCTTGAACATACGTCATATAAATACACCCTTTAAAAATATGCTTTGCATATTTATTATTTTAAACTGATAATAGGCTACTATTCTTACCTGTAAATGAAAAAATTGCTAGTATCTTTGCTCTTTTTGAGTATTTTTTTGATCTATATTAAACAAAGTAGCTAAATATGACGAATCGACAACCATTATTAAAAGCACAAAGCCCTGCGGCCTTAGCCGAAGAATATATTGTGCAAAGTATTTGGAATCAGCATTTTCCTGCTGGCACCGACTTACCTGCAGAACGTGAATTAGCGGATAAAATCGGTGTGACTCGCACCACCTTACGTGAAGTGCTACAACGTTTGGCTCGAGAGGGGTGGTTGAGTATTCAACATGGTAAACCGACCCATGTGAACAATATTTGGGAAACCGGCGGACCGAATATTATCAGTAAAATTATTCAGCTTGATCGTGGCATTATGCCAACCATTATTGCTAATGTGGTGTCACTGCGTACCAAAATGGCGGAATATTATATTCCTGAGGCGGTTCGTCTGAATCCAGAGGAATCTTTAAAATTATTCGAGAATTTAACCGCACTTTCTGACGACGCACAGGCTTATGCAAAATTTGATTATTATTTATTCCGTCAATTTACCTTTATTGCCAATAAACCGGTGTATGGCTTGATTTTAAATAGCTTTAAGCAAATGTATCATCAGGTGGCGCATTTATTTTTTGTGAATCCCACTTCACGTCAAATTGCCTTGGCCTTTTATCAAGCCTTGCAACAGGCTTGTGAAATGAAAGATAGCGAGCAAGTGGCCGCTTGTATGGCGTTACACCGTGAACGCAGTACCGCCATTTGGGGGGATATTTTGAAACATTTACCTGAAGATTTTGGGTTATAATGTAAAGCAGCATGAAAGATAACGCACTGATTGATTTATTTTTAAATGAACTCTGGTTAGAAAAGGGCTTGTCAGATAATACGATTCAGTCTTATCGCCTTGATCTCACCGCACTGTCTGACTGGTCAGCCAAGCAAATGCTGAGCCTGATCGAAGTGGATGCGGTGCATTTACAACAATTTCTCGGTGAACGTGTCGACAAAGGCTATAAGGCTACTAGCACGGCACGTTTGCTCAGTGCTATGCGCAAATTATTTCAATATTTGTATCGGGAACAATACCGCCAAGATGACCCTAGTGCAGTATTAAGTTCACCGAAATTACCCAGTCGCCTACCGAAATATTTAAGCGAAGAACAAGTGGGCGATTTACTTGATTGCCCTTGTACTGATGAACCGCTCGAATTACGGGATAAAGCCATGTTGGAGCTGTTATATGCTACCGGTCTACGAGTGACGGAATTGGTGTCCTTAACCATGGACAGTATCAGTTTACAACAAGGCGTGGTGCGGGTGATTGGTAAAGGCAATAAAGAACGCATTGTGCCAATGGGCGAGGAGGCGGCTTATTGGGTCAATCAGTTTGTGTTATATGGGCGTCCGATGTTGCTGAATGGGCAAAGTTCAGATGTGGTGTTTCCAAGTAAACGAGCCGTACAAATGACAAGGCAGACCTTTTGGCACCGCATTAAACATTATGCGATTTTAGCGGAAATTAATACCGAAAGCCTGTCACCACACGTGTTACGTCATGCGTTTGCCACCCATTTAGTTAATCATGGGGCGGATTTGCGAGTGGTGCAAATGTTGCTTGGGCATAGCGATTTATCCACCACGCAAATTTACACCCATGTGGCAAAAGAACGCTTAAAACGCTTGCATGAGAAATTTCATCCAAGGGGATAAGTGATATTTGGTGGAAGAATCAAAATAAATTGCGATTTAAGGTTGAAAACATAGGGCATTTATTGAGATAATTCCGCCGTTTTGGTGATCCTTTTTTTATCGTTGAGAAATTTTTACGATATTGGGTCAATTTTTTACTTTAATAATAATGAAAAGATAATAACAATGGCAGAAAAACGTAATATTTTTTTAGTTGGACCTATGGGGGCGGGCAAAAGCACGATTGGTCGTCAGTTGGCCCAACAACTAAGCATGGAATTTGTTGATTCCGATAATGAAATTGAATCTCGGGCAGGGGCCGATATTGGCTGGATTTTTGATATTGAGGGCGAGGCGGGTTTTCGCAAACGTGAAGAACGTATTATTAGCGAGCTCACTCAGCGTCAAGGGATCGTGCTGTCCACGGGCGGTGGCGCAGTGTTGTCAAAAGATACCCGAAATCATTTATCCGCACGGGGCATTGTAATTTACTTAAAAACCACCGTGGATAAACAATATGAACGTACTCAACGTGATAAAAAACGCCCGTTATTGCAAGGGGTAGATGATGTGCGCCAAGTGTTGGAAGATTTAGCCAAAGTACGTAATCCGTTATATGAAGAAATTGCGGATATCGTGTTACCCACAGATGAACAAAGTGCGAAATTAATGGCCAATCAGATTATTGATTTGATTGATAATTTTCAAAATTAATTTCTCCCTGAATTAAGGTTAAAAGGTGCAATATGTTAACTGTCAATGTTGAATTAAAAGAACGCCGTTACCCCATTTACATTGGCGAAAACTTACTCAAAGATCCCGCTGTTTATCCGTTGAAAGCGGGCGATAAAGTGATGATTGTGAGTAATGAAACCGTTGCACCCTTGTATTTAGCCACGGTCACGCAAACCCTTGAAAAAATCGGTTGCCAAGTGAGCCATGTGTTATTACCGGATGGCGAAAAATACAAAACCTTGCCATCTTTAGACTTAATTTTCACCGCACTTTTAAAAGAAAATCACGGCCGAGATACCACGCTGATCGCCTTGGGTGGCGGTGTGATTGGTGATGTGGCGGGCTATGCAGCAGCAAGTTATCAACGTGGCATTAAATTTATTCAAATCCCGACGACGTTATTGGCGCAAGTGGATTCCTCCGTGGGCGGCAAAACGGCCGTTAATCACCCGTTAGGCAAAAACATGATTGGGGCGTTTTATCAACCCATCACCGTGATTGTAGACACCTTGACGCTGAACAGCTTACCGAAACGGGAAGTCAATGCGGGTTTGGCGGAAGTGATTAAATACGGCGCCATTTTAGATTTACCGTTTTTTGATTGGTTAGAACAGCATATTGATCAGCTCGTCGCCTTAAAACAAGCGGAATTGCAATATTGTATTGCTCGCTGTTGTCAGATTAAAGCGGACGTGGTGGCCCGTGATGAAACCGAAAAAGGCGACCGTGCCTTATTAAATTTAGGGCATACCTTCGGTCATGCCATTGAAACCCATTTGGGTTATGGCAACTGGTTACATGGTGAGGCAGTCGCCGTAGGCATGATGATGGCGGCAGCGTTATCTGAACAACTCGGCAATATCCGCCAAGCAGACGTCGGGCGTTTAGAGAAATTATTAGCCCGAGCCAATTTGCCAACGGTCAGTCCCGATACCATGCAACCCGAGGATTATTTGCCGCACATGATGCGTGATAAAAAAGTGTTAGCGGGTAAATTGCGTTTGGTGTTGTTACGCCATTTAGGGCAAGCCTATGTCACAAGCGACATTGACAAAGCCTTGGTGTTATCCGCCATTATGGCTTGTACGCAAACTGATTAGTTGCTTTTTATCTCATGGCAAAACAGGCGAAAAAATCCGTAAAAAAACACCGCGCTTTTTTAAAATGGGCGGGGGGCAAATTTCGCTTAACGGATGATATTAATCGACTGTTGCCAAAACAGAAACAATGCCTTGTTGAACCTTTTGTGGGCGCTGGCTCGGTGTTTTTAAATAGCCAGTTTGAACGCTATATTTTAGCGGATATCAATCCCGATCTGATAAACCTATTTAATACCATAAAAGCCGATGTGGAAAATTATATCAATACGTTGAAACCGATTTTCTTCCATCCCGAGGCCAATTCAGCAAGTTATTATTACGCCCGTCGTGAAGAATTTAACCGTTCCACGGATCCTTTTATCCGTTCAGTTTTATTTGTGTATTTAAACCGTTTTGGCTTTAACGGATTATGTCGTTACAACGCCAACAACGAATTTAATGTGCCTTTTGGCGCCTATAAAAACCATTATTTTCCTGAACAAGAAATGCGTTATTTCGCCGAAAAAGCGCAAAGTGCGGTGTTTATTTGTGGCGATTTTCAGCAAACCTTTGCCATGGCAGATGAACATTCGGTGATCTATTGCGATCCGCCGTATGCGCCTTTAACGCAAAGTAGCAACTTCACCCAATATTCCGGTCATGATTTCGGCTTATTACACCAACAGGCGTTGGCGGAACTGGCGAAACAAACCCAATTAGAGCGGAATATTCCGGTATTAATTTCCAACCACGACACGAAATTTACTCGTCAGATTTACAAAGGCGCCAGATTTCGCAAAATCCGAGTACAGCGTTCCATCAGCCAACATGGCGCTCGCCGTATTAAGGTCGGGGAATTAATTGCCGTGTTTAAAGTGAAATAAATATTACAAAATACGACTATTTTTGCAATATAAAATAAATTTGTAATATATATTTCCTCTTTTATGGAAATTTGCTAAACTTTTCACCACTGAATTGACATGTGAGGAAAGTTTTATGCTACATTCTCAACCCCAACCCCCTTATTTACAACCGACAACAGCCATTCCTATGTTGTTATGTGATTTTTATAAAGTCTCTCACCGAGAACAATATCCTGAGCATGCCGAAATTATTTACAGCACGTTCACGCCTCGCAGTAATCACTTAGCGCCCCATTTGGATCGTGCGGTTTCCTTTGGTTTTCAAGCCTTTATTATTAAATATTTGCTGAACTATTTTAATCTGAACTTTTTTGCTCGCCCAAAACAGCAAGTCGTCAAGGAATATGTGGCGTTTATTCAGCGCACCTTAGGTATGGACACTACGGGCGAACATATTGCACAATTACATGATTTAGGCTATTTACCGCTCCGCATTAAAGCCATTCCGGAGGGGCAATCGGTGGCCATGCGGGTGCCAATGATGACCATTGAAAATACCCATAAGGATTTTTTCTGGCTGACCAATTATGTGGAAACCTTGATTAATGTGTCTCTATGGCAACCGATTACCTCCGCCTCCATTGCCCGAGTATATCGTCGAACCTTGTTGCAATATGCCGAACAAACCTGTGATAACCACGATCATATTAATTTTCAATCGCACGATTTTTCTATGCGAGGCATGAGTTCCTTAGAAAGTGCAGAAACCTCGGGCGCAGGACATTTAACCGCCTTTTTAGGCACCGATACCATTCCGGCCATTTCTTATGTGGATTATTACTACGGCAGCCAAAATTTAGTCGGTACCTCAATTCCCGCCAGTGAACATTCCGTCATGAGTTCTCACGGTGTGGATGAATTGCCGACTTTTCGTTATCTTATGCAGAAATTCCCGAATAATATGATTTCAATCGTGGCAGATACCACGGATTTTTGGCATAACATTGCCGTCAATTTACCGCTGTTAAAAGATGAAATTATGGCTCGCCCTGAACATGCCCGTGTCGTTATTCGTCCTGACAGTGGCGAGGCCATGGCAATTTTGTGTGGCAATGCGCAAGCTGAAACTGAGGTAGAACGCAAAGGCTTAGTGGAAAGTTTATGGGATATTTTTGGTGGCACGGTCAATCGTAAAGGCTATAAAGTGTTAGATCCGCATATCGGCGTTATTTATGGTGATGGCGTAAACTTTGAGAAAATGGTGAATATTCTCAAGGGATTACAAGAAAAAGGGTTTGCCTCCAGTAATATCGTGTTTGGCGTCGGCTCCCGTACGTATCAAAGCAATACAAGAGATACCCTCGGTTTTGCGGTCAAAGCCACCTCGATTACGATCAACGGGGTTGAGAAAGCGATTTTCAAAGCCCCGAAAACAGACAGCGGGTTGAAAAAATCCCAAAAGGGACGAGTCAAAGTGGTGGATTTAGATCATTACATTGACGGCTTAACCGCTGACACGGATTTCAGTGACGATAAATTACAGCTTATTTTTGAGAATGGGCAATTATACAATCGCACGGATTTTGATCAGATTCGTCGGTATACCATGTTTGATGTTTAGCGCTAAACGTTATGCAAAGGAAAAGTGCGGTGAAAATAATCTGATGTTAAACACACCGCACTTTCAGTTTCCTTGCCCCAATGCTGGATTAATCCTAAACGTCAATTTCGTTATATGGGGCATGTCTTGTTGAATCATGCCCAACAATGTCTGTTGATGAAATAACAAACTTTGTCGCACCATGGCATTGGCCACTTCAATATTCAGGCTATTTTCGCTGAAATTCGCAAGGCGATAGAAACCTTTAAATTGAGCCGGAAAAATCTTCCCTAATTTCTCATTTAATTCATGAATTAATAAGCCTTTTTTCATGATCTTCGCCAGCTCTGATCTGGCTAACAGATCCTTGATATTGACGGCTTTTTCATAACGTTTTTGTTTCATCGCTTGTTTTCTCATCAATCGTCCCAATATTTAACGACATTCTAACGGATTTTCGGTATAATTCGATCACTTTTTCTGAGATAACTAAAAATAATGACATTAACAAAAGGTAAGCACAATTTCTGGTCGCAATTACTCGTCAGTATGATTGCGATCTTTGCCTTGCCTGATGTTCAGGTGGTGGAGCGTTCAGCGGACTATCCGCCCGCCTATCAAAACCAATCCATGCAACAACAGGTATTGCGTGCGATTTATCAGAGTCAGCAAGAGATTCAGCCGGCTAATTATCCGCCTGCCCATGGGGTGATGGCGATAAAACAGGCGGAATTTCAACCGCACTTTGTGGCCGCTATTTTGGCCGAACATGCGCCGATTCGAGGCAGTCCGTTAGCATAATATTGCGTTATTCTTATTTCCCTGTTTTCGTGTTTGACGAAAACGCCATCTATTTTTATAAAGAGAAACAATATTATGTTAACAACCATTGCCACCAAAATTTTTGGTAGTCGTAACGACCGTGTATTACGCCGTTTAAATAAACAAGTTAAAAAAATCAATGCCCTTGAACCCACCTTTGAGGCCTTAACCGATGACGAACTGCGGTCAAAAACCGCTGAGTTTCGTCAACGTTTGAGCCAAGGCGAAACCCTTGAACAACTTTTACCCGAGGCTTTTGCCACGGTGCGTGAGGCCAGTAAACGAACCTTAGGCATGCGCCCGTTTGATGTGCAACTCGTAGGTGGCATGGTGCTGACCAACCGCAATATTGCCGAAATGCGTACCGGTGAGGGGAAAACCTTAACCGCCACCTTGCCTTGTTATCTCAATGCTTTAACTGGTAAAGGCGTGCATGTGGTGACAGTCAATGATTACTTGGCTCGCCGTGATGCGGAAACTAACCGCCCATTATTTGAATTTTTAGGTATGACCGTTGCGGTCAACGTCCCAGGTTTACCGCCCGAAGTGAAACGTGAGGCTTATCAAGCAGACATCACCTATGCCACCAACAGTGAATTAGGCTTTGACTATTTACGGGATAATTTAGCCCATTCCGCCGCAGAACGCTTTCAACGTCCGTTGCATTACGCCTTAGTGGATGAAGTGGATTCCATTTTAATTGATGAGGCACGTACCCCGTTAATTATTTCAGGACCCGCCGAGGACAGCTCAGAATTATATATTGCCATCAATAAGTTAGCGCCAATTTTAATTGAACAAGAAAAAGAGGACAGTGAGGATTTCCAAGGGGAGGGCGACTACTCTTTAGATTTAAAACACAAGCAAGTGAATATGACCGAACGAGGTCAAGAAAAATGCGAACAATGGCTGATTGAACAAGGTTTGATGGGCGAAAATGAAAGTCTGTATTCGCCACAACGTTTGGGGTTGGTTCATCATATTAACGCCGCTTTGCGAGCCCATACCTTATTCCAAAAAGACGTGGATTATGTGGTCAAAGACGGTGAAATCGTGATCGTGGATGAACACACTGGCCGTACCATGGCGGGGCGCCGTTGGTCAGATGGTTTACATCAAGCCATTGAGGCCAAAGAGGGCGTGAAAATTCAAGGGGAAAACCAAACTGTCGCCTCCATTACCTATCAAAACTATTTCCGTTTATACGAAAAATTAGCCGGTATGACGGGGACAGCAGACACCGAGGCCTTTGAATTTCAACAAATTTATGGCTTAGAAACCGTGGTGATCCCAACCAACCGTCCAATGATCCGTGATGACCGAACAGACGTCATGTTTGAAACCGAGCAATATAAATTTAATGCGATTATTGAAGATATTAAAGATTGCGTGGCTCGTCATCAGCCTGTGTTGGTCGGTACGGTCTCTATTGAGAAATCCGAATTGCTTTCCAATGAACTGAAAAAAGCAGGCATTCCACATAATGTATTAAACGCCAAATTCCACGCCCAAGAGGCGGAAATTGTGGCCAATGCGGGTTATCCGGGGGCGGTCACCATTGCCACCAATATGGCCGGCCGTGGTACAGATATTGTGTTAGGCGGTAACTGGAAAGCGGAAATTGACAAACTAGACAACCCAACGCTAGAACAAATTGAGGCGATTAAATCCGCATGGCAAGCACGTCATGATATCGTGATGCAAGCGGGCGGGTTACATATTATCGGCACCGAGCGCCATGAATCACGCCGTATTGATAACCAGTTGCGTGGGCGTTCTGGCCGTCAAGGTGACCCTGGTTCCTCTCGTTTTTATCTTTCTTTAGATGATGCGTTAATGCGTATTTACTTAAACGAGGGCAAGCTGAATATGATGCGCAAAGCCTTTAGCACCGCGGGCGAGGCCATGGAATCCAAATTGTTGGCCAAAGTGATTGCCTCGGCCCAAGCCAAAGTGGAGGCGCATAACTTCGATGGTCGTAAAAACCTGTTGCAATATGATGATGTGGCCAACGATCAACGTCATGCGATTTATGCACAACGCAATGAATTATTGGATAACGGCGACGTGTCTGAGGCCATTGCAGCCATTCGTACCGATGTGTTTAATACGGTAATTGATGAATATGTTCCGCCACAATCTTTGGAAGAACAATGGGATATCCCGAGTTTAGAAACCCGTTTACGTCAAGATTTCGCCTTGGATTTACCGATTCAACATTGGTTAGAGGAAGACAATCAATTTAACGAAGATACCTTACGTGAAAGAGTCGTCGAGGCCGCCATCAGCGAATATCAACGCAAAGAAGAAATGGTCGGCGAAGAAACCATGCGTAACTTTGAAAAAGGCATTATGTTACAAACCCTTGATGAACTTTGGAAAGAACATTTAGCCGCCATGGACAGATTACGTCAGGGCATTCACTTACGCAGCTATGCGCAAAAAGATCCAAAACAAGAGTACAAAAAAGAATCCTTTGCGATGTTTACGGACATGCTCGAGGCGTTAAAATTCAATGTGGTGAGAACTCTCAGCCGAGTGCAAGTGCGTTCTGCGGAAGAAGTGGAACAAGCGCAACAACAGCAACAACAAGCTGCCGAACAACAAGCCAAAGCCCGAGAATACAACGGTGCCACGGAAGAAGTGAATGAACAAGTGGCCATGGCGGAAAGCGAACGCAAAATTGGTCGTAATGAACCTTGCCCTTGTGGTTCGGGCAAGAAATATAAGCATTGCCATGGCAATCGAGCGACTCAGGTTTAATCAAGCAGAGTGCGGTGAAAACTGCACTCTTTTTTATAGGAACATCATGCGATGAAGAAAAAATCGGTACAGGTCGCAGCAGGTATTATTCGTAATGAATTTGGCCAAATTTATCTCACTCAACGCCTTGAGGGACAAGATTTTGCGCAATCTTTGGAATTTCCGGGGGGCAAAGTGGATAAAGGCGAAACGCCAGAACAAGCCTTAAAACGTGAAATTGAAGAAGAAATCGGCTTGCATGTGCTAAGTGCGGTACTTTTTGAGCAATTTTTATTTGAATACCCGACCAAAATTATTCATTTTTATTTCTATCTCGTAGAAGAATGGGTCGGCGAACCCTTTGGCCGTGAGGGACAAGAGGGATTTTGGCTAGCGCAAAGTGAATTGGATGCGGGGTTATTTCCGCCGGCGAATACGAAATTGATTGCTCGTTTAAAAGCGGAATCAGAATCAGGGGCGTAGCTGATTAATACATGCAGTTTTGCCCCTTACGAGATCAATTTTTGTGATCTTGATTCCAAAACGACACATCCATTCTTGCAATTTTCGTCCCCTACCTCCTAAACTGGGTTTCTTCAAACAACTAAGGAACCCAGAATATGTACAGACCTCAACCTACCCGTTATCTCGATCTCACCACTGACTACGGTTTTAAACGTGTATTTGGCCGAGAAAGTCACAAAGCCGTTTTAATTGCCTTTTTAAATGATCTCTTTCAAGGTCGAAAAATTATCAAAGATCTGATGTACAACAAAAACGAGCACCCAGGTGCCACTGAAGAACAAGGTACTGTGATTTTTGATTTGACCTGCACCGCAGACGACGGCAGCCAATTTATTATTGAAGTACAACGCAGTAAACAAGCCCATTTTAAACAACGTACTATTTATTACGGGGCTAAACTTATTAGCGATCAAGCACCCCACGGCAACCGAGCAGAATGGGCTTACGACATTAGTGAAGTTTATGTGATTGCTATTATGGATAATTTTCAACTCTCTCAAAGCCAAAATGTATTGCATAATATTTGTCTATGTGACCAAAAGACAGGCGAAATTTTTTATGATAAACTGAGATTTATTTATATTGAGCTGCTAAATTTTGACAAATCCGAAGACCAGTTAGAAACAGATTTAGAAAGATGGCTATTTTTACTCAAAAACATGCCCAAACTAGACCAATTTTCAGCGCACTTCCAAACGCCCGTCTTCGAACAAGTTTTTAGCATTGCCGAATACACCCAACTTAATCAGGAGGAAAAACAAATGTATGATGTTAGCCTAAAACGTAAATGGGACGAATATGCGGTAAAACAATATTGGAAAGAAGAGGGAATGGAGTTAGGGTTACAGCAAGGGTTACAGCAAGGATTAGAGCAAGGATTAGAACAGGGATTAGAGCAAGGCTTGAAAAAAGGACGCTTAGAAGGGCTCAAAGATAGCGCCAGAAATATGTTGAATAGAGGTCTTGATGTACAATTTGTTTCTGAAATGGTCGGTTTATCGATTGAGGAAGTGAAGAAATTAATGAATTAAACGGGGACTAATTATCGGGTTATTTTTCGCCCGTCTTCGAACAAGTTTTTAGCATTGCCGAATACACCCAACTTAATCAGGAGGAAAAACAAATGTATGATGTTAGCCTAAAACGTAAATGGGACGAATATGCGGTAAAACAATATTGGAAAGAAGAGGGAATGGAGTTAGGGTTACAGCAAGGGTTACAGCAAGGATTAGAGCAAGGATTAGAGCAAGGATTAGAGCAAGGCTTGAAAAAAGGACGCTTAGAAGGGCTCAAAGATAGCGCCAGAAATATGTTGAATAGAGGTCTTGATGTACAATTTGTTTCTGAAATGGTCGGTTTACCGATTGAGGAAGTGAAGAAATTAATGAATTAAACGGGGACTAATTATCGGGCTACTTCTCGCTCGTTTTTAAACAAGTCTTTCGCATTTCCGAATGTACCCCACTTTATTTAAGCCTCGTACACCAGTGCGAGGCCTTTTAATTTATTATTTCCTTTGAATATCTGGTCAGACCTCTTGTATTGCTAAATGCTCAAAAAAACATCATAATTAATTGTTGTTGTTGTTGTTGTTGTTGTTGTTGTTGTTGTTGTTGTTGTTGTTGTTGTTGTTGTTGTTGTTGTTGTGTTCAAAAATAATCGGTGTATAATGACAACGATTTTTTATGTTTTAACTGAAAATTAAACGGCGTGTGTAGGCTAGCTTTAGGGATTTTAATAAAGTTAGGGCTTATTAGAGGCAACGGATGTATGGTTGTCTTGTTTCCGTTAAGTTAGTTGGAACAACGTCGTCGGGTAGATTAAGTAGGGGCGAAGTCTCTGCTTTTTTTGCCTATTTCATCTGCGACACTGGAAATGTCGCAGTTTTTTTCTTCATCAATAAACGAATGTGTGTCATTCGTTTACATTAAATAGGGTATTTAAATGAATAAAATTTTCCGCGTAATTTGGAATGCGAGCATTGGGGCTTTTGTGGTCACCTCAGAATTGGGTAAAGCAAAAGGAAAAACAAAATCAAGCAGCACGGCGAAAGTGTCACTTTCTGCGGTTGCCATTGCGGTTGCGGGTACAGGCCTTATGGGTGCAACTATTGGCACTGCACAAGCAGCAGACCAGTGGGTTCCTGTCTATGGTACAGTTGATAATCTAGCTACAAGTGGTGGTAATTGGGTAGCGCAAGAAAATGCAACCTACGGTATCGCCATTGGTGAAGGTAGTGAAGCACATAGTAATGCCATTGTTATTGGTAAAGATGCTGATGCTCAATACTCAGGTATTGCCGTTGGTAATAATGCAAGTGCTAATACATCTGCGGGACCTTCAGTTGCCGTCGGTTTAAATGCAAATGCGTCGGGCGCTTATACTGTAGCCATCGGTCATACGGCAAATGCATCTGAGGTTAATGCTGTATCTATCGGTTATATCACTAATTCAACAAATAATGGTGTTGCGATTGGTGCTCAAGCAAAAGCGGTACAAAGTGATGCTGGAGAACAAGGTGCTATTGCCGTCGGTGCAGGTTCTAATGCAAGCCAAAACCAAGCAGTTGCGGTGGGTCAGAATTCAAAAACAGAATCTGAAGTTTCTACTGCGATTGGTGGCGGGGCGACCGTTGAAGCAGACGCTCGTGGCTCTGTGGCAATAGGTCAGAACGCACACGTTTTTGCAGGCAGTGAATACTCACAAATCGTTGGTTGGGGTTCAGGTGTTACTGGTGATTCTTCAAACGGCTTTGGCACAAGAACGTCTGTTACTGGTGATGCTTCAAATGCCTTTGGTGCGAATACTTCGCTTACAGGTAATCACTCAAATACATTAGGTAATAACAACACGATTAAAGCAGATGATTCTACTGCGGTAGGTTATAACAACACCGTTACTGGTAACAACACTGTTGTATTAGGTAACAACGTTACTGCTGCCGATTCAGGTTCTGTGGTGTTAGGTGATGGTTCAACAGGTTCACCTGCGACCCCTGAAAAATTCGTGGATATTTCAGGTGCACATATTGAAGGCTTTTCTGGTGTAGTTGCTGAAGGGGATTCTGGTAATTACGTTTCTGTAGGTAATGCAACCGATCCACGCCAAATCAAATACGTAGCCTCTGGTAACATCTCTGCAGGTTCTACCGACGCAATCAACGGTTCACAACTTTATGCGGTAACCGACTACCTATTAAATATGGGTTGGGAATTGCAAGAAAACGGCACAACCGAAGATAAGAAAGTTAAACAATCTGATGTGATTAACTTCGTAAACGGTACGGGCACAACGGCAGTTATTGATCAAGTTGCAGATGACGGCAATGGCAACGTAACCAAAACTAACATTACTTATAATGTAAATACCGACGGTAAAACCATTAAACTTGATGGCAATAACATCACTGCGGTAACCAGCGACATCACACCAACAGGCACAAATAAAACAGCCGTAGCAACTACTGGCGACAGCCTTGTGAATGCTTCAACTGTGGCTGGTGCGGTGAATAACGTGAGCTTGAATTTTGCAGGAAATTCTGGCGGTACAGTTAATAGAAAAAATGGTGAAACGCTTAATGTCGTTGGTACGATGGATAGTTCAAAAACGGCGAGCTCTCATAACATTAATACAGCAGTAACGAATGAAAGTACTTTGGTTATTCAATTTGCTGAAAGTCCTGTTTTCGGCGGTGATTTAACCGCAAATACCCTTACATCAAATGGCTCTATTACGGGCGGTTCTTTAAAAGTTAATGGTCCAGCAACAGTAGCCGGCGACTTCACTGTTACACCATACCACGTTGTGGATATGGGTAATAACCGTATTCAAAACGTATCTAACGGTACCCAACCGAACGATGCCGTGGCATTGCAACAATTAACCGATAACATCTCTAACGTCACCGCATTAGCGAAAGCGGCAGAAGAAACCGTTACCGGTACGCACGGTGTGAACGTTACTAATTCAACCAACACCACAACTGGCGGTACAGATTACGTTGTTAAAGCTTTAACTGATGATAAAACTATCACAGTAAATACAACAACGGGTAATTTAGAAGCGGTTACTTCTGGCACAACAACGAATAACAATGGCCGTGCGGAAACCACAAACGGCGGTGGTATTGTGAATGCGACAACACTTGTAAATACAGTAAACAATGCGTTCCATACTGTTGCAGTGGGTGAGACTAAACAAGCTATCACGCAAGGCGGAAGCTCAGATCCAGTTAAAGCAGGTGATACCGTCACTTATGTTGCTGGTCAAAACTTAGTTTCTAATATCGCGACTTCTGGCACAAACACAAATATTACTTATGACTTGGCTGAAAACATCACTGTAAATAACATTACAGCGGCGAACAGCACTTTAGGTAATACCACAGTTTCTAACTTCACTGTTAAACCGAATTCAAATGTGGATATGGGTAATAACCAACTTCACAACGTGAAAGCAGGTACTGAAGGTACTGATGCGGTGAACTTAGACCAGTTAAATGCAACCACTAGCCTTGCAAATGCGGCGAATGAAAACATCACTGGTGAAAATGGTATTTTGGTAACTAACACCACTAACCCAGACGGCAGCTCAAACTACACCGTTAAAGCGGTAACCACAACATTAACCCCTGATAACACAGGTAAAGTTGCCGTAACTTCTGGCGGTAATGCAACGGATTTAATGAACGCAAGTTCTATTGCAGCTGCAATCAACAATAGTGGTTTCGTTACAACTTCAGCGAAAACTGGTACGGGTGAAGTAAGCGGCACAAGCAATGAAGTCGTTAATCCAGGTGAAACCGTTACTTTAACCGCTGGCGATAACATCAAAGTGGTTCAAAACGGTGCTAACTTCACGGTTCAAACTACTGAAAACGTTAAATTCAATAACTTAACTGCTGCAAACAGCACGTTAGGTAATGCGACTGCAACGAACTTAACCACTGGTAACTTAACTGTTAGTCCGAATGGCAACATTGATATGGGTAATAACAAAATCCATAACGTAACAGCGGGTACTGATGATACTGATGCAGTAAACGTAAGCCAGTTAAAAGAAGTTAAAAACACCGCAGATTCTGCATTGCAAAACTTCACCACTTCTGTAAATGGTGAAAAAGCGGAAACTATTGATAAAACAAACACAGATATTAACTTCATCAATGGTAATGCAACTACTGCACGTTCAGACAACGGCAACCTTACTTTTGATGTGAAAACTGATGGTTCAACTGTTACCATTAAAGACGGTAATGTTTCTGCGGTTACTACAGCAGTTGGCACAACTGATGCGGGTAAAGCAGATGCGGGCGATAAAGGTTCTAGCTTAGTGAATGCAAGTTCTGTGGCTGATGCAATTAATAACGCTTATTTCACCGCAGTTTCAAAAAGCACAACTGACCAAGTTACTAGCAACGAAGGTTCAGTACAAATTGGTGCCGGCGATAAGATTTCTTATGTTGCAGGTAAAAACTTAGAGGCGAATATCACAGGTGATGTGATTACTTACGGTTTATCACAAGATATTGATGTGAGAAATGTGAATGCAACAACTGTTGAAGCTGAAAACTTGAAAGGTGGTAACTTAACTATCGATTCAGGTTCAAACATCGATATGGGTGGCAACCAAATTCACAACGTATCTAACGGTACAAGCGACAATGACGCGGTGAATTTAAGCCAGTTAAATGCAACAACCGCAACCGCTAAAGCAGGTAATGAAAACATTACTGGTACGCACGGTGTGAATGTTACAAACGTATCAAATACTACATCTGGCGGTTATGACTATGTCGTTACTGCGAAAACTGATGATAAAACAATCACAGTAAATACAACCACAGGTAATTTAGAAGCCGTTACTTCAGGTACAACCACGAATAACAATGGTCGTGCGGAAACTACAAACGGTGATGGTATTGTGAATGCAACTACATTAGTAAATACCGTAAACAATGCGTTCCACACCATTAATGTTGGTGATACCCAACAAAAAGTGGTGCAAGGTGGAAGTTCTGCACAAATTAACCCAGGCGATACCGTAAGCTATGTTTCTGGTAAAAACTTAGTTGCAAACATCTCAACAGATGGCACAACAAGCAAAGTAACTTACGACTTAGCTGACGACATTACAGTGAACAATATCACTGCGGCAAACAGCACATTAGGTAATGCAACTGCGACTAACTTAACCACTGGCAACTTAACTGTTAGCCCAGATGGCAACATCAATATGGGTGGCAACCAAATCCATAATGTGAAAGCAGGTACTGAAGATACTGATGCGGTAAACGTGAGCCAGTTAAAAGAAGTGAATACGACTGCAAACTCTGCAATCCAAAACTTCACCACTTCTGTAAATGGTCAAGTAGTTGAAACCATCACTAAAGATAACAAAGACGTGAACTTTGTGAATGGTACAGGTACAACTGCCGCAGCTGACGGTCAAAACATTAAATACAATGTGAACACTGACGGTTCAACCATTAAAGTAAACAGCACTACAAACAACTTAGAAGCTGTAACTGCTGGAACTTCAGTATTAAACAATGGTTCTGTAAGTGCGGGTACAAATGGCGGTTCATTAGTTAATGCAAGCACATTAGCGGATGCAATCAATGGTGCATACTTCACCGCAGCGTCTAAGAGCACGACTGACCAAGTTACAAGTAACGAAGGTACAGTACAAATCGGTGCGGGTGATAAGATCACTTACGTTGCTGGTAAAAACTTAGAGGCGAACATTTCAGGCGATACAATCACTTACGGCTTATCACAAGATATTGACGTGAGAAATGTGAATGCGACAACTGTTAAAGCAGACACTGTTGAAGCTGAAAACTTGAAAGGTGGTAACTTAACTATCGATTCAGGTTCAAACATCGATATGGGCGGAAACCAAATTCACAACGTATCTAACGGTACAAGCGATAATGACGCGGTGAATTTAAGCCAGTTAAACGCAACGACTGCAACCGCTAAAGCAGGTAATGAACAAATTACAGCTGAGCACGGTGTGGTAGTTACAAATGTAGCAAATACCACTTCTGGCGGTTATGACTATGTTGTTTCTGCAAAAACTGATGATAAAACAATCACAGTAAATGCAACTACAGGCAACTTAGAAGCAATCACTTCAGGTACAACAACTAATGACAATGGTCGTGCGGAAACTACAAACGGCGCTGGTATTGTGAACGCGACTACATTAGTAGATACTGTAAACAATGCATTCCACACCGTTGCAGTAGGTAAAACCACGGACACTGTTGTACAGGGTGGCAAATCTGCGCAAATTAACCCAGGTGATACGGTAAACTATGTTGCAGGTAGCAACTTAGTAGCGAACATCTCAACAGATGGCACAACTAGCAACGTAACTTACGACTTGGCGAAAGATATTACTGTAACCACAGTAACCGCAGTTGAGAAAGTAACTACTAAAGATTTAGTTTCTACTGGTAACACAACTGTTCACAACTTCACTGTAAGCAAAGATTCAGAAGTGGATATGGGTAATAACCAAGTTCACAATGTATCAGCAGGTACAGCGGATACTGACGCAGTAAACGTAAGCCAGTTAAAAACAGCTGAAAGCAATGCAACTAAAGCGGCAACAGCAGCTGATGAAAACATCACTGGTGTACACGGTATTGATGTTACTGAAATGAAAAATGCTGACGGTAGCTCAAACTACACTGTTAAAGCGTTAACTGATGACAAAACCATCACTGTAAATACTGACGGTAACTTAGCGGCTGTAACGGGTGCGTTAGATAATACGACTAACAGCAACGGTTCAATCGCCGTATCTAGCGGTAGCACAGGGGATAACCTTGTAAATGCAAGTACAGTGGCGAACGCAATTAACAGTGCATACTTCACAGCAACTTCTAAAGATACTGATGATCAAGTTGTAAGCAACGAAGGTTCAGTGAAAATCAACGCAGGCGATAGCATCAACTACATCGCAGGTAAAAACTTAGAAGCGAATATCACAGGCGATAACATCACTTACGGTTTATCAAATGATATTGATGTGAACTCTGTAAAAGCCAACACTGTTGAAGCTGAGAACTTGAAAGGCGGTAACTTAACCATTGATGCGGGTTCAACCATTGATATGGGTGGAAACCAAATCAATAACGTAGCTGCTGGTACAGAAGATGGCGATGCAGTAAACGTTAAACAGTTAAACGACACTGTAGCGAAAAACAAAACTTATGTTGAAGGCGACCAAGGTGTAACAGTAACACCTATCGAGAATGCTAACGGTACAACAACTTACAATGTGAGTGCGAAAACCGATGGCACAACGGTTACCATCAATGCGGCAGGTCAGTTAGAGGCGAAGACTGCGACTTTAGGTACATCTGAGCCAACAACAAGCACCGTTAAAGTTACTGCACCAGATGGCACTGTGACTGAAACCACAACGACAACCCCAGGCGGTAAAGCGCAAATTACTGAGGGTGATAAAAACAACCTCGTTACTGCAGGTGATGTGGTCACGGCAATTAACAACGCTTACTATACTGTCACTTCTAAAGATACAGACGATCAAGTTGTGAGCCACGATGGTTCAACAACAATCAAAGCAGGCGACGAAGTGACTTATGTTGCGGGTAAAAACTTAGAAGCAAACATTGTTGGCGACACAATCACTTATGGTTTATCTTCAAGTATTGATGTAGATACCGTTACAGCGAAAGACTTGAAAGGTGGTAACTTAACCATTGATGCAGGTTCAACCATTGATATGGGTGGAAACCAAATCAATAACGTGGGTGAAGGTGTAGAAGATGGCGATGCAGTTAATGTTAAACAGTTAAACGACACGGTTGCTAAAAATAAAACTTACGTTGAGGGTGACCAAGGCGTAACGGTAACACCTAAGACAAATGATGACGGTAGCACAACTTACAATGTGAGTGCGAAAACGGATGATAAAACGATCACCGTAAACAGCACAACAGGTAATTTAGAGGCCATTACTTCAGGTACAACCACAACAAGTAACGGTCAAGCAGCAACTGAAAACGGTGCAGGTATTGTTAATGCAACGACATTGGTGAAAGCGGTGAATGAGGCTTACCACACTATCAAAGTGGGTGAAACAACACAAACCGTTACCCAAGGTGGCGACTCTGCACAAATCAATGCAGGTGATACTGTAACTTATGTTGCAGGTAAAAACTTAGTGGCAAACATCAGTACTGATGGCACCACAAGCAGCGTGACTTATGATTTGGCAAAAGACATTGCGGTTAATAGCACCACGATCGGTTCTGGTGATAACACCACGAGATTAACCTCCACCGGAGATAGTTTAAGTGTGGGTGGTGATAAGATTACTGGCGTAGCGAATGGTGATATTTCTGCGACATCAACGGATGCCGTAAACGGTAGCCAACTTTACAACTTAACCAAATCATTCAGTGGCGAGTTAACCTTTGCAGGTAATAATGCGACGAACACCACGACTAAAAAATTAGGTGATACAGTGGTGATTAAAGGTGAGTTAGCTGAACAAGCAGCCGCAAGCGGTAAAAACGTGATTGTGGATGTGGACAGCAACGGTGATTTAGTGATTAAAATTGCTGAAAATCCAACCTTTAATTCAGTTCACGCTGATGACAACATGACGGTAGGAACGAAAACCACTATCGGTGATGGCAATGCGACTATTGGTAACGTTGAAATTAAAGACGATGGTCAAATTGACGGCGTGAAAGCGGCAACCTTAAATAGCACCAGCCAAGAAGCGGTGAATGGTAGCCAGTTATATGCAACTAACCAAAACGTTAGCAATTTATCGACCGAAGTTGCGAAAGGTTGGAATATTACCACAACGGGTAATACAACAGGTTCTAGCTTATCTCAAGTGGCCATGGGTAATACTGTGACATTTGACGGTGGTAAAAATATTGAGCTTACTCAATCAGGTAACTCCGTATCTATCGCTACAAGCATGAACCCAACCTTTACCAGTGTGACCTCACAAACCGTTCATTTAACTGACGGCAATGGCGGTGGTGTAGCATTAAGTAACGTTGGCAACGATCTTAAAGTGGCTGATGCTAATGGCAATGCCGTTAAGATTACTAACGTTGCACCAGGTACAGAAGATACCGATGCAGTTAACGTGTCACAACTTAAAGCGGCGACACAAAACGGCGTAGGTAACATTGCAAATCAAGTCAACAAACTTGATAAACGTGTACGTGGTATTGGCGCAAGCTCTGCAGCGTCATCTTCGTTACCGCAAGTGTTTATTCCGGGTAAATCGATGGTTGCTGCCGCAGGCGGTGCTTACAGCGGTGCATCAGCTATCGCAGTGGGTTACTCTCGTGCAAGCGATAACGGTAAACTCTTATTGAAACTTACCGGTACAGCGAACAGCGAAGGCCACTACTCTGGTGGTGTGGGTATCGGTTACCAATGGTAATCTAACCAGACAAACAAAAGCGGATCAGATGATCCGCTTTTTTATTGGCGAAATTTAAGATAAATAAATAAGAGGGAAAGTGCGGGGAAAATGAGAGATAAATAAGGAGAGGTTAAAAGAAATATGTAATAGCGTAAAGATAGATCGTGCTATATAGTCCCTTTACGCCACCACAAGAATAGCTTATTAATTCATGAGCTTTTTGATTTCATCAACAGGTAAACCGACCATGTCAGAAATAAATTGAATATCGACACCATGCTCAAGCATATTTTTGGCCGTATTTTTCAATCCTTGCTGTAACCCCTGTTGCATACCTTGTTGTAATCCTATCTGTATGCCCTCACGTCTTCCTCTCGTTTCAGCAGAGGTAAGTACAGAATATTCATCCCATTTGCGTTTTAAACTGACGTCATACATATTTTTTTCCTCCCTATTCAGTCGGCTGTATTCGGCGCTGTTAAATAATTCTTCGAAAATTGGTGTACGTAAATAAGGCGATAATGCCTCTAATGTGGTGATATTTTTTAGTACAAATAACCAACGTTCTAAATCTGTTTTTAACTGATCTTCAGTTTTGTTAAAGTTGAGCAATTCAACATAAATAAAATCCAGTTTATCATAAAATATTTCGCCTGTCTTTCGGTCACAGAGGCAAATATTATGCAGATAATCTGTTCTCTCGGAAAAGCGAAAACCATCCATAATTGCAATGACATAAACTTCGCTAATGGCATAGCGCCATGTCTTTCTGTTGCCTTTGGGGGCTTGGTCGCTAATTAGTTTACTACCGTAGTAAATAGTGCGTTCTTTGAAATTTTCTTGGTGACTGCATTGGATTTCAATAATAAATTGGCTCCCATCTTCTGCGGTGCAAGCAAGATCAAAAATGACCGTGCCTTGCTCAGCAATATCGCCTTGATGTTCATTTTGATTATACGTCAAATCTTTGATCGTTTTCCGCCCTTGAAATAAATCATTGAGAAAAGCAATTAATAAATTTTTGTGTGTTTCACGGCCGAAAATGCGTTTAAAACCGTAGTCGGTGGTGAGATCGATATAGCGTGAATGTTGTTTGTACATAGTCATTTCTTGGTTGAGTTAATCTTTCCGCCAGTTTAGAGGACGTTGGCAGAAAAACACAAAAATCGTATGGAATACTTGTAAAACCGCCCCTTTTAGCTTATTCAACAACGCCAATGTAGATAAGCTCAAAGTGAATTAAAGGCTTTATTTTTGCCCCTAAAACCAGTATGCTATGCACAGTTTTGAATTGATTTATAACAAAGATGTAACAAATGTTAAACCAACAAATTTCCCAACTGATTGCTGACGAATTAAACGTTCGCCCAGACCAAATTTTAGCCGCTATTCAACTCGTGGATGATGGCAATACGATTCCCTTTATTGCTCGTTATCGCAAAGAAGTTACGGGTGGGTTAGACGATACTCAATTACGCCATTTTGAAACCCGCTTGATTTATTTGCGGGAGCTGGAAGATCGTCGCCAAACCATTTTGAAATCCATTGATGAACAAGGCAAACTCACGCCTGAGCTACAACAACAAATTCAGCAAACCCAAAGCAAAACCGAGCTAGAAGATCTTTACCTCCCTTATAAACCCAAACGTCGCACCAAAGGCCAAATTGCCATTGAGGCGGGGCTTGAGCCGTTGGCAGATTTATTATGGACAGAACCGAATCATGATCCTGAAAATACAGCGAGCCAGTTTGTGAATGCGGAGAAAGGCATTGCAGACAGCAAAGCTGCATTAGATGGCGCAAAATATATTTTAATGGAACGCTTTGCCGAAGATGCCACACTGTTGGCGAAAATTCGCCAGTATTTACAGCAAAGTGCGGTATTAATTTCCAAGGTTTTTGAGGGAAAAGAAAGCGAGGGTGCTAAATTCCAAGATTATTTTGCTCATCAAGAGCTACTGAAAAATGTGCCATCACACCGAGCATTGGCTATGTTGCGTGGCCGTAATGAGGGGATTTTGCAACTCAGTTTAAATGCAGATCCTGATGCCGAAGAGGGCAGTCGTTCAAGCTATTGTGAGGAAATTATCCGTGAGCATTTAGGCGTGCGTTTCAATGCACAACCCGCCGACAAATGGCGTGAGCAAGTGATTGCATGGACGTGGAAAATCAAGGTGGCGTTACATTTAGAAACCGAATTAATGGGCGCCTTGCGTGAAAAAGCGGAGGACGAGGCCATTGATGTTTTTGCCCGAAATTTAACCGCGCTTTTAATGGCGGCGCCGGCGGGAGCGAAAAATACCATGGGTTTAGACCCCGGTTTACGTACGGGTGTGAAAGTGGCCGTGGTGGATAACACAGGTAAATTGTTAGATACGGCGACGATTTATCCACATACCGGCCAAATAGATAACGCATTAGTGACCTTGTTTAAATTAATCAAAACCCATCATGTAGAATTGATTGCCATTGGTAACGGTACGGCCTCACGAGAAACGGAACGTTTTGCTAAGGAAGTGATTAAACAAATACCGCAGGCACCGCAAATTGTGGTGGTGAGCGAGGCGGGGGCGTCGGTGTATTCGGCCTCGGAGCTGGCGGCACAAGAGTTTCCGCAATTAGATGTGTCCTTGCGTGGGGCGGTGTCTATTGCTCGTCGTTTACAAGATCCCTTGGCGGAACTCGTGAAAATTGAACCCAAAGCCATTGGGGTGGGACAGTATCAGCATGATGTGAACCAAGCGCAATTAGCACGCAAATTGGATGCGGTGGTGGAAGATTGTGTAAATGCCGTGGGCGTGGATTTAAACACGGCCTCCTCGGCGTTATTGGCACGTGTTGCAGGCATGAGCAAAACTTTGGCACAAAATATCGTGGATTATCGTGATGAACATGGCCGTTTTGACAGCCGTGCGGCATTGAAAAAAGTCCCACGTCTCGGGCCAAAAGCCTTTGAACAATGTGCGGGTTTTATGCGCATTAATAACGGTAAAAATCCGCTTGATGCCTCGGGGGTTCACCCTGAAACCTATGCGGTGGTAGAAAAAATCTTGCAAGCCACGGAACAATCAATTCAAGAATTAATGGGCAATGCCAGTGCGATTCGTCAGCTTGATCCGAAACAATTTACGGATGAACAATTTGGTTTGCCAACGGTGAAAGATATTTTCAAAGAATTAGAAAAACCGGGCCGTGACCCACGGGGTGAATTCAAAACGGCTACCTTTATGGAGGGCGTGGAGGAGATTACTGATTTAAAAGCGGGCATGATTTTAGAGGGAACCATTACCAACGTGACTAATTTCGGAGCCTTTGTGGATATTGGCGTACATCAAGACGGGTTGGTGCATATTTCCTCGTTGTCGGACAAATTTGTGGAAGATCCCCATCAAGTGGTGAAAACCGGTGATGTGGTGAAAGTCAAAGTGTTAGACGTGGACGTGGCACGTAAACGTATTGCGTTAACCATGCGGTTAGAAGAAAGTGCGGTGCAAAAAGACAAAAAAGATCCGAAAAATGACCGCACTTCGGCACCAAAACGCCAAGAACGTCAGTCTAGCTTTAGCAATAATGCCTTTGCAGATGCGTTGAAAGGTTGGAAAAAATAATTTTACTTTAATATTAAGGATAGTATATGGGTATTTACGCTTATATCTGTTTTTTGTTTGGCATTTCGATTTTATTGGCGTTCATCACCCATAAAATCAGCGACCGAGTGCAATCCACCATTGCCATTACGGCCTCTGCCATGGTGGGGTCGTTGGTGTTATTGCTGTTAGGCTTTTTAGGCTGGTTGCGCTTAGATAACGTGGCCACCCATATTATGGAAGAACTGGATTTTAAAAACTTCTTGCTGAACGGTATGCTTGGCTTTTTGCTGTTTGCAGGGGCGTTAGGGATTAAATTGCCTTTAATGAAAGATCAACGTTGGGAAATTGCCACTTTCGCCTTATTCTCCACCTTATTTTCTACCCTGATGATTGGCGCGCTCATTTATTATGCGGCGAGTTTATTAGGTTGGCAGATTGATTTTATTTATTGTGTCGTGTTTGGTTCGTTAATTTCACCAACCGACCCGATTGCGGTGTTGGCGATCATCAAAAATTTGCGTGCGCCGAAACGCCTTTCCATGCAAGTCGAGGGCGAGTCCTTGTTTAATGACGGGGTTGGCTTAGTCATTTTTACCACTATTTTTGCTGTCGCATTCGGGGGCGAAGAAGCCTCTATCTCGGGGATCTCGACCTTGTTTTTACATGAGGCTGTAGGCGGTATTTTATTTGGTTTAATTACTGGCACGGTATCGCATTATTTGATTTCTGCCACCGACGACGGGAGTTTGGAGATTTTAATCACACTTACCATTCCCACGACGGGCTTTATGGTCGCCAACTTTATGCACGTATCGGGTGCACTCGCCATGGTGGTATCGGGTATTCTGATTGGGAACTGGACTCGCCGTCATGGGTTTTCAGAACAGAGCCAACGTTATTTAGACCACTTCTGGGAAATGGTCGACCATTCGTTAAACTCCTTATTATTCTTGTTAATCGGCTTGGCTTTGCTATTGGTAGACTTCACTTGGGCCAGTTCTATCATGATGTTAATTGCTATTCCTGCTTGTCTATTGTCTCGTTATATTAGCGTTTGGCTGCCTTTCAAAGTGATGCAACGGTTCCGTCAATACAATCCCTATACAGTGAGAATCCTCACTTGGGGCGGTTTGCGGGGTGGATTAGCCCTTGCTATGGCGCTGAGTATTCCAAGCCACGTGGCATTAATGACCGGTGATGATGTGGTAGTAGATGTGCGTGATTTAATTTTGTTAATGACCTATGCCGTGGTGACCTTTTCAATTTTGGTACAAGGTGTCACCATTGAGAAAATGATTGAACGCTCTAAACTGGTGGACCCAAAACGTCAAGCTTATGTCAAACTTGGTGCAGGAGATGATTATTCGCCTGATGTGTAAGGAAATCAGATGAGGGAAATGTGCAAAGTGCGGTTTATTTTTCTCTATTTTGCGCTAAATTCTGTTAAAATAGCGCTACTTTTTTTATTTAACCAATAATTGACATTATGAGCTTATTAAACGTATTAATTTACCCCGATGAACAACTTCGCACGTTGGCCGAGCCAGTGACGGCGTTTAACGATGATTTGCAAACCTTGATTGATAACATGTTTGAAACCATGTACGAACATGAGGGAATTGGATTGGCTGCCACTCAAGTGAATGTGCATCAACGTGTGATTGTCATTGATATTGAGGGCGACAAGGCCAATCAACTGGTGTTAATCAACCCTGAAATTTTAGAAAGTACAGGTGAAACGGGGATCGAAGAGGGATGTTTATCTATTCCTGGTTTCCGTGGTTTAGTGCCACGCAAAGAAACCGTAAAAGTACAAGCCTTAAATCGTCAAGGCGATACCGTGACATTTGAGGCGGATGGTTTATTAGCTATTTGTATTCAACATGAAATCGATCATTTAAACGGCGTGTTATTTGTGGATTATCTCTCGCCTTTAAAACGCAACCGGATTAAAGAAAAGTTAGTCAAATTACAAAAGCAAATGGCTCGAGGAAATGCTTAAGATAACAAAACCTGGCTTAATAGACAAAATGGTTGCTAAGTAGTGAGTTAAAGCCTTATAGTATCGGTATTATGTAGCAAATGTACAAAGCCCACATTAAGCTACCGTTGCATCCTCAATGGTAGCTTTTAGTTTTAGGCATAGTAGACAAAAACCGTATCAAATAATTGATACGGTTTTTTGATATTTGGTGGAGGTAAACGGGATCGAACCGATGACCTCTTGCATGCCATGCAAGCGCTCTCCCAACTGAGCTATACCCCCGAAAGTGACGATATAATAAATTCCGCCACGCTGAATGTCAATAGGAAATTTCGCTTATTTTTGAATAAATTCAACTGCTTTAGCGATTCTGGCTAAAGTGCGGTTTTTTCCTACAAGTTTTGCTGTAATATCCATCGATGGCGATTGGCCAGAACCCGTCACAGCCAAACGGAATGGCATGCCGACCTTACCCATACCGATTTCTAATTCCGCAGCGGTATCATTCATGGCTTGATGAATATTTTCCACCGTCCAGTCAGCCTCAGAAAGTGCGGTTAATTTTTCGGCTAATTTTTGTAATGGCACAACGGCCTCTGGTTTAAAGTTTTTCGTTGCGGCTTTTTCATCATAGCTATCAAACTCTTCATAGAAATAACGGCTTTGAGTCGCTAATTCTTTCAAGGTTTTCGCACGTTCACCTAACACAGGAATAATCTCTTCCAATGGCACACTATTTTCATAATCAATGCCTTGATCTTGCATATGCCATGCCAAATGTTTCGCCACATAGCTTGGATCTAAGGTACGAATATAATGCTGATTCAACCATTGCAATTTTTCCGTATTAAACGCACTGGCCGATTTGCTGACAGAATGAATGTCAAACAGCGAAATCATTTCATCTCGTGAAAAAATTTCTTGATCGCCATGTCCCCACCCCAAACGCACTAAATAGTTGATCAAGGCCTCAGGCAAATAACCGTCATCACGGTATTGCATCACACTCACTGCACCGTGGCGTTTTGAGAGTTTCTGACCGTCATCACCATTAATCATGGAAACATGTGCATAGGTCGGCACAGGAGCATTTAACGCTTTTAAAATATTGATTTGACGTGGCGTATTATTAATGTGATCTTCACCACGTACGACATGGGTAATGCCCATGTCCCAGTCATCTACTACTACACAGAAGTTGTAAGTCGGTGAGCCATCTGTACGGCGAATAATCAGATCATCTAATTCACTGTTGCTAATTTCAATACGACCACGCACGGCGTCATCAAATACCACAGAACCCTCTTGTGGATTTTTAAAACGAATCACGTGTGGTTCATCTGGTGAGTGACTGTGGTCATTTAAACAATGACGATCATATTTGGCTTTTTCTTTATTTTGTTCTTGTTGATGACGTAATTCATCTAAACGTTCTTTAGAACAATAACAACGATATGCGGTGCCTTCTTCTAACATTTGATCAATCACTTGATTGTAACGGTCAAAACGTTTGGTTTGGAAATAAGGGCCATGATCCCAAGCTAAATTTAACCATGCCATGCCCTCTAAAATCGCTTGTGTTGCCTCTGGCGTTGAACGCTCTAAATCGGTATCTTCAATACGTAATACAAACTCACCTTGATGATGTTTGGCATATAACCAAGAATACAAAGCCGTTCTTGCTCCTCCAACATGTAAATAACCAGTTGGACTCGGTGCAAAACGGGTACGCACGTTCACATTGGGATCTAAAGGAAATAAATTGTCGATTTTCATGAGTTACCTTTCTTATTCTTATTTAATTTGTGGGCTATTGTACCTTCTTTTCGGATTTAGCTTAACTGAATTTTGCATTTTATGGCTATTTTTACGGCAATTAAACCATTTTTTGCAGAAATAGATTGACTGAAATTCAAGAATACTTATAATGCACTCCACAACGCAATTAGCGGTGCAAGGGCGATTAGCTCAGTTGGGAGAGCACCTCCCTTACAAGGAGGGGGTCACTGGTTCGAGACCGGTATCGCCCACCACTTTTCAACGATGTAATATTGATAAGTTTCTTGCAACGTTTATGTGTTTTCCCTTGTTTAAGTGGGCGATTAGCTCAGTTGGGAGAGCACCTCCCTTACAAGGAGGGGGTCACTGGTTCGAGACCGGTATCGCCCACCACTTAAACAATCTACAAACAGGCTTTTATAGCTGTTATCGTAGGGCGATTAGCTCAGTTGGGAGAGCACCTCCCTTACAAGGAGGGGGTCACTGGTTCGAGACCGGTATCGCCCACCACTTTGATTATGTTTTAGATAAGATTGAGTAAATAGAGTGTCATTTCTAAACCTTGAAACGCTTATCGTTACGCTTTATTTGGTATTTTTTTATTTACTAGGTTTTGCATTATTTCATCGTGAAATCATGATAAAAATGTTTGTAACAAAAGAAGTACGAGAAAGTCAGCAATATGCACCGCACTTTAAACGATTACGTATACTCGGTATGCGATTTGATGCTAAATATATTGCGATTATTTTATCTCTCCCTTTTCTTATCGGTTCATTATTCAGCTTTATTAATACTCACCTCTCTGTCAATGCTTGGATCTTGTCGGGCTATATTTTTATTATTTCTTTTATTTTTATCAGCATTCTCATTGGGAATTATTTTTACTTTAAAACCTATCAAAATTACTATGATATTTTCATGTTCGGCCTAAAAGAAGATGATACGCAAGCCGTACTGAAAAATATCTATGAAGATTATCCCGTGATAAAAATGTTGTTTTTATGCCTGATTTTGGCCTATCTTCCTGCTAGTTTTAGTTATTATGCGACCCAAAATCAAGTTTTCTCTTTTTCAGACAGCATTTTTATACTCATTTTAGTTTACTTCATGACTTTTCTCGGTATTGCATTCTTAGCTCGTGGCACGATTCGTTCTTTACCCTTAGGGAAATCTCATGTCCAAATTTCCACATTGGCGATTTTAAATAAAATGGTACCTAATGGGATTGTGGCAATGGAATGGGCATTTAAAGATAGAAAAAGAGAAATCACATTTGAACCAGTGGATTTGGAAACAGGGCGTGCTTTAATGCAAGCCGCATTACAGAAAGATTCCTTGCTCGATAGCGTTCCACCATCAGATTATCTCGCTAAGACTCGTCCAAATGTGGTGTTAGCTTTGATGGAAAGTTTTGCCATGAATTGTTTGGTATTAGACGATCCCATTCATAATGATTTACTCGGAAAACTCCGTCCATTTTACGAGAATAGTTTCACGTTCAAACGTTTTTTATCTTCATCCAGTGGCACAGCGCCAAGTTTGGCTTATCTTTATTTTAATAGCCCGATACAAAATATTAGCCAATCCATTGCACAAAAAACACCATTAGCTCATACGCCATTTTTAGCTTATAAAAAACAAGGCTATAAAACCATTTTTATTACCTCTGGTAACATTATGTGGCGTAATTTGGGCAATTATCTGCCTTTACAGGGTGTAGATGAGATCTACGATCAAAGCCATATTATTGACATTTTTCCTGAAGCTCGTAAGACCTTATCTTACTGGGGAATTGCGGATGAATTTGCTTTCGCCTTAGCTGAAAAATGTTTATTGGAAAATGATGAACCTGTATTTATTAACATTTTAACCATTACCAATCATCCGCCCTATCAAGTGCCGAATCATTATCAAACCTTACCGATTCAACCCAATTTGTTGGAAAAGAGATTTGGTAAAAATCATGAAGAACGCAGCAATATGCTCAGTACATTTCAGTATGCCAGCAATGCGTTAGGGCAATTTATGCAAAATATTACCCAAAGTGCGGTGAAAAATAAGACGATTTTAGCTGCAACAGGTGATCATCATGTCAGATCCTTGAGCGCAAACTTACCTGAACAATATTTCATTGCCCATGCGGTTCCTTTTATCTTGCATATTCCAGATGAAATACAACAAAATCTGAATATTACCTTTGATCCTAAACGAATAGGATCACATAAAGATATTATGCCAACCCTTTATGCGGTGAGCTTATCCGATATAGAATACTGGAATTTGGGTGGGCAAAACCTGTTAGCGCCATCCGTGAATGATCATTATAATTTTGCTTATAATGAACAAATATGGGCGGATAATCATGGCGTGATTTGCCATTCAGATAATCTCACCAAATATACTTGGAAAGATGATATGTTAGTGTCAGATGAAACTCACTTATCTACGACAGAAGAAACCAATAAAATTAATGCCTACAAAAAATTATTATTTTGGCAAATCAATTTTCAAGTAAAAGGTTCAAATTAACCCTATAACAATAACGAGAATTTTATGAACAAAAACACCTTTATTGTCGGCTTTATGCTTTTTGCTATCTTTTTTGGTGCGGGTAATTTAATTTTTCCGCCTAAATTGGGCCTAGAAAGTGGCGAACACATGTGGTTGGGTGCCTTTGGGTTTATCGTCACCGGTGTTGGATTACCGCTATTAGGCATTATGGTTAGTGCGTTTTACCCTGGTGGTTACAGCAAAGCCCTAAAAAAAATTAACCCATGGTTTTCCTTACTATTTCTGAGTGCAATTTATCTGAGTATTGGGCCGTTTTTAGCCATACCTCGTACTGCAGCGACTTCTTTTGAAATTGCGGTACAACCCTTTTTACAAGGTGATACCCAAATTCCACAATTTATTTTCACCGCACTTTATTTTATTTTATCCCTGTGGTTAGCGTTAAGCCCTTCTAAAATGGTCGAGCGAGTGGGTTCTATTTTAACACCTGCACTTCTGATCTCTATTGCCGCATTAGTGATTAAAGCGATTTTCGCCCTATCAAGTGTGGATTACGTCCCTAGCACAATTCATGAACCATCCTTTTTTAAAGGCTTTGTTTCGGGTTATCTCACTATGGATGCTTTAGCCTCTATTGCCTTTTCCATGATTGTGATTTCCGCCATTCAGTCAAAAGGTGTCACACAAAAACAACTGACCCAACAAACCATTTTTGCTGGCCTGATTGCCGCCGCTGCATTAGCATTTATTTATCTCTCGTTAGCTTGGATTGGCAGTAAATCACATTTGAGTGAGCAAGCATTAGCTTATATTCAAGAAAGAAATCTGGATATGGGGACCTATTTGCTGAACAATATTGCTCAACAAACCTTTGGTGAATTAGGGCGTATTATTTTAGGTGTTATCGTGACCTTGGCCTGCTTAACCACGGCGATTGGCTTAATTGTTTCGGTCAGTGAATATTTTTATGAAATTTACCATAAAATTTCCTACAAAATTTATGCGTTATTTTTCACGGTGATTAGCTTTATTATTGCCAACCAAGGCTTGAATACGGTGTTAAGTAAATCGGTGCCGGTGTTATTGGTGTTATATCCCATTGCGATCACGGTTATTTTACTCATGGCAATCCATATTTTCATCAAACTGCCTATGCTTGCTCAACGCTGTTCCATTGGTTTGGTGTCGATTATTTCATTCTGTTCTGTGTTAGGTGTGAGCTTTACGGAGAAACTACCGCTTAAAGCCTATTCTATGGAATGGGTAATTTTCTCGGTGATTGGTTTGGGTATGGGTTATCTACTGCATGCGGTATTAAAAAAGTCCGAGAACGAAAAAGTGCGGTAATTTTCACCGCACTTTCATCCTGTTATTATTTATTCGACCCTTCGGGGTGTAATCCAATGCCTTGGTGGCGTTCTTTTAGTTTGTCCATCACATTCGCCCAATTTAAGTTGGCGTCTTGTAATAATACGGTTAAATGATAAAGCAGATCCGCAGTTTCAGAAACCACTTCATCCGGATCTTTCGCCATGGCTGCTAAGGCCGTTTCCACCCCTTCTTCACCGACTTTTTGCGCAATCTTTTTTGTTCCTTTGGCATACAATTTAGCAGTATAAGAACTGTCTGGATCGGCATTTTTGCGTGATTTAATCAGATTTTCTAATTTGCTGAAAAATACCCAATCGGGCAAGTTTTGCAATTCACTAAAACAGCTTTCGGTGCCTTTATGACAAGTGGGACCAATCGGATTGACTAAAATTAATAAGGTATCCTGATCGCAATCCAACGCCATGTCCACCACATGCAAAAAATGCCCAGATGTTTCGCCCTTTGTCCACAAACGCTGTTTTGTGCGAGAATAAAAGGTCACTTTCTTTTCCGCCAACGTTTTATTTAAGGCTTCCGCATTCATATAACCGAGCATTAACACTTCGCAAGTTTGTGCATGTTGCACAATGACAGGGAGCAAGTTATCGACTTTTTGCCAGTTAATTTGTTGGATATTGATCATCTTCTCACTTCCACCTGTTGTGTGGCTAAATAGGTTTTTAGCTCTCCAATATTAATCACTTGCTTATGAAAGACACTCGCCGCCAAGGCGCCGTCAACATTGGCGTCCACAAAGGCGTCCAGAAAATGCACCATTTCGCCCGCACCACCTGATGCAATTAACGGCACATGACAAACCTCACGCACTTTTTTTAACTGCACCAAATCATAGCCATTACGCACGCCGTCTTGATTCATCATATTCAACACGATTTCGCCCGCACCCCGTCGTTGCACTTCAGCGACCCAGTTCAATAATTGCCAGTGGGTTTGACGAGTACGCTGTTCATCACCGGTATATTGGTTCACCCAATATTTCCCCGTTTCCTGTTCAAACCAACTATCAATGCCCACTACAATGGCTTGTACGCCGAAACGTTGAGAAAGTGCGGTGATTAATTCGGGATTTTCCAACGCAGGCGAATTAATGGAAATTTTATCTGCCCCAAAGGCGAAAAGCTGTTCCGCATCGGCAATGGTTTTAATACCACCTGCCACACAAAAGGGAATATCAATCACTTTGGCGACACGTTCCACCCAGCTTTTATCCACGGTGCGACCGTCTGATGAGGCGGTAATATCATAAAAGACCAATTCGTCCGCCCCTTCTTCGGCATAACGTTTTGCCAGTGGCACAATGTCGCCAATCAATTCATGGTTGCGAAATTGCACGCCTTTTACCACTTGACCGTCTTTGACGTCTAAACAAGGAATTATCCGTTTTGCCAACATGCAATCGCCTCAGCTACATTAAATTTACCCTCTAATAAGGCACGTCCCACAATCACGCCCGCCACGCCAGTGCCTTTTAAGGCTTGAATATCCGACAATCCGCCAATACCGCCCGAAGATTGAAAATGGATTGCGGGGTATTTGGCACAAATTTCACGATATAAATCCACATTAGACCCCGATAAGGTGCCATCTCGGGAAATATCAGTACATAAAACATGTTGCAAACCCACGGATTGATAATCTTCAATTAATCTTTCAAGCGACACCCCACTAGTTTCTTGCCAACCACTGATGGCGATAATTTTATTGCCGTTTTCATCAATATTGACATCTAACGCCAAGACAAATTTTTCCGCCCCATATTTTTCAAACCAACCTTTCACAAGGTCTGCATTTTTCACCGCCGTTGAACCGATCACCACACGATTCGCCCCTACGGCTAATAAATCCGCCACATCTTGTTCGCTGCGAATACCGCCACCCACTTGAATGTTACATTGCGTGGTTTCAATAATGTGGCCAATGAGCTTGGTTTGACGTTTGGCCGGATCTTTCGCACCGGTTAAATCCACCAAATGCAACTGTTCCGCCCCTTGTACCAAATAATGCGCAAATTGCGCAATGGGATCATCACAATAGGTCGTTTGTTTGGCATAATCCCCTTGATGTAAGCGTACGACTTGCCCATCAATCAGGTCAAGTGCGGGGATAATCATGGATTTTTTCATGGCGTCGTCCTAAACCTGTTAACGTAAACGTAAGGTGGAACCCACTTTGAGTTTGGCCGTAGATGAAATGCCGTTTAAGCTCGCAATGTCATTGATACTTTTCCCGCTTAAATAGCTGATCAAATAAAGGGTATCGTATTTGCCCACGGTATAACTGGCATTGGTATAGCAACCTTTTTGAATTTGGCTATATACAGGGGTATTGTTCGCATCACGCACCACCGTACAATTTCCTACTTGCTCGCTGTTGTTGCTTGCGTCATAACTGGCTTGTGGCGGATTATAGGCGGGCTGTTGAATGGTCGGTTGTTGATAGGTCGGTTGCCCCATATTGGTTGGCATTTCGGTTACTTGTACATTAGTATAAGGTTCGCTGACATCCACCACTTCGGTTGATGATGCTGTATCTGTCGAGCTACTATTGGTACAAGCCACTAAAGCTAAGGCTGCCAAAGGGAAGATAAAACGTGATTTTTTCATTTGATTGTCCTATTTAAATAACATATAAATTATGGTTGAGCATGAAAGTTATAGCCTATCATAAATCTGTATTGAACGTAACCAATTCCAGCGCATTACGTTAGATATTTTCCACAAAATTGCGTAATAATTGTGCCCCATTTTTGCCGGAACGTTCAGGGTGGAACTGCACACCATAGAAATTGTTATGCGCAATGGCCGCCGAAAAATCAACCCCATATTGACTGGTCGCAATGGTGTTCTCATTCGGTAACACTGCATAACTATGCACAAAATAGAAATGGCTAGCTTGTTCAATCTCCGCAAACAATGGGTGATTTTCTGTATAATGTACCTTATTCCAACCCATATGTGGCAACGGTAAACCTGTATCAGGGATTAATTGCGTATTGCCAGTCATAAGATTTAAGGTGGATACATTGCCCTCGGCGGAATATGCCGTCATTAATTGCATACCTAAGCAAATGCCTAACATGGGTTGGGTTGCATTTTTAATGATGTCAATCAGTTGGCGTTGTTCTAAATTTTGCATCGCAGCAATCGCCGTACCAACACCGGGTAAGATCAATTTATCCGCAGAGTGGATTTCATTTATCTCTTGTGAGATTTCAGTACGGAAACCTAAACGGTCAAAGGCAAATTTGACCGAGGAGAGGTTGGCGCAGCCCGTGTCGATGACAATAATTTTTTGCATTAATTACTCCATTTGTAATTAGGGTAACTGGGTCAGTTTACGTAAATCTAATGTCATTGGTGGATTTTTAGGTTTTTCCCAGTGTGATTTTTCTTTATCTGAACCAATAAACATATTTGTTACTTTTTCTTTATTAGTTAAATAATTGGTGCTAATTTTGTCAATAGTATCGTAACTATGACTTGTGTATTCAGAACCGATTAAACTGAAAATTTGATTTTTATAGCGAATTTGATAGGTTTTATGCCAATTTCCAGTTGTGGAGCAATTTAAAGACCAACCCGTGTCTAGCCATAACTGACCTTTCTTAATTTCTATTCCTCCCTCAATCAACTCATCATTACAACTTTCTGCCACATTGACAGTGGGCAATAAACGTTCTTGGGTTTCTAATACCTGTTGATAAGCATTATTTTGGTTTAAGAAAATAAAGAGCTTACGAGGATAAACGGCGTCATCATCTACTTTGATGGATTTTCCCCCTTGCGCAATGACAGCGACATCATTTTGTTTATCGCCATTTAAGTCACCAATGGCATGATAGATGGGTTTCCAACTATTAGGCAGTTGAGATAGAACGTCATTGGGGAGCTGACTGGCTTGTGCCATGGTTGAATATAAACCTAACATCACTGCGGTAAACCCCATTGAACGTGATAAGATATTTTTCAATTTCATTTTATTACTCCTACTATAAAATCATTACAATACGCCTTTTGAACTCGGCAACACATCACTTTCAATCCGAATCGCCTGTCTTAAGGTGCGTCCAAACACTTTAAACAAACTTTCAATTTTATGATGATCATTCTCGCCTTGCACACTTAAATGTAAAGTCGCTAACATGGTAAACGCAATAGATTGGAAAAAATGTTCCGTGAGTTCAGTGCTGAAATCGCCCACTTTGTCCCGTTTGAAATCCGCATGAAATTTAATAAACGGACGCCCCGATAAATCTAATGCACATTCTGCTTTGCATTCGTCCATGGGCAACACAAAACCAAAACGAGCGATACCACGTTTGTCGCCAATCGCCTGTTTTAAGGCGGTGCCGAGGGCAAGTGCAGTATCTTCCACACTGTGATGTTCGTCAATCCATAAATCCCCTTTACAAGACACATTCATGCGAAAACCGCCGTGGGTGGCAATTTGATCGAGCATGTGATCGAAAAAGCCAATGCCTGTTTTGATCTCATTGACACCGGTTTCATCTAACCAAACCTGTACTTTAATATCGGTTTCTTTGGTTTTACGTACCACTTCCGCATAACGTGGCGCACGGTGGACAATATTGGTGACAGGCTCACCTAGCAATTTTTCCGCAATTAAATCCCAATTTAATTTTTCAGGGTGATATTGTAAGGCTTGAATACCTAAATTTTCGGCTAACTGCACATCCGTGGTACGGTCGCCAATCACAAAACTACTGGCAGGATCAAAAAGCTGTCTGGCAATATATTTTTCCAATAATTTGATCCGCGGTTTGCGGCAATCGCAATGATCTTCTGGCTTATGCGGACAAATCAGCACCTCATCAAATTCAATCCCTTGCGAACGAAAAATGTCCATCATGGCATTGTGCGGTTTATCAAAACTGTCTTGCGGAAAAGAATCCGTTCCCAAGCCGTCTTGATTACTGACCATCACAAAATGATAACGATCTTTCAGTTTAAGTAAGGCAGGAATCACATTTTTTTCCAGTTTTAGTTTTTCTAAACTATCAATCTGAAAATCGGTTTTGGGTTCATCAATTAATGTCCCGTCACGGTCAATAAATAAAATCGGTTGTGCAGTCATGGTGAGGTTTCCTTTTGTCTGTGATTAACCGTATTTTTAACAGTAAATGCCATAGAATTCAATCATTAATTGCTTGATGGCGTTTCTCTTTCACGGATTTTCTGATAAATCGCCTCTAAATCTGCCGCAAAATGAATTTTTTTCAATTCAACCACCGCATTGGATTTCACGATCATGCGCAACGGCTGAAATTGCATATTACACATATAAAGCTGTTGATGTGGCAACATGTGTTGCACAAAGCGGGTTAAGGCATGAATGCCCCCCGTATCCAACACCGTCACCGTATCACATTGCAACACAATATGCTTGATTTCGTTATCCGTATGCACGGTTTTTTCGTGTAAATCCGCAAACAGATTATCCGCCGCCGCAAAAAACAACGGACCACTAATGCGATACACCAACACATCATTTAAATCTTCGGGATGCGATTGCTCAATGGATTTGGTCATTTCCGCAATGGTACGAATAAACAGCAAACTGGCCAATAACACGCCCACCGTAATGGCAATCACCATATCGAAAATCACGGTTAAAAAAATACAGGTTAATAACACCGCAATTTCATTGGCCCCCGAACGGCGCACCAAGTGAATAATATTCCGAATATCCGCCATATTCCACGCCACCATTAACAACAAGGCCGCCATAGAGGCTAACGGCAGATAAGATAGCGCAGGGGCAAATAACAGCAACGCAAACAGCACCAACAAGCCATGGACCAAACTGGCAATCGGGGAGAACGCCCCCGATTTGACATTGGCCGCCGAACGCGCAATGGCCGCCGTGGCGGTAATCCCGCCTAAAAATGGCGCCACAATATTGCCCAACCCTTGTGCCAATAATTCGTTATTAGAATGATGTTTGGTATTGGTCATATTATCCAACACCACCGCACACAATAAGGACTCAATCGCCCCCAACACCGCCATGGAAAACGCTGCCGGCAATAAGGCTTGCAGGGTATCAAAATTCCATTCTACCAATTTCCCTTGCGCATTCGGTATCTGCCAAGGCAACACAAATTCAGGTAACACATTGGGAATCCCTTGTCCCACCGTGCCGTCCGCCAGTTGGTATTGGAACGCTGATCCAATGGTTTGCACCTCATAACCGCACGCAATCAGCCCCAAAGATAACAGCGTGCCGAGCAAAACCGCCGGCAAATGGCCGGGAAAGGGGAGGCGCAAACGGTGCCATTGGGATAGCGTCAATAACGTAACCACACCAATCGCCGTATCGCCCCAGTTTATGCTAGGAAGTGCGGTGAAAATGGCATAAATTTTTTCCACATAATGGGCGGGCATGACCGCAATATCTAACCCCAGAAAATCTTTGATTTGTAACGTGGCAATGGTAATCCCAATCCCACAGGTAAACCCGAGCGTCACAGGCAACGGAATATATTCAATTAACCGTCCCAATCGAAACAGCGCCATCAGCACTAAAATCATCCCCGATAACAGGGTCGCCATCAGCAAGCCACCCAACCCAAATTGTTGGGTAACCGGATATAAAATCACCACAAAGGCAGCGGTCGGTCCGGAAATATTAAAGCGAGAACCGCCCAATAACGCAATCACCATGCCCGCCACAATCGCCGTATATAACCCATGTTGCGGTGGCACGCCACTGGCAATCGCCAAGGCCATGGATAATGGAATGGCAATCACCCCCACGGTTAATCCGGCAATAATATCTTTCACCAACTGCGTTTTGCCATAACCCAAGCGAAACGCATCTTGTAACGCACTAAAAGGCTTAACCGCCAGCAGGGCATTTTTAGTTAGAAACCATTTATTTAACATTTTTCTCTCTCGAAAATTAAACGTGACGGACTATTCTAACTAAAATTTCAGCAAAAAACCTTGCGTTATCTCAAAAAATGCAAAAAAGACTAGACGAACGCAGCGTTAATTCTTATAATCACGCCCGCTTATTCCGATTAAGCAATCAAATTAACGGTGAGATGTCCGAGTGGTTGAAGGAGCACGCCTGGAAAGCGTGTATGTGGGAAACTGCATCGGGGGTTCGAATCCCCCTCTCACCGCCATTCTTTTAATATATTATTCCGCTATCTATCTAGTTCTTATTCTGTTTTTTATTTTTTCTTTTTCTTATTGGCTTTTTTGCTTCTTTTATTTCTTTGGTGGGCAGTTTACTTGCTGTTTTGCCATCCTTTTTTACGATTTTTGTGATCTGCATTCCAAAACTGCGGTAAATTTCTTGAGACTTTTTGCATTTTGCTTGAAATTACGTTCTGTTGAGTTTACTCACAATATTCTCAGCAAAAAAATCAACATTCATTTTCAAAAAGGAAATCTTATGAAATCTATTAAAACATTATTAAGTACTGTGGTACTTGTAGGCTCATTATTAAGCGGTGCAAACGCATTCGCAGAAAACACTCAACCAGTCACAGCTCCGACTCAACAAGTAGCAGTACAAACGGTTGCAACTGAAACACAAGCAGAAGTTGCCGTAGTCGGTGATAAATTAAATATTAACACCGCATCTGCAGCAGAGATTCAAAAAGCCTTAACTGGCATCGGAGCGAAAAAAGCGGAGGCGATGGTTCAGTATCGTGAAAAGCACGGCGCTTTTACGTCAGTAGAACAGTTATTGGAGGTGCAAGGTATTGGGCAAGCCACATTAGATAAAAATAAAGATCGGATTATTTTCTAGTTATTTGCCAATCATTAATCAAAAGCCATTGCAATATTATGGCAATGGCTTTACAACTTAGAATATACACCGCAAGGATAATATTCTAAATGTTAATTTATGGCATACCCTTGTGGCGAAAGTAATTGACCATCTAAATAGGCTTTTCCGTCAATTTCTTTCAAACGATCATCAACAAACCATTTCACCACCAAAGGATAAATTTGTAATTCTTGTGTTTTCACTCGTTGTTGAATATCTTCTATGCTATCGTCAGGGAAAATCGGGACTTTAGCTTGCAAAATCACGGCACCTCCATCCACTTTCTCATTCACAAAATGCACCGATGTACCATGTTCCGTTTCGCCAGCGTCCAAAGCCTGTTGATAGGTGTTTAAGCCACGGAATTTTGGCAATAATGACGGATGAATATTTAAAATCTTGCCGGCAAAGCGTTGGGTAAATTCAGCGGTGAGAATTTTCATATAGCCAGCCAACACAATCAAATCTGCCTTAATATCAGTAATAAAATCCCCAATAGCTAAATCCATTGCCAGATTATTTGGATAATGTTTACGTTCAAAAAGTGCGGTGGGAATATTGGCATTTTTGGCACGTTCTAAACCGTAAGCATTGGCTTGATTGCTAATCACAGCCACAATTTGCCCATTAACCATTTTATTTTCGCAAGCCTCTATAATCGCTTGTAAATTGGTGCCTGAACCTGAAATAAGAATAACGATTTTTTTCATAAAGATAGGTATTAAATTGAAAAATTAAGGGCGGACATATCGTTCCGCCCCCGAATATTATTGAATAATCACTTGTTGTTCGCCTGCTTGTAACGGTTCAATTTGACCAATTAACCAAGCGTCTTCACCTGCTGCACGCAACACTGTCAAGGCTTTTTCCACATCTGCTTGTGGTAATGCAATCACCATGCCCACACCGCAGTTAAAGGTGCGGTACATTTCATAGGTTTCAATATTGCCTTTTTCTTGCAACCATTTAAACACAGGCTGCCATTGCCAGCTTTTTTCATTAATGACCGCTTTCAGATTCTGTGGCAAAACTCGTGGAATATTTTCCCAGAAACCGCCACCGGTTAAATGCGCAATCGCATGCACATCAACATTTTCAATCAATTCTAACACCGATTTGACATAAATTTTGGTCGGTGCAAGCACTTGTTCGCTTAACGGGCGACCTGCTAATTGTTCTGTAGCAGGGTTTACGCCTGATACTTCAATCACCTTACGCACTAAAGAATAACCATTGGAATGTGGACCACTTGACGCTAACGCAATTAACGCATCGCCCGCTTGTACCTGCGAACCGTCAATAATTTTAGATTTTTCCACCACGCCAACACAGAAGCCAGCTAAATCGTAATCACCAGCGTGATACATCCCCGGCATTTCTGCTGTTTCACCGCCAACTAAGGCACAACCTGATTGTACACAACCCTCCGCAATGCCTTTCACCACATCAGATGCCACATCTACTTCCAATTTTCCTGTGGCATAATAATCCAAGAAGAACAACGGTTCTGCACCTTGCACCACTAAATCATTGACGCACATTGCAACCAAATCAATCCCAATCGTATCGTGTTTTTTCAAATCAATCGCTAAACGTAATTTGGTGCCAACACCGTCTGTACCTGAAACTAAAATCGGTTCTTTATATTTGCTTGGCAACGCACATAACGCACCGAAACCACCTAAACCGCCAATCACTTCAGGGCGAGTAGTGCGTTTTACGTGCGGTTTAATCCGTTCAACTAATTCATTGCCTGCGTTAATATCCACGCCAGCATCTTTATAACTTAATGATGGTTTGCTCACGATGTTGTCCTTTTATTAGAAATTTTGCCATATTATACCGAGTTTACTGATTTACGTAAACGTTTGCGTAATGGTATTTAAAATAAAAAAGTCCTAAAAAAGATGCTCCCCAATATCTAGGATATTAGGGAGTAGAGCTTTACGGTTATTTTTTCGGAAATTTCAAGAAATAATAATTAATTTAATGGCTTAAATACATTGAAACGAGCTGGATCTTTATTTTTCGCCTCAAAGAGAATTTTAAACAATGAATACAAAACTTTATTAGGGACAGGTCTAGAATTATCTTTACCGGATTTTCTTCTCCAACTTCGAATATTAGCCTTAGTCGCCTTTACCCCTTTTTCTTCCAATAGAGATAGCAATAGATCAATATCGTCAATTAATCCTGATAAATACAAGAGGTGATTAAAAGAGTCATTATTATCCATAAGATTCAACTAATTAAAGAAAATATTGGTCTTTTAGTATAGTTCAAAAACTATAATAACTCAATATTTCTACAATTTAAGCCAGAATACACATTATACCTTTTAGAGGTTAATTTGTGTTTTACCCTTTATGGGGGATTGAATTAAACCCTCAATATACTTTTTGTTTTTTCCTCGATCCCTTGCAAAATAGGTTCACGAATAAATTCAGGAATATGATCACATTGAATTTGTGATAGTGTTGGCAATGTTTGACTAATCTCATGTAAAATATCTTCCACATTTTCTTTGGCAAAACCTGCTAGTTTGGCGGTATGGAAGATATGGCGAAGTTGGATTTTATCCCAGAAATAATGCTTATTTTCGCCGTGCCATGCCATGGCCATTTTGATTTTTTGACGGCGTAGCCCTTTCGGATTAATTAATGGATAAGCTGACATCACATCATAAAATGGCGTTAGGCGATAGCGGTTACCTTGTTCCAGAAAAATACTGAAATTTTTGGTATGCCCATCAATGGCACATAACAGCCAATACAAAATCTGAGCTTTAAAAAAGCGCTTTCGGTCATTGAGCGGATCAGCAGAGCTATTGAGTAAGTTCATAATCGACAAAATGCCAGCACCGCCATCTGATTCATATTTGCGAGCGGGAGCAATATTTAAGGCTTGGCAGAGGTCTTCTTGTGGCAAACGTACAAGCCAATTTCCCGATTTTGCCCAACGGCGGTCAAATCGTTCTACAATTAACACTTTGGTTTCTCCAAAATGGCGAATTTCGGCGTTAGGTACATCTAAACCAAAGAGGCGTAAAATTTCCAAACAAAGCCATTCATTTTCACAACTCATTGAAAGATCAAGCTGACCTTGAGCGACTTGCCCAATGGGTAACTTAAAAATATGGCTAGTTGCGGTGGAATAAAGCGGACGTTTCCATTGTCTTTGATGAAGTAACAAGGCTGTTTTTTCTTGAGCACCAGCAAGTGAAATACGAAAATCATCTGATTTATCCATGCCTAATGGTAAGGATTGATAATTTTTCAACAGCACTTCAATTTCATGCTCATTTAATGTTGCTGCCTCGATTTGACGAATAAAATGCGGTGTTTCTTGATAAAGTTGAATTGCCCCTACACAATCTTGCCCAATGGCAGCAAGTAAATCAAAAGGGGTTTTGGTGTGAGTTTGAAAACGTTGCTGAATACGAGAGCGAATTTGCTCATTATCAGGTAATAAATTATCAAAAAAATTAAATACCACTTCGCCTTTATAAATTTTATTTGAAAGTGGGAGCGAAAGTGATATTGGTCGGCCACGTTCAGAATGTAGCCAGTTTGGGTTATATTGAAATTCGGTTGCCCCACTCGTTAGCTTGCGCCATTGTCCAACGTGAAATCCATTCATTGCAATATTCAAAATATTTTCCATTACCAAATCTCACTATCAACAATATAAGTTGCACTTTCTTCTCTAATCATATTTTTATCTGAGTCTTGTTTTTGGGTCGGCAACACCTGCCCCTGAGTTGGACGAGGTTGAACAATCAGTTCCAATTCCAATGCCATTAAAATTTTAAACAATGTGTCTAATTTTGTGCTTTCGGGCGTGTTTTCAAATACGGAAACAGTCGCTTGTTTTGTCGCCGCTTGTTTTGCTACATCTGTTTGGGATAAACCTGCTTGATAACGATATTCTCTAATAATTTGTGCAAGCATTTTTGCACTGGTAATACTTAATGCCATAATCTATTCCTATATGTTAAAAAGGGATAGTTTGCATTTTATCCTTTTTAAAGGTTAAATGCAAATTTATCCTTTATAGAGTATTGTTTTTCCTGTTTTATATAAAAATGAAAACATTCCCTCAAAAGAGTAGATAAAATTGAAGTCAGCAAGGAATTTACTACGATTTAGGTGATATGGCTGTGATTTTCTTTTTCACGAACAGTCCCACGACACGAAATAACACAAATAATAATAGCAGAAAGTACAATGGTTTGTTCCCTAACACGGCATAAGGTGTTTTACCTTGTGTTGGGGCAATTTTGTGCGTTAATGTCGTTTCCACAAACTGCGGTGCTTTTTGGATGATATTTCCTTGTGCATCAATAAAAGCGGTTACGCCAGTATTCGTGGCTCGAATCACGGGTTTACCTAATTCTAAGGCTCGCATTCTGGCCATTTGGAAATGTTGCCAAGGACCGTAGCTGTCACCAAACCAAGCATCATTGGAAACGGTTAAAATAAAATCGGTATCAGGTTTTAAATTAGCTTGTAATTGGCTGCCTTCAATAATTTCATAGCAAATTGCGCCCATAAAATGACGACCTTGGCTGACGAGATCAGGTTGGATAGCGAGGCCACTTTGGAAAGCAGACATGGGGAGATTAAAGACCGATCCAAGAGGGCGCAATAAACTTTCTAAGGGGACATATTCCCCGAATGGCACGAGATGATGTTTATTGTAACGTTGTGCCGTGTCAGAACGGTACTGGCCGTCAACTAAGGCAATGGAATTAAATAATTTTCCGCTCTCGTGATCATGATGAACGGTGCCTATCATAATATCCGTATGGGTGGTTTGACTGGCTTGATTTAATTCCGCAAAAAATGGCTGGATACGTTCTTCTAAGGCGGGTAGGGCGCTTTCGGGCAGAATAATCAGATCGGATTTGCCAAGATGTTGGCTAATTAACTTGGCGTAAATTTGCAAGGTGGATTGTAAGTAGTCGGGATCCCATTTTAGCGATTGGGCAATATTGCCTTGTGCTAATGTAATGGTAATGGCTTTTTCTTCCACGGGTTTGGTGTAATCCATTTTCGCTAGAGAGGCCACGGCGCTGACGACAATAGCCAGCAAGATGTTCACCAAGGCAATATTTTTTTTACGTGGTCGGTTGATTAAGGAAAAAACAGCATTAAAAATCATCGCACTTAACCAAACCACAAAGAACGTTAATCCACTGACCCCGAAAATAGGCGCAATGCCGGCAAAAGGGCTGTCAATTTGCGTGTAGCCGAATTGGAGCCACGGAAAACCGGTAAATAACCAACCTCGTAAAAATTCGGTCAATGTCCAAATTGCGCCAAAAATAACAGGGCTTGATACTTTAAAGCGTTGGACTAAATAACTGAAGAATAAAGGGAAAAGCGCTAAATAACAGGCGAGAAGTAATACCAATCCATAGCTTAACCAGAGGGGCGAACCGCCAAATTGGTGAATACTGACATGTAGCCAACTGGTGCCAATGCTAAAAAAACTCACGCCCCATAAAAAACTGGCCCGAAGTGCGGTGCTTTTTTGGGGAATTTTAGCCACATAAAGTAAACCAAACAGAGAAAGATAGGCAATGCCCCAATAATCAAAGGGAGAAAAGGCAAAGACGCCCACGCCACCTGAGATTAACGCAATAAGATAGGGTAAGCCTCGCATGGTTATTCTTCCGTGTTGTTTTCAATATGGCTGATGGTTTCCAACTGTTCATCCGTCACGGTAATGCGTAACTGAATAATCCGGCGGCTGTCGGCGGAAGTGACTTTAAAATGAATGCCGTCTAGCTCAATTTCTTCGCCTCGTTTGGGCAAATAACCAAAGGCTTGCATGATCACACCGCCGATAGTGTCCACTTCTTCATCCGCAAAATTTGTACCAAATTTCTCATTAAAATCATCAATGTCTGTTAAAGCCAGTACGGCATAAGTATGGCGAGAAAGTTGGCGGATATTGGCAATCACTTCTTCTTCATCAAATTCATCTTCAATATCGCCGACAATTTGCTCTAAAATATCTTCAATGGTCACCAACCCTGAAATGGCGCCAAATTCGTCCACCACGATTGCCATGTGAAAGCGTTCGGTACGGAAATCTTTCAGCATGCGATCCACCCGTTTACTTTCTGGCACGATCACCGCAGGGCGTAAAATCGCTTGTATATTGAACTCATCAGGCTGTTCGCGCAGAAATTGCAACAGATCTTTGGCATGCAAAATCCCAAGTACGTTATCTCGTTCATCCGTAATTACCGGAAAACGTGAGTGTGCAGTGTCAATAATGGTATCAAGGCAACTTTCGAGATCAAGATCGTTTTCAATAAAGACGATTTGCGCACGTGGGATCATAATATCCCGAACACGCAGTTCAGCGATTTCCATGACGCCCTCGATCATTTCTCGGGTGTCTTGGTCAATGAGATCATTTTGTTCAGAATCCCGAATGACTTCCACTAATTCTTCACGGTTTTTCAGTTCGCCCTGAAAAAAGCGACCAAATAAAGATTGAAAGAACGATTTTTTTTGAAAATTATCGGTTTGGGTTGGGTTATTCGAGTGTTCGTCCATAGTTTTTTTATTGGTTTGATAGTTGACCTGTTGAAATTAGCATATTTTTCATGCAAAGAAAAGGTTAGTTGAGCGAAAAGTGCGGTAGATTTTTAATGTGTTTTGCCAAAAAACAAAAGCCCGAATGTTTCGAGCTTTGTTGGTCAATATTTAATTATCTCGCACGGAAAATAATGCGCCCTTTGCTTAAATCATAAGGGGTCATTTCTACGGTCACTTTGTCACCAGTTAAAATACGAATATAGTTTTTACGCATTTTACCTGAAATATGAGCCGTCACCACGTGACCATTTTCTAATTCCACACGGAACATTGTGTTTGGCAAGGTTTCCAAAATGGTACCTTGCATTTCAATGCAATCTTCTTTAGACATTAATTGATTAATCCTTTTTTCTTTAACATAAATATAAAAAACGGGCGAATTATACTATTTTGTCGCCTGTTCTGAAAGCATTAATTTGATAAAATGTGATTAAAACTGTACAATAGCCAACCGATTTTATGACCCGATTAATAAATTAATTAAAATGACACAAAAATTACATATTAAAACTTGGGGCTGTCAAATGAATGAGTATGACAGCTCAAAAATGGCAGATTTACTTTTAAGCACGCATGGCTTAGAACTGACCGAAGAAGCCGAAGACGCGGACGTATTGTTGTTAAATACTTGTTCCATTCGTGAAAAAGCCCAAGAAAAAGTATTCCACCAACTCGGGCGTTGGAAACAATTAAAAAAACATAATCCGAATTTAGTGATTGGTGTGGGCGGTTGTGTGGCCTCACAAGAGGGGGCGCATATTCGTGATCGTGCGCCATTCGTGGACATTATTTTTGGCCCACAAACCTTGCACCGTTTGCCGGAAATGATTAATCAAATTCGGGGCGGAAAACGTGCTGTGGTGGACGTGAGTTTCCCTGAAATTGAGAAATTTGACCGTTTGCCAGAGCCTCGAGCCGAGGGGCCAACGGCATTTGTGTCAATTATGGAAGGCTGTAATAAATACTGCTCATTCTGCGTGGTGCCTTATACCCGTGGCGAAGAAGTGAGCCGTCCTGTGGACGATATTTTATTTGAAATCGCCCAACTTGCCGAGCAAGGTGTGCGGGAAGTAAACCTGTTAGGACAAAACGTGAATGCCTATCGTGGGGCAACCTTTGATGGCGAAATTTGTTCCTTTGCGGAATTGTTGCGTTTGGTGGCTGCCATTGATGGTATTGACCGTTTACGTTTCACCACCAGCCACCCGATTGAATTTACTGATGATATTATTGAGGTTTACAGCGATACGCCAGAGCTCGTGAGTTTCTTGCATTTGCCAGTACAAAGCGGGTCGGATCGTGTGTTAACCATGATGAAACGTAACCATACGGCGTTGGAATATAAAGCGATTATTCGTAAATTGCGTAAAGTTCGCCCAAATATTCAAATCAGTTCGGATTTCATTGTGGGATTCCCTGGTGAAACGGATCAGGATTTTGAAGATACCATGAATCTGATTGCCCAAGTGAATTTTGATATGAGCTTTAGCTTTATTTACTCGGCTCGCCCTGGGACACCTGCGGCAGATTTGCCTGATGATGTGAGCGAAGAGGAGAAAAAACAACGTTTGTACCTGTTGCAACAACGTATTAATAACCAAGCGGCACAATTTAGCCGTGCTATGTTGGGGACAGAACAGCGTGTCTTGGTAGAGGGGCCGTCTAAAAAAGACATTATGGAACTCACTGGTAGAACCGAAACCAACCGTATTGTGAATTTTAAAGGGACACCAGACATGATAGGCAAATTCGTGGATATTAAAATCACCGATGTCTATACCAATTCCTTGCGTGGTGATGTGGTGCGTACCGAAGATCAAATGGGCTTACGTGTGATTCAATCTCCACAAGCCGTGATTAATCGAACGCGTAAAGAAGATGAATTAGGGGTTGGCAAATATGCCGCCTAATTAAAAAATTCTGTCTATTTTCACCGCAGTTTTTGTTCTCAAATAAAAACTGCGGTTTTTTTTCACCAAAAAATGCTTTTTACTGTATAAACTGCTTGTCAATTAAACGATCTAAGTATAGAATTGAAAAAAATGTGGGAAAAAGTGGAGTTTTGTGTCGAATGACCTCGCTTAACACGCATTTTCAAGTAAATAACGGACTGAATAAGGCAAATAACAATGTTTCGTGGTGCAACAGCGGTGAATTTAGATACAAAGGGACGTCTTGCGATCCCGACCCGCTATCGTCCAGAAATTCTTGAACAAGATCAAGGACAAATGGTCTGCACTGTGGATATTCGCCAATCTTGTTTATTGTTATACCCCTTGAGTGAATGGGAAACCATTGAGCAAAAATTGTTAGCCTTATCGAATTTTGACCCTGCTCAACGCAGTTTACAACGTGTCATGTTAGGGTATGCCACGGAATGTGAATTAGATAGCGCCGGTAGAATTTTAGTCAGCGCACCATTACGTCAACATGCGAAATTAGAAAAAAATATCATGTTAGTCGGTCAGCTCAATAAATTTGAGATTTGGTCTGAAGCGGAATGGCACGCACAAATTGAACAAGACATGGCACTCGGTTCAAGTGGCCAATTTGCCTTGTCAGACGCATTAAAAACGCTCTCTTTATAAAGAGGGCAGCACTAGCAAACTCACTTAAGGGACAAAGATCCTCCGGTGAGATAATAAAAAAGGTGGCGAGCTAGAATTTTCTAGCTCCGCTCAACCTGATGAATACCTTTCTTGGATTAATTTTAGTTTTGGGATAATTTTATGAATGCGCCAAATACCTTATGTCAAACGCATATCACTGTGTTACTTCATGAAGCAGTGGACGGTTTGGCATTAAAAGAAAAAGGTATTTATATTGACGGCACTTTTGGCCGTGGCGGGCATTCTCGTTTAATCCTTTCTCAACTGGCGGATAATGGGCGTTTAATTGCCATTGATCGAGACCCGCAAGCTATTGCGGAAGCCAATACCATTCAAGATCCCCGTTTTCAGATTGAACATAATAGCTTTTCGGCCATGCCAGAGATTTGTGAAAAATTAGGTTTAGTCGGCAAAATTGATGGCATTTTACTCGATCTTGGTGTTTCCTCTCCGCAACTGGATGATGCTGAACGTGGCTTTAGTTTTATGAAAGATGGTCCGTTAGATATGCGTATGGATACCAGCAAAGGGCAATCGGCTGCGGAATGGTTGGCGAAGGTATCGGAAAGTGATTTAGCATGGGTGTTGAAAACCTTTGGCGAAGAACGTTTTGCTAAACGTATTGCGACGGCGATTGTGAATTATAATAAAAATGCCATGCAAAATAATCAGCCCATTTTACACCGCACGTTGCAATTAGCAGAATTGATTGCCAATGCGGTGCCGTTTAAAGATAAGCATAAACATCCGGCTACACGCAGTTTTCAAGCGATTCGTATTTTTATCAACTCAGAATTAGACGAATTAGAAACCGTGCTAAATTCAGCAGTGAAATTGTTAGCCCCACAAGGTCGTCTGTCCATTATTAGTTTCCATTCGTTGGAAGATCGCATGGTGAAACAGTTTATGCGTAAGCAAAGCAAAGGCGAGGAGATTCCAAAAGGGTTGCCGTTGCGTGAAGATCAAATTCAGCGTAATCAAACTCTCAATATTATTGGTAAAGCCATTCAAGCCAGTGAGCAAGAAGTGGTGTTAAATCCTCGTTCACGTAGTGCCGTGTTACGTATTGCGGAGAAAAGATAAATGAGCGAGCCTTTATTAAATAGTCAACGCTATCCGTTACAACATGTTGTGATTCAAGATATTTTTTCGGCCAATAAATTTGCCCTTTGTTTATTGCTTGCTATTGTCGTGACGGCCGTCGGTACAGTTTGGATTACTTATCAAACCCGAGACTTAATTTCACAAAAAGCAAGGCTTATTTTTGAAAAAGAAAAACTTGAAAATCAATTTAAGAATTTAACATTAGAAGAGGCCTCCTTAAGTGACAGTGGTCGTATTGAATCTATGGCGACCAAGGGCTTGGGGTTGAGTCGTGTTCAACCTGAACAAGAAGTGGTGATAGTAGAATGAAAGTGAAATTTAACTCAACACGTGGTAAGTCGAAAGCCAAAAGTGCGGTGAAAAAATCAGCCAGTTCACCGAGTGTTAAACTCAATAAGCCTACCAAGGTCTATACCAATAGTTTCTTAAAAGGACGTTATCGTTGGGCGCTTGGTGCGGTGTGTTTGTGTTTTTCCGCTTTGGTTGCCCGTGCCACTTTTGTGCAAGCGATTGAAGTTGATACTTTTAATCATGAGGCAGACAAACGTTCGTTACGTCAACAGAAAATTCTATCACCTCGAGGATCTATTTTAGATCGTAATGGACATCTCTTATCTGTCAGTGTCCCCACATACAATATTAAAGCCGATCCTAAATTTATTTTAGAGGGTGACTATTTAGCTGATAAAGAACGTTGGAAAGCCTTGTCTGATGCATTGCATATTAAGCATAAAGATCTTGTGGCGAAAATTCAAAACAAACCCAAATCTCGGGATATTATCTTAAGCCGCCAAATGAGCGAAAGCGTGGCAGAGTATGTTCGTCAATTAAAAATCCCAGGTATTATACTAGAAAACGATTTTCGTCGTTTCTACCCTCGGGCAGAAGAAACGGCGCATTTAATCGGGTTTACGGATATTGATAATAACGGGATTGAGGGCATTGAAAAAAGTTTAAATACCGATTTAACGGGTAAAGCGGGATTACGAACGTATCGTAAAGATAAAAAAGGCAATATTGTCGAAGAAATTTCCGATGTGAAAAAATATGCCGCCCATGATGTGGTATTAAGTATCGATGAAAAATTACAATCAATCGTCTACCGTGAAATTGCGAATGCCGTTAAACAAAATAAAGCGGACTCAGGCACGGCAGTACTCGTGGATGTACGTACGGGGGAAGTATTAGCGATGGCGAATGCGCCCTCTTATAACCCGAATAAACGGGACGGTATTTCCGAAGAATTAATGCGTAACCGAGCAGTTACAGATACCTTTGAGCCAGGGTCTACGGTGAAACCATTCGTTGTATTAACGGCATTGCAACGTGGTGCAGTGAAACGGAATGAAATTATTAATACTGGGCCATTGGTATTAAATGGTCATGAAGTCAAAGATGTGGCGCCACGTGATCAGCAAACCTTAGATGAAATTTTGGAAAATTCTTCAAACCGAGGCGTGAGTCGTTTAGCCTTGCGCATGCCACCCTCAGCGTTGATGGAAACCTATCAAAGTGCTGGATTAGGGAAATTTACTAATTTAGGTTTAGGAGGAGAACAAGCCGGTATGTTGGGGGCAAATCGTCCGAAGTGGTCAGATATTGAACGGGCTAACGTCGCCTTTGGTTACGGTATTAATGCCACACCATTACAAATTGCACGTGCTTATATCACCCTCGGCAGTTTTGGTATTTATCGTCCATTGTCAGTGACCAAAGTGGATCCACCGGTGATTGGTAACCGTGTCTTTTCTGAAAAAATCACCAAAGATGTGGTGCATATGATGGAAAAAGTGGCGATTAAAAATAAACGTGCCATGGTTGAGGGTTATCGTGTGGCGATTAAAACCGGTACGGCAAAAAAACTTGAAAAAGGCCGTTATGTGGATAAATATATGGCTTATACGGCTGGACTTGCCCCAGTGACTGATCCTCGTTTTGCTTTAGTGATTTTAATTGATAATCCGAAAGCGGGTCAATATTATGGGGGCGCCATTTCAGCCCCAGTCTTTTCGAGTATTATGAGCAGTGCTTTACGTGCTTATAACATTACGCCAGATGCTGAGGGCAGTGCGTCGAATATTAAAAATACAAAACGGGTTGTTCGGCTCAGTGATAAAAACACAGAGAAACAAACCAACTAAGTGAGAAAATAATGATAAAATTGACCGCACTTTTGGGCGATAACCGATTATCTGGGGAAAACTTATCGACCGAAACCATTGAGCAACTTGAACATATTTTCCCCCGTGATATGACCTTAGACAGCCGCTCTGTGAAGACTGGCTGTCTTTTCGTTGCAATTAAAGGGCATACTGTTGATGGTCGTCGTTTTATTCCACAAGCCATTGCAAAGGGTGCGGTTGCTGTATTAGCTGATGCCGACCAACCAAATGAACATTTAACCGTTCATGTTGAAAACAATGTCCCCGTTATTGCGTATTTTGATTTATCTTCGCACCTGTCTGAAATCGCTGATATTTTCTACGCCAGTCCCTCACAAAAATTAACCTTAGTTGGCGTGACTGGTACCAATGGTAAAACCACGATAGCCCAATTAATTGCACAATGGACGCAGATTTTAGGTCATAAACCCGCCGTTATGGGGACTATTGGCAACGGCTTATTTGGTCAGGTGAAACCCGCCGAAAATACCACGGGTTCGCCGATTGAAGTACAATCGTCTTTGGCTGATTTCGTTGCGCAAGGGGCAGATATTGCCGCCATTGAAGTGTCCTCCCATGGGTTAGTGCAAAAACGTATTGAGGCCTTGCATTTCGCCGTCGCCATTTTTACCAATTTAAGCCGTGATCATTTAGATTATCACGGCACCATGCAAGCCTACGCTGACGCTAAAAAACGGTTATTTACGGAATTAGTAACACAACAACAAATTATTAATGCAGATGATCCTATTGGTGCCGCTTGGTTAGCTGAATTACCCCATGGGATTGCGGTCAGTTGCCAACCGGATTTTCAACCGAATCAAAAAAATTGGTTAAAATGCACCGCAGTTTCTTTTCATCACAAAGGCGCAAGCATTGCATTCCAATCAAGTTGGGGCAGTGGCACATTGGACAGCCGTTTAATCGGGGCTTTTAATGTGAGCAATTTATTACTTGTGGTGGCGACCTTATTGGCGTTAGGCTACCCATTGGCGGATTTAATCAAAACCGTATCACAATTAACCGGCGTTTGTGGTCGAATGGAAATGTTGCACGCATCACATAAACCCACAGCGATTGTGGATTACGCACATACGCCAGATGCGTTAGAAAAAGCCTTACAAGCCGCACGAATTCACTGCCAAGGGAAACTTTGGTGTATTTTTGGTTGTGGCGGTGATCGGGATAATGGTAAGCGTCCACTGATGGCAAAAGTCGCAGAAAAATTTGCGGATGTGGTGATTGCCACGGATGATAATCCTCGTACGGAAGATCCAAGCAAAATTATGGCCGATATTGTGACCGGATTTGAACATCCTCAAGCGGTGCAAATTATCCATGACCGCCAGCAAGCGATTAAAACCGCTATGCAAAGTGCGGTGGAAAATGATGTGGTTTTAATTGCGGGTAAAGGACATGAAGATTACCAGATTATTGGGAAAGTGAAACAGCATTTTTCGGATCAGGAAGTGGTAAGGAAATATATTAATTAATTTAAATTGGGTTTCGCCCGATGGGCAACCATACTTTCTTTTGCTTGCTAGGTTCAGACGGGGCCCCGTCTTTGCCGCCTGAAAATAGTTAAATTTGTAGAAAAAGTTGTACTGTTTGAGCGAAGCGAGTTTACAACTTTTTCGTTAAGCAAATTTAACTATTTTCAGGAAACAAGGCAAAATCGGGGTGTGTTTCTTTTGTTACTTTTCTTTGCACAAGCAAAGAAAAGTAAAGAACATGGCAAAATACAATAATAACAATTTGAAATGAAAAACCAAAATGATAAAACTAACAACCAAAAAACTCACTGAAATCCTAAACGGCACTCTTATCGGAAATGCTGATACGCAAATTGAAAACATCAGCACCGATACCCGCCAACAAACCCAAAACGGTTTATTTTTTGCCCTAAAAGGCGAACGTTTTGATGCGCACCAATATCTTGAACAAGCCATGACACAGGGTAATGTCGCCGTGATTGTTGATCATCAATGTGATGTCAATGTGCCACAAATTATTGTCACCGATACCCGTTTAGCCCTAGGACAATTAGCCCAATGGCTAAAAGCCGAATTACATCCATTAACCGTAGCAATGACAGGATCTTCTGGCAAAACCACTGTCAAAGAAATGACCGCCGCCATTTTAGCTCAAACGGCAAGCAAAAGTGCGGTAGAAAAAAATCAAGTTTTATTTACCCATGGCAATTTTAATAACGATATTGGCGTGCCATTGACGTTGTTACGGTTGAACGAAAAACACCAATTTGCTGTCATAGAATTAGGGGCAAATCATCAAGGTGAAATTGATTACACCACACATTTAACCCAGCCAGATGTGGCTTTAGTCAATAACGTAGCCTCCGCCCATTTAGAGGGATTTGGTTCTATTGAGGGCGTGGCACAAGCGAAAGGTGAGATTTTTCGTGGTTTGAGCGAAAAGGGTGTCGCTATTGTGAATTTAGATTGTCATTATTTAGATATGTGGAAAAAAGAAATTGGGACACATAAAATCCAGTCTTTTTCCGCCCATCATGATCAAGCGGATTTTTATGCAAGCAATGTCAAGGCCACAGCAACGGGTTCAACCTTTATGTTGCACAGTCCACAAGGACAAATTGAGATTAGCTTGCCTTATTTAGGTGAACATAATGTCAGCAATGCCTTGGCTGCAACGGCGTTAGCCATGAACGTGGGCGCCAGTTTACAAGATGTGCAAGCAGGCTTAGAACAAAAATCCCAAGTGAAAGGACGTTTGTTCCCGATTCAGCCTTGCGAAAACTTGCTTTTATTAGACGACACCTATAATGCCAATGTGGGTTCATTAACCTCTGCTATTGACGTTTTGAAAAAATATCCCGCATTTCGCATTTTTGTTGTTGGAGATATGGCAGAATTAGGCGAAAATACACCGTTCTGTCATCAACAAATTGCCGATTATGCGGCACAAGCAAAATTAGAATGTGTGGCGAGCTTTGGCGTGCATAGTGCTGTTATTTCGCAGCAATCACAAGGGCAACATTTTACCGATAAAGCCGTGATGGCAGATTATTTAACGCAAATAATTAAACAAAAATTAGCGAATAATCAACAAGTTGTATTATTAGCAAAAGGATCACGTAGTCAAAAAATGGAAAACGTGATCGACATTTTAAAAGAAAATTTTAAAGGGTAATTTTCATGTTAGTTTGGCTTGCATCTTATTTACAGCAATATTTTAGTGATTTTCACGTGGTGTCTTACCTCACCGTGCGCTCGGTTTTTGCACTTTTAACGGCATTGTTATTGTCCCTATGGATTGGGCCGAAAATGATTCGCCGTTTGCAGATTTTCAAATTTGGTCAAGAAGTGCGCAATGATGGGCCAGAAAGCCACTTCCAAAAACGGGGTACGCCAACCATGGGCGGGATTATGATTTTATTTACCATTACGGTGAGTACGCTGTTATGGAGCGACCTGTCTAATCCCTATATTTGGTTCAGCTTGTTTGTGTTATTGGGTTACGGCGCTGTTGGGTTTGTGGATGATTACCGCAAAATTAAATACAAAAATACGGATGGCTTAATTGCACGTTGGAAATATTTTTGGTTGTCTGCGATTGCCCTGATTGCGGTGGTGGGGATGTATCTGATTGGAAAAGACACAGATGCCACACGTTTGGTGGTGCCATTCTTTAAAAATATCATGCCTCAGCTCGGCTTTTTCTATATTATCCTGTCTTATTTTGTGATTGTCGGCACCAGTAATGCGGTGAATTTAACCGACGGTTTAGATGGTTTAGCCATTATGCCAACGGTGTTTGTCGCCGGTGCCTTTGCCTTAATTGCGTGGGCAACAGGTAACATTGAAATTTCCAAATATTTGTATATTCCTTATGTGAAATACAGTTCGGAACTCGTGATTTTCTGTACTGCTATTGTCGGTGCGGGATTAGGTTTCCTTTGGTTCAACACTTATCCTGCACAGGTCTTTATGGGGGATGTGGGTTCACTTGCCTTAGGTGGTGCTTTAGGCGTGATTGCCGTATTAGTGCGTCAAGAATTTTTATTAGTGATTATGGGCGGTGTGTTTGTCATGGAAACCATTTCGGTGATTTTACAAGTGGGTTCTTACAAATTACGTAAAAAACGCATTTTCCGCATGGCACCGATTCATCACCATTATGAGCTCAAAGGTTGGCCCGAACCCCGAGTCATTATCCGCTTTTGGATTATTTCATTGATGTTGGTGTTGATGGGATTAGTGACCTTGAAATTGCGTTAGGACCCTCACCCTAGCCCTCTCCCAAAGGGAGAGGGGACGATTTAGGGAGAGATTAAAATAAATTATGCCTCATACTGTTCCCTCTCCCTTTGGGAGAGGGCTAGGGTGAGGGTAAAAACAGTGATGACAGAGAAAATAAGAAATGAATAACCTATATAAAAACAAAAACGTCGCCGTCATTGGCTTAGGTAAAACGGGTTTATCTTGTGTGAATTTTTTCGTCAAAAAACAAGCGAACGTGCGAGTTATTGACACAAGACCTTTACCGGCAGGCATCAATGAATTAGATGAAGATATTGATGTGCATACGGGATCGTTGAAACTGGATTGGTTATTAGACAGTGATTTAATTGTGATTAGCCCCGGGTTAGCGGTAAAAACCCCTGAAATTCAGACCGCACTTTCAGCCGGTGTCGAAGTGGTCGGGGATATTGAATTATTCTGCCGTGAAGCCAATAAACCGATTATTGCCATTACCGGTTCAAACGGCAAAAGTACCGTGACGACGCTGGTCGCAGAAATGGCAAAAGCGGATGGTTTGCGAGTTGGTATGGGCGGTAATATCGGTATTCCAGCCTTGTCCCTGTTAGAGGATGAATATGATCTTTATGTGTTGGAACTGTCCAGTTTCCAATTAGAAACCACGTCCAGCCTAAAAGCGGCGGCAGCGACCGTGTTAAATGTCACCGAGGATCACATGAACCGTTATGTGGACTTAGAAGATTATCGCCAAGCAAAATTGAAGATTTATGTGAATGCGGAAACGGCGGTGATTAACGGCGAAGATCCGTTGACCAAAGAAGACGGTCAGCAAAGTGCGAAACAGCAAGTCAGTTTTGCGGAACACCATGCGGATTATTGGTTAAAAACCGAAAACGGTAAACAATATTTAATGGCGGGTGATGACGTGATTTTACCTTGTGATGAGGTGAAAATCAGTGGTCGTCATAATTATATGAATGCCTTGGCATCGATTGCTTTGGCTCGGGCGGTAGGCGTAAAAAATAAGGGAATTTGCACCGCACTTCGTACTTTCACTGGACTCGATCACCGTTTTCAATTAGCCCATTTTGCCAATGGTGTGCGTTGGATTAATGATAGCAAAGCGACCAATGTCGGTAGTACGGTGGCGGCGTTAACAGGATTACATTTAAATGGTAAATTGCATTTATTATTAGGCGGTGACGGCAAAGGGGCGGATTTTAGCGAGTTAGAAAAACTGATCAATAAGCCTGAAATTTTATGTTATTGCTTTGGTCAAGACGGTGCCGAATTAGCTAAATTATCGGCTCAAAGCCAATTATTTGATACCATGGAACAAGCTATTCAAGCCTTGCGTCCATTGTTAAAATCAGGTGATATGGTGTTATTATCACCGGCTTGTGCGAGCTTGGATCAATTTAGTTGTTTTGAACAACGGGGTGAGGAATTTACCCGTTTAGCACAACTGGCAGAATAGGATGACAAATGGGATTTTGGAATAATGTGAAACAGGGCTGCCAACGTTGGACCACAATTACGCCAGCCAATGCGCTTTATGACCGCACATTGCTGTGGTTATTTGTGATCTTGCTATTTATTGGTTTTATTATGGTGGCCTCAGCCTCCATTCCTGTTGGCTCGAAAAATGAATTAGATCCTTTTTATTATGCGAAACGTGATGCCATTTATATTTGTTTTTCTATTATCACGTGCTATATTTTTCTGCGTATTCCGATGGAAAAATGGGAAAAATACTATGTTTGGATTTTCCTGATTTCTTTACTTTTATTGGTTGCCGTGAGTATTCCTGGGATTGGAAAATCGGTCAATGGTGCTAGACGTTGGTTGCCTTTCCCATTGTTTAATTTTCAGCCAGCAGAATTTGCAAAATTAGCCTTGATTTGTTTTCTTGCTAGTTATTTTACCCGCCGTTATGATGAAGTACGTACTCGCAAATTGAGTGCCGTGAAACCGTTCTTAGTCGTCGGAGTGATGGGGGCATTTTTATTATTGCAACCCGATTTAGGTAGCACGGTCGTCTTATTTGTGATCACCTTTGGCTTGTTGTTTATTGTCGGGGCGCATTTTTTACAATTCCTCGGTCTTCTGGGGTTAGGCGGTGTGTTGTTTATCTGGTTAGTGTTAACCTCCTCTTACCGTTTAAAACGCTTTATCGGTTTTATGGATCCGTTTAAAGACCCGTATGGTGTGGGATTCCAATTATCCAATTCCTTAATGGCATTTGGCCGAGGTGAATTTTTTGGCGAGGGCTTGGGCAATTCTATTCAGAAATTAGAATATTTACCAGAGGCCCATACTGACTTTGTGTTGGCGATCATGGGTGAAGAATTTGGTTTCTTTGGTATTATGCTGATGGTCTTTTTATTAGCTGCATTAGTCTTCCGAGCCATGAAAATTGGTAAAGAATCCTTATTATTGGAACAACGTTTTAAAGGCTTTTTTGCTTTTGGCATTAGTTTTTGGATTTTCTTCCAAGGTTTTGTTAATTTAGGCATGGCGTTAGGGATGTTACCAACTAAAGGGTTAACTTTTCCATTGGTAAGCTATGGCGGATCGAGCGTGATTATTATGTCTATCAGTATTGCGATTTTATTACGGATAGACCACGAAAATAGGCTGATGTGCGGCGGTCATGCCCGATTACGAGATGATTAGACAATAAAAAATAGTCAGGGATAAATTAGGTTATATGGAACAACAAAACGAAAAAAAACGATTACTGGTGATGGCGGGTGGCACGGGCGGTCATGTGTTTCCAGCCATTGCCGTGGCACAATATTTACAACAGCAAGGTTGGGAAATTTGTTGGTTAGGCACCGCTGACCGCATGGAGGCCCAACTTGTCCCGAAACATGGTATTCCGATTAAATTTATTCAAATTTCAGGCCTGCGTGGCAAGGGCATTGGGGCATTGTTGAAAGCGCCCTTTGCGATCACGAAAGCGGTGTTACAAGCGAAAAAAATTATTCAGGATTATCAACCGCATGCTGTGTTAGGTATGGGCGGTTATGTGTCAGGCCCCGGTGGCATTGCGGCTAAACTTTGTGGTGTACCCGTGATTTTACATGAACAAAATGCCGTGGCAGGACTGACCAATAAATGGTTAGCGAAGATGGCGAAAGCCGTATTGCAAGCCTTTCCAACCGCATTTTCTGATGCCGAAGTGGTCGGCAACCCTGTTCGTGCCGAGCTATTTCAAATGCCCTCACCGGAACAGCATTTTGTGGAACGTTGGAATGAACATGACGGCAAATTGCGTGTGTTAGTGGTCGGCGGTAGCCAAGGGGCGAGAGTGCTAAATCAAACGCTACCACAAGTAGTCACTCAGTTGGCGGATAAATTAGAGGTTCGTCATCAAGTGGGTGCCGGTTCGGTAGAAAATGTGACCGCACTTTATCCAGAAAATGTGCGAAGTGCGGTGAAAATTACAGAATTTATTGATAATATGGCAGAGGCCTATGCGTGGGCGGATTTAGTGATTTGTCGTTCAGGCGCATTGACCGTGTGTGAATTAGCCGCAGTGGGTACGCCTGCCATTTTTGTGCCGTTTCAACATAAGGATCGTCAACAATATTTAAATGCAAAATATTTAGCAGATGCAAATGCGGCTTATATTATTGAGCAAGTAGAGTTGACGGCCGATAAATTAGTGAACTTAATTAATCAGTTAGATTTAACTAAATTAAGAGACATGGGTATTCAAGCCAAATCTAGAGCGACGCCGTTGTCTGCTCAACGTGTAGCGGAAGTGATTATACAAAATGCGAATTAGTTTACCCTCACCCTAGCCCTCTCCCAGAGGAAGAGGGGATGGCTCAGTGGATAATAATGAACAGCGTAAAAGTAGAATAAAAGCGAGAAAATAAATGACATTACGACAAGAAAAAATTAGACAAACGGTGCCAAGTATGCGGCGAGTAAAACAAATTCATTTTGTTGGCATTGGTGGTGCCGGTATGGGCGGTATTGCGGAAGTATTGTTAAACGAGGGCTATGCCGTCACGGGGTCGGATATTGCGGAAAGTGCGGTGACAAATCGGTTAGTTTCTTTAGGGGCAAAAATTTACTTTTCTCACCAAGCAGAAAATGTGCAAGATGCGAGCGTAGTGGTGGTATCTAGTGCGATTAAAGCGGATAATGTGGAAGTGGCGGCGGCACGTGAAAAACGAATCCCCGTGATTCAACGTGCGCAAATGTTAGCGGAAATTATGCGTTTCCGTCATGGTATTGCTATTGCCGGAACGCACGGAAAAACCACCACAACAGCCATGGTGTCGATGATTTATACCCAAGCCGGATTAGACCCGACTTTCGTTAATGGCGGTTTGGTCAAATCTGCGGGAACCAATGCTTATTTGGGCGCCAGCCGTTATTTAATTGCCGAGGCTGATGAAAGTGATGCGTCGTTCTTGCATTTGCAACCTATGGTATCGGTGGTGACCAATATTGAACCAGACCACATGGAAACCTATAACGGTGACTTTGAAGAAATGAAACGCACTTATGTGAATTTTTTACATAATTTGCCGTTTTATGGTTTATCGGTGATGTGTGCAGATGACGCAGTACTGATGGAATTGGTGCCACAAGTGGGGCGTCAAGTGATTACCTACGGTTTTAGTGAGAGTGCCGATTACCGTATTGAAAATTATGAACAAACCGGTTTCCAAGGCCATTATGATGTGATTACCCCAACGGGTGAGCGGATTAATGTATTGCTCAATGTGCCAGGCAAACATAATGCCTTAAATGCCACGGCGGCGTTAGCGGTGGCGAAAGAAGAAGGCATTAATAATGAGGCTATTTTAGCCGCATTGGCGGATTTCCAAGGAGCGGGACGTCGTTTTGATCAACTCGGTGAATTTATTCGTCCGAATGGTAAAGTGATGTTAGTGGATGATTACGGTCATCACCCAACGGAAGTCGGTGTCACCATTCAAGCGGCTCGTTCGGGTTGGGAGAATAAACGAGTGGTGATGATTTTCCAACCGCACCGCTATTCTCGCACCCGTGATTTATTTGATGACTTTGTACAAGTATTGTCGCAAGTGGATGTGTTGGTATTGCTTGATGTGTATGCCGCCGGTGAACAACCGATTGCAGGGGCAGATAGTCGATCATTGGCGCGTTCCATTCGCAATTTAGGTAAAGTAGACCCGATTTTTGTGGCCGATCATAGCCAATTACCGGAAATTATGGATCAAATTATCCAAGATGGCGATTTAATTTTAGCCCAAGGGGCAGGCAATGTGAGTAAATTGTCACGCCAACTTGTGGAATTGTGGACAAAATAAGAAAAAGATAAAAGAAAAGGAAAAAGAAGATGATACCAGCACCGCATGAAATCAGAATTGCAGTATTAATGGGCGGCACCTCTGCCGAACGTGATGTGTCGTTAAACTCAGGGGCTGCCGTGTTACAAGCCTTACGTACGTTGGGCTATGATGCTCACCCTGTTGATCCGAAAACCGATGACGTGGCTAATTTAAAAAAACAGGGCTTTGCTTGTGCGTTCAATATTTTGCATGGTCGAGGCGGGGAAGATGGCGTGATTCAAGGCGTATTAGAACAAATTGGCTTGCGTTATACCGGTTGTGGCGTGATGACATCTGCTTTAACCATGGATAAAATGCGGACCAAAATGTTGTGGAAAGGTTTTGGCTTACCTATTGCGGAGATGGAAATTGTCACAAAAAACACCGCAGATTCGCTTAATCCACAAGCCGTGGTCGATCGTTTAGGCTTGCCGTTAATGGTAAAACCATCCCGTGAGGGGTCTAGCGTGGGCTTAACCAAAGTGAAATCCGTGGCGGAATTAAAACCGGCGGTAGAATTGGCATTGCAACATGATGAAACGGTATTGATTGAAGAATGGTTGGCGGGGGATGAATTGACCGTGCCGGTGTTAGATGGCGAAGTCTTACCAGCGGTGCAAATTATCCCAGACGGTGAGTTTTACGATTATAATGCCAAATATATTTCCGATAACACCCAATATATTTGTCCAATGCCAATGTCAGATGAACGTTGGCAAGAATTGCGTAGCTTAGTGAAGCGAGCTTATGACGCCGTGGGCTGTCAGGGTTGGAGCCGTATTGATGTGATGACTGATAGCCAAGGTAATTTCCGCTTGGTCGAAGTCAACACTACCCCCGGCATGACAAGCCATAGCTTATTCCCGAAATCAGCGGCGACCGTGGGGTATTCCTTTGATGATTTAGTGGGTAAAATTTTGCATACGGCGTTATGGGCGGATTTATCTCAAGATCCAATGGTGATGTATTAATTTGAATTGGAATCAAGTATGTCTGTGATTAAACGTAAACCACCACAAAAAACAGCAAAACTGCCAGAGTTTGGTCTGAAAAATTTTATTCAGATCAAACCAATCCTTTTGCTATTGTGTTTAGGTTTGCTATATTATACGTATACCCATTGGCAATCGTTATTAGAAAAATTAGATGATAAGCCAATCAGCGCCTTTGCCTTGTTGGGTTCACCACAGTATACGACCAATGAGGATGTGCGGGATAAAATTTTACAGCTCGGTGAGTTAAAAGGCTTTTTTGGTCAAGATGTTCATCTTGTGCGTGAACAAATTCAATCCTTGCCTTGGATTAAAGGGGCATTGGTGCGGAAAATTTGGCCAGATCGACTCAGTATTGTGGTGAGCGAATATACCCCAGTGGCATTTTGGAATGAAAATGAATTTCTGGCGAGTGACGGCACGGTATTTAGTCTGCCTTTTGATAAACTGAAAAATACCGATATGCCACGGCTATTTGGGTTAAATTACCAAAGTAGTGAAGTATTAGAGGCATGGAATAAAATCTATAAAGATTTAAAAGCCAAAAATTTAAATCTTAAAACCCTTGCCGTCAATGAACGTGGGGCATGGGAAGTGATATTGGATAACGATATTACCTTAAAATTAGGGCGTGGTGAGTGGAAAAATAAAATTGATCGTTTTGTGACAATTTATCCACAAATTGATGTGCCTGAGAATAAAAAAATTAATTATGTGGATTTAAGATATAACGTAGGGGCGGCAGTGAGTTTCACTGATGTGATTAAATAAATAGCGAAGTAAAGAAAATGGCAAAAATTGTAGAATCAAAAACCATTGTTGGATTAGAAGTTGGCACATCAAAAGTCGTCGCTGTGGTGGGTGAAGTGTTACCTGATGGCGTAATCAATGTGTTAGGTTATGGCAGTTGCCCCTCTAAAGGGATCGATAAAGGGAGTATTACAGATTTATCGGCGGTGGTGAAATCTATTCAGCGTGCAATTGACAGTGCAGAGGCCGTGGCGGATTGTGATATTTATTCCGTTACGTTGGCGATTACGGGAAAACATATTCAAAGTCTAAACGATAGCGGATTGGAACCGATTGCGAATAATGAGGTGACGCAAGAAGAAATTGATTCTGCCATGCACACAGCGAGTTCGGTTAAGTTACCTGAAGGCTTGTCCCTATTACATGTTATTCCGCAAGAATATGCCGTGGATCAACAACAAAATATAAAAAATCCGCTTGGCTTGCAAGGCATGCGCTTGAAAGCGCAAGCCCACCTTATTGGTTGTCATCAGGCTTGGTTAAGCAATTTACAAAAAGCGGTTGAGCAGTGTGGCTTAAAAGTCGATCAGGTAGTGTTTTCTGGATTAGCCTCAAGCTATTCAGTGTTAACCGAAGACGAAAAAGATTTGGGCGTTTGCTTGGTGGATTTTGGTGCGGGATCCATGGATATTATGGTGTATACCAATGGTGCGTTACGTTATAGCAAAGTGGTACCTTATGGCGGTAATGATATCACGGATTTCGTGGCACAAAGCTTAACCACCTCACGCCATGAAGCCGAAAATATTAAAATTAACTACGGAAGTGCGGTGAATCCGAGCCAAGATTTAGCGGAACATTTTGCCAAGAAAAAGGTCGAAGTAGCAGGGTTAGGTGGCACGTCTACACGCACCTTTACCAAAGCACAAATTGTCGATGTGACATCCAAATGCTATCGTGATTTACTGTTTGTGGTTAAAAATGAATTGGATAATTTACGTCAAGAGTTGATTAAAAAAGATGTCAAAGCGGATTTAATTGCTGGTGTGGTGTTAACTGGTGGTGGTGCCAATATGGATGATGTCGCAAAATGTGCAACAGATCTTTTTGGTTTCCATGTGCGAGTAGGTCAGCCATTAAATATTACTGGATTAACGGATTATGTGAATAAACCACAATATGCAACCGTATTGGGTTTATTGCAATATAGTCATCATAATAATGAAGAAAATAGCCCATTAATTAGTGGTCTGACCTCTGAAGACAGTATTTTAGGCTCAATTTGGGGCGGAATGAAAAAAATTGTAAAGAAAGTGGGCTCGGAGTTTTGATAATTCAGCCTTTTTCGGCTACAATAGGAAGAATTTTAGAATAGCTTATGTGCTATACCTTTTTTAGCACCCTCGGAGAATATAAATGGAAATGTATGCACCTGTACAATATGATTTTGATGATGAAGTCGGTCGCACACTGATTAAAGTAGTCGGTGTGGGTGGCGGTGGCGGTAATGCCGTTAACCACATGGTTGATAGTTTACTCAGTAATGGCGGTTCGCTTGTCGGGGAAGATTCTCTTGCCAGTGATGAACACGGTGAAATTATCTTCTATGCGGTGAATACGGATGCGCAGGCTTTACGCAAAAGTAAGGTTCAACAAACCGTACAAATTGGTGCAGAAACGACGCGTGGGTTAGGTGCTGGTGCTAATCCTAATGTAGGGCGCAAAGCGGCAGAAGATGATCAAGAGGCCATTCGTTCTATGCTCGAGGGCGCAGATATGGTGTTTATTGCGGCCGGTATGGGCGGTGGGACAGGAACAGGTGCTGCTCCTATCGTTGCGCAAGTTGCCAAAGAATTAGGTATTCTTACTGTGGCGGTGGTCACTAAACCGTTCTCCTTTGAGGGGAAAAAACGTATGGCGTTTGCGGAATTAGGCATTAGAGAACTTTCTAAACATGTGGATTCTTTAATTAGTATTCCAAATGAAAAATTATTAAAAGTATTAGGTAAAAACACTACCTTGGTGCAAGCATTTTCAGCCGTCAATGATATTCTCCGCAATGCCGTGACGGGTATTTCCGATATGATTACCTCACCGGGTTTGATTAACGTGGACTTTGCTGACGTGCGTACCGTAATGTCAGAAATGGGCCGTGCCATGATGGGTTCAGGTATTGCCAAAGGCGCATCCAGTGATGGCCGTGCAGAAAAAGCAGCGCAAGATGCGGTGGCCAGTCCTTTATTGGAAGATGTAGATTTATCGGGTGCAAAAGGGGTATTAGTCAATATTACTGCGGGCCTTGATTTAGGTTTAGATGAATTCTATGCGGTGGGGGATATTATTCGTTCTTTCGCCTCAGATGAAGCCACTGTGGTGGTGGGAACCAGTTTAGTGCCTGAAATGTCCGATGAAATTCGAGTCACTATCGTGGCGACGGGGATTGGCGATATGGAAGAACCTGTTGTCGTGACACCTCCGCTTGCCGGTGGTCGTCCTGAAAGTTTACAGGAACCGAAAAAAACGGTGGAACCACTCCGACCAGAGCAGCCTGTTAGACTGAATAATAATGATGTATTTAAGCCTGCTTTTTTACGTGGCAGCAATAACTAAAAAGATAACGAGAAACAAAATGTCACCCATTTTGGTATAAGTTGAGAAAAACTATGATTAAACAAAGAACATTAAAACAAAGCATTAAAGTGACTGGTGTGGGATTGCACAGCGGTAATAAAGTGACTTTGCATTTACGCCCTGCGGCGGTAAATACAGGGGTGATTTATTGTCGTACTGATCTCAATCCGCCAGTGAGCTTTCCCGCTGATGCGAAAGCAGTGCGTGATACGATGCTTTGTACTTGTTTGGTGAATGATCAAGGTGTGCGTATTTCTACTGTGGAACATTTGAATGCGGCACTTGCAGGGCTTGGCATTGATAATGTGATTATTGAAGTAGATGCGCCTGAAATTCCAATTATGGATGGCAGTTCTAGTCCGTTCATCTATTTATTATTAGATGCTGGCATTGAAGAACAAAATGCAGCGAAAAAATTTATTCGTGTGAAGAAAACAGTACGGGTAGAAGAGGGTGATAAATGGGCGGAAATCAAACCTTATCGTGGGTTCCATTTAGACTTCACCATTGATTTTAATCATCCAGCGATTCCGAAAAAATTAAGCCATTATCAACTGGATTTTTCTGCACAAAATTTTGTGCAACAAATTAGCCGAGCAAGAACCTTTGCTTTTATGAAAGATATTGAGTATCTCCAATCTCAAGGGTTAGCCTTAGGTGGTAGTTTGGATAACGCCATTGTGTTAGATAATTACCGTGTATTAAACGAAGATGGGTTACGTTTTAAAGATGAGTTAGTGCGTCATAAAATGTTAGATTCTATCGGTGATTTATATATGTGCGGTTACAACCTGATTGGGGCATTTACTGCTTATAAATCTGGCCATGGTTTAAATAATAAATTATTACGTGCCTTATTAGATGATCAAGAGGCTTGGGAGTTTGTGACTTTCGAGGATAAACAAACAGTGCCGCAAGGTTATATGGCAACCCAGCAAGTACTGATTTAATTCAGGTTATCAAAAAGCTATACTTTATTAAGTATGGCTTTTTTTGTATCTATCATTTAGATTTTAGCAAAAAATATCTTAGCCCTATGCTATAATCGGGTCTGTTGAAATTCATCAGACCCTTATTTTTATTACAGGATATTGTTATTTTATGGCACAAGATTTAGTGGAAATTCGCCAACAGATTACGCAAATTGACCGCAGTTTATTGAAATTATTATCAGAACGTCATCGTTTGGCCTTTGATGTGGTGCGGAGCAAAGAAATTACCCAAAAACCCTTACGTGATGAAGAACGTGAGCAAATCTTATTACAAGAATTAGTCAAATTTGCCGAAAGCCAAAATTATCAGTTGGAATCACAGTACATTATGCAAATTTTCCAACGAATTATTGAAGATTCGGTAGTAACACAACAGGTTTATTTACAGAAAAAACTCAACCAACAACGTGAGCAGAGTATTCATATTGCGTTTTTAGGCAAGCGTGGATCTTATTCCCATTTAGCCGCTCGCAATTATGCTACACGTTATCAAGAGCAGTTAGTCGAATTAAGTTGTAGCACCTTTGAACAGGTGTTTGACAAAGTCAAAGCAGGCGAGGCAGATCTCGGCGTATTGCCTTTAGAAAACACCACATCAGGATCTATTAATGATGTGTATGATTTATTACAACACACTGATCTTTCTTTGGTGGGCGAACTTGCTTATCCGATTAGACATTGTGTGTTGGTGAATGAACAGCAAGATCTTAGCCAAATTGACACGCTATATAGTCACCCGCAAGTGATACAACAATGCAGTCAATTTATTCGCAGTTTGGATCGTGTGCATATTGAATACTGTGAAAGTAGCTCGCATGCCATGGAATTAGTCGCCAGTTTGAATAAACCGAATATTGCTGCTTTAGGCAATGAAGATGGTGGTCATTTATATGGTTTGCGAGTATTAAAAACGGATATTGCCAATCAACCTAATAATATCACCCGTTTTATTGTACTGGCGAAAGAACCGTTATCGGTGTCGCCACAAATAGCTAGCAAAACCTTGTTATTGATGACCACAGGTCAACAAGCGGGGGCGTTAGTCGATGCCTTATATGTGTTTAAGAAACACCAAATTAATATGACCAAACTCGAGTCTCGCCCGATTTATGGTACACCGTGGGAAGAAATGTTTTATTTGGAAATTGAGGCCAATATTCATCATCCGAATACTCAGCAAGTGTTGGAAGAATTAAAACAATACAGCACCTTTTTAAAAGTATTGGGCTGTTATCCAAGTGAGATTGTGAAACCTGTTTCAGCCTAGATCTTTCCTCTTTTTTACTTAATTGAAGAAACTGTGGTGATTTTCACCGCAGTTTTTTTATATCTTCATCCTATCTGATTAAAATTTTTCAAAAAAATCTTTTTTTACTTGCTTGACATTATTTTTTTTTTTTTACAATAGGGAAGATTTAAGTTCAATTTAGTAAGGAGTGTTATGAATAAGAAAAGCATGATGATCGGCTTAGGATTATTGCTGTGTGGTTGTTCTTCCTTAAGTTCGATGTATTTACCTCAACCTACCCCTGAAAGTGATGGGGCGATTGCACAGCGACGGGCAGAGATCCGAGCAATGGAACAACAAGATTATAAAGATATGCGTCAAAAACGTAAGGACAGTATTCAAGATCTTGGTGAAATGCAAATGAATGAGGCAAAAGCCATTAATAAGGCTTATGAAAATCGTAGTAAACAATCTATCCAAATTCTTTATTAACAAAAGGGACATTCTATGAAAAAAGTATTGGTATTAGTTAGTTCAATTACTTTATTAACGGCCTGTGCAGGGAGCGGTGAGATTAATGCCTCAAGAGGAGTGAATTCCTCTCGTGTAACACAAGCTGAAATAGATCAATATCACAAACAACGAGCGAATGAAGTAGAAGAAGCGCAATCTCAAGCCGCAAAAGCGCAGGGTTATTCGGAAACGATTCGCCAAGGTTCTTCTGCCGTACAATCTGCGGTGGGCGCAATTAATTCTATTCGTGGCGTATTTGGTTTTTAATGATTATCCTTTGATAGCCTCCGCCCCCTAAAAAACGGAAGTCTTTCCGATAACTTAGGAGGCGGATTTTTTATTTAGAGAATCAGTTCCCCGATCAAACTTCGTGTTTCTTCTTTCACTTCGTTTAATTGCATATTAACAATATCACCAATTTTATAACAGCGTTCACCTTTGATATATAAGGCAATTTCATCAGAATTGACTTCCATTTCCTCTTTATTCGGGTGAATGGTCGAGGCTGGAATAAACACGCTTGCCCCATTTTCTAACAGTTGCACACGTAAACCGCCACGCATGACATCTTGCACTTCTGCCTCAAATTGTGGTTTTTGTGCTACTTTTTCATTAAGATAACGGCAATATAACCAATCGGCAATATCTCGTTCGACTAAGCGATTTTGACGGCGTGCTTCTTGTAGACGTGCCAAAATTTCATCAGCGGGTTTTTGATAGTTGCCCTGTTGAGCAATCGCTGCTTTGATTAAACGGTGGTTGACCATGTCGGAATATTTACGAATCGGTGATGTCCATGTGGCGTAACCGCTTAATCCTAAGCCAAAGTGCGGTGCTAATTCGGCTTTAAATTCGGCAAAGGTTAAGAAACGGCGTAAGCGGAATTCGTAATAATCACCGTCAAAGGGTTCAATGTCGTGTCGCATTTGGCAATAGCCACTGAGCGTACTCAAATTTTCCACCGAATAACGCTGCTCTAATTCTGCTCGATTTTCATCATTGGCAAAATTTGCCATCAAGAAATGATGGGCATTGGCAAGGAATTTCGTATCAAAGCCTTTATGCACATTGAAAATTCCTGTTTGAGTTTGTTCATCAAGATAATGTGCCGCACAAATATTGGCAATAATCATGGATTCTTCCACGATTTGATTAGCAATACGGCGGTGTTCGGCTTTGATCTCTAACACGTGACCATTTTCTGCCAGTACAAAACTATAATCAGGTTTTTCTTTAAATAATAAACCGTGCGTTTTACGCCATTGCATACGAGCCAACGCAAATTGGTGTAAATTGTTGACTTGTTCGGCGATTTGCGTGGTTTCAGGTTGCCACGCATTCGGTTGTTGCTCCAAATAATCGGACACTTTGTTATAAGCCAGTTTTGCTTTAGATTGCACATAAGCAGAAACAAAATAAGGTTGATTGGTGATTTCTCCCTTAAGATCGGTTTCAATATAACAAACTAAAGCTGGGCGAGTTTCATTGGGCATTAACGAACAAAGATCGTCGGACAATTCACGTGGCAACATAGGAATGTTAAAGCCTGGTAAATAGTTAGTGAAACAGCGTTGTTTGGCATCTTTTTCAATTTGTGAATTGACATCAATATAGGCTGTTGGATCGGCAATCGCCACCACTAAACGCCAGCCTGTTTGTGCATTATTTTGTTCGATCTTTTCGATATATAACGCATCATCCATATCCTGCGTGCTTTCGCTGTCAATGGTGACAAAATGAAGTGCGGTTAAATCTTCACGAGTTTGTTGATCAAGCATTTCGTACTGATCTTGCCCTTGAACCGGATGTCGTGATTGCTGATGACGTGCCAACGTCACCCACCATGGCGCAAATTCATCTTCTGCACGGCAAATAAATTCACTGATCTGAGCAAATAAGAAACGATCATCACGTAAGGGGTGGGTTTTAAGCGTTGCCACCACCCAGTCGCCTTCTTTTAATTCTTCTGGCACAGTTTTTAACTGAACGGCACCGATCGGCTGATTAATATTCGGGTGATCTACTAATACTTGTAATTTATTGTCTTTATTAAACCGCACTTTAGCAATAAATCGGGTGAGCATGGTTTCCACTAATTCTTCGGGAACCGCTTGCTTTTTGTCGCCCACTTCTTCGATCACAGCTTTAATTTTGTCGCCGTGTACCACTTTTTTCATCTCGGGTGGTGCGATAAAAAAGGTTTCTTTATCGGTTTCGAGAAAGCCATAGGCTTTATCCGTACCTTTTACCGTGCCTTCCACACGTACTTTGCTATCGTGCAGTTGTTGTTTGAGTTGGGAGAGTAGGGGGTTGTTTTGGAACATTTTTTTGTCTTTATGTATGATAAGATTGTAGGGGCGTATTGCATACGCCCAAAATAAATGAAGAACGTTAGAACGAACATAAGGGCGTATGCAATACGCCCCTACATAAAATAATTTTCAAAATTATTCTTCGCCTAATTCGCCCATGGCGGTGATACTAAAGCCAGCGTCAACATGCAAAATTTCGCCTGTTACACCAGAGGCTAAGTCAGAACATAAGAATGCGGCTGAATTACCCACGTCATCAATGGTTACGGTACGACGTAATGCGGCCGTATTTTCGAAAGCGGATAACATTTTTTTGAAGTTCTTAATGCCTGATGCCGCAAGGGTACGGATTGGACCGGCGGAAATGGCGTTAACACGAATCCCTTGTTTACCTAAATCGGCTGCCATTACACGAGTTGCCGCTTCTAATGAGGCTTTGGCTAAACACATCACATTGTAGTTTGGAATAGCACGTTCTGCCCCTAAATAAGATAGGGTTAAAAGTGCGGCATTTTCAGTTAAGAACGGACGAGCCGCTTGTGCCATAGCGACAAAACTGTATGCACTAATATCATGTGCAATGCGATAACCATCACGAGTCGCTGCATTGACATAGTCACCGTCTAATTGATCACCTGGTGCGAATGCAATAGCATGCACAAAACCGTCAAATTTTTCCCATGTTTTGCTTAATTCAGCAAAGCAATGTTGAATACTTTCATCCGTGGCAACATCTAATGGCAGAACAATATTTGAACCAAATTCTTTGGCAAATTCTTCTACACGAGGTTGTAATTTATCGTTTAAATACGTGAATGCTAATTCAGCACCTTGTGCTTTCATGGCCTTAGCAATACCGTAAGCAATAGAACGATTGCTAGCAAGACCAGTGACTAAAATTCGTTTACCTGTTAAGAAACCCATTTTGAAATCCTATAATTGTTGATTAGTAAAAATTGTGCTTAGTATAAGGCAAAAAGGCCATAACGCAAAGCTGACCTGAGAATTATTTATTTTTATTATTTAACAGATAAATGGCACCTAATCCTAAGGCGGAATAAGTTAATCCTTTTACTGAAAGCAATTTTCGATTGAGCAAGGAAAGAAATAAAGCTCGCATTGCGGGTTGAGCAAGGGTTGAACTGACGTGCTTAATCTGTGCTAATGGGTAAGCAATGTGATGCTGAGTATGCTGACTTTGGGCTAATAATTTCATTCGTAGGGCATCACCTTTCAGGATAAGCAATTCTTTTTCTTCGGTTAAGTGATCTTTCATATACCCTCCGATTATTCCGTGCGATTGGCTAATTGTTTTAATGCGACAATATCTAATTTGACTTCTTCCATTGTGCGTTGCATAAAACCGCGTTGTTTTTTTAAGGCGTTTAATATCATAAACATGCACAACAACACCAACAATAGTGCGACACCGCTGATACTCATAAAGGCGATTAAACGTTGGCTAGGATCATCAAAATAAGCGTTGACGGCAAATAACCCACTCATTAATGCAATAAACAGAAATACAATGAGTAACAGGGCTGAAATTAATACGGCAACCAATTGTTGCGTATGTTGGCGGAGTTCTATCCGTGCCATTTCTAAGCGAACCTGAGCTAATTCAAGGGTCGTTATTAGCATATTTTTTACGCCAGTTTTGATATTTTGAATTGTCTGCATAGGATGTCCTTAGAACATGAAGTTAAAGGGAGTTGCCTGTCGCCAAGCAACTCTGCTGAATCAGTACAATGCGTGATTATTTTTTGCTAATTAATACACCCAATAATAAACCGATTACACCAGCCACCCCGACAGCTTTATAAGGATTGTCTTGAACCAAGGAATCGGTTTGTTTCACCACTTGTTTTGCACTGGCCACGGCATCTTCTTGTAAGCCAGCAAATTTTTCTTTGACATCACCCACACGAGAATTTAATTTCTCTTTTAATTTTTTCAATTCTGCTTCGCCAGATTTACTTTTTTCATCAAATAAATCTTCTGCGTTAGTTAGAATGTCACGAATTTCATCTAATAATTCTTCACGTTTTTTATCGAATTGACTCATTATATTCTCCTTATTTATGCGATTGTATGTTGTTGTTTTAGTTACCTAGTGATTACTGAATGAATGACTAGGTGCTTTTATAATAAACATATTTTTTCTCAGATGTCAAATTCCGCTCAAAACTAATCGTATGATTTATCAACTGTTTTGGTTTGCATTATGTGTTAAATCTGCCCTAATTTTCTTTGTTTTTGTGATCTTGATTCCAAAAACTGCGGTGAAAAGTGGCGTAGTTTTTACTCTTTTGCTAGGATTAAAATATCCATTAATTATTGTATATACACAAATTGTGAGTTATAATCAATTGAAAATTGAATTTGATCCCAAAAAACGAGAGATAACGCTACTCGAAAGAGAGCTTGACTTTGCTATGGCAAATGAAATCTTTGCAGGACAGCACTTTACCTTGGAAGATACAAGGCAAGATTACGGTGAAACACGTTATATCTCTATTGGGAGATTAAAGTCAGCGAAAATGGTGGTGGTTGTATGGACATATCGTCCAAATTCAATTCGTCCTACCCATAGACGCATTATTTCAATGAGGAAAGCCAATGAGCGAGAAATTAGAAAATATGAACAGCATCTTAGATGAGGCACCAGAATTGGATGATGCGTATTTTGAGCAAGCGGATTTATACCAAGGTGACAAACTGATTCGCCGTGGTCGCCCAAAATCAGCCCAAACTAAAGTGGCTATATCAATTCGTTTAGATAAAGAAGTTGTCGATTATCTTAAAAACTCGGGGGCAGGTTGGCAGACCAGAGTCAATCATATTTTGCGGAGCAGTTTGTTGTAGCTTATCACAACATGATTACGTAAATGAGCTGATTTGCCAAGTTTGTTCCGTACTCAAATTCAACCGCCAAATAGCCGTATTCGGCATTGGTAAGTGCGGTTGGAATTGACGGAATTTTCGCATATCTTCGCTCGTGTTAGCTGAAAAGCCTAGCAGTCGCCAGACCAATAAGGCGATCCAAATACCGTGCGTAAAACACAAACTTTGATCGGGTAATGTCTTGGCTTGATGCAGAAAATGCACAATACGTTGATTAAATTCGGCAAAACTATCCGTATTTTCACCGCACTTTTCTAAGGGATTGGCTCGTTGCCAGTAGGCTTGGCTAATGGGGCGACGTTGTTCGCCATTGAGTCCGTCAATTAAGCTCAAAGGCAAGTAAGAAAATTCGTTCAGTTCGGGTAGAATTTGTGCGGTTAATTGATAATGTTGTAAATAGGGTTGTGCTGTTTGTTGTGTGCGTACAAATTCAGAAGTAAACACATGCTGGCTCGGTGGTAAATGTGGAATGATCCCCTGAGCTTGTCTTTGTCCCTGTTCGCTTAATGGAATGTCTTTATCGGGTAAACTTTTGGCTCCTGAATTGGCAAGACTTTCCGCATGACGAATTAAATAAATGGTTTTCATGATTAAGCTGGATTATCAATATCCACAAATTCTACATCCAAATCATATTCAGACGCTAACCATTCGCCTAAGGCTTGGATTCCGCAGCGTTCAGTGGCATGATGTCCGCAGGCGAAATAATGAATGCCTTGTTCTCTTGCAGAATGGGTGGTTTGTTCGGAAATTTCACCGCTGATAAAGGCATCACAGCCTTGTGCGTAAGCCAAATCAATGTAACCTTGACCGCCCCCCGTACAAATACCGATTTTTTGGATAAAGTGCGGTGCATTTGGGTTAAATTTTTCCACATCACAGGTGATCGGTTTTTTGCCTAATACTTTAGCAATGCGTTGTTGAAAATCTTGCACAGAAACTGGTTCACTCAACATGCCCCACATTGGAATACTGGTTGAACCTTGTTCTAACGGTTGTAAATTGTCAATGCCGAGCGATTTAGCTAATAAGGCGTTATTGCCCAATTCAGGATGAATATCTAACGGCAAGTGATAGCCATATAGATTGATGTCATTGACTAACAAGCGTTTAATCCGTTCGCCTTTCATGCCCCGAATACAAGGATTTTCGCTTTTCCAAAAATAGCCATGATGCACCAAAATGGCATCGGCTTGTTGTTGAATGGCATAATCAATTAAGGCAAGGCTAGCGGTGACGCCTGTGATGATTTTTTTGATTTCCGCCTTGCCTTCCACTTGTAATCCATTCGGGGCATAGTCATTAATGGCTTGTGCATTTAATTTTTGGTTAATCCGTTGTTCTAATTGAATATTCTTCATTTTTACACCGCACTTTTTACAGGATGAATAGAGGATATTTTAAATTTTGAATAAACTAATGCGAAGATAAACAGAACCGCTTGTAACAGAATGATACAAGGGCCAATATCCGCATTGAGATGAAAGCTAATAAGCGTCCCTAAGAAACTCGACAACACAGAACTCACCATGGCAATGGCAATCATATAGTCAAATTTCTTGGTCAGCATAAAAGCGGTAATCCCCGGTGAAATTAACATGGCGACCACCAAAATAACCCCCACCACTTGCATGGCTTCTACTATCGTCAGGGCTAACAGGGCAAGTAAGCCATAGTGTAAGATCCTTGGGGATAAACCAGCGACTCGAGCGTGACTTGGGTCAAAACAGAACAGTAAGAAATCACGGCGTTTTAATAACATGGTGAAGAAAATCAACACTGAAATGACTAAAATTTGCAGAAAGTCGTTTAGTCCCACGCCGAGTAAATTACCAAATAACACATGAGTTAAGTGCTGATCGCTTTCCACTTTGACAAACAATACCAAGCCAAAGGCAAACATACCTGAAAACACAATGCCCATCACGGTGTCCTCTTTGATTCGGCTATTTTCTTTTAAATAACCAATGGCTAAGGAACAAAATAAGCCAGACAGAAAGGCACCCAACATCAAAGGGAGACCACACACATAAGCCAGCACGATACCGGGTAATACTGCATGGGAAATGGCGTCCCCCATTAATGACCAGCCTTTTAATACCAAATAGCAGGATAACACCGCACACACAATCGCCACCACCACGGCTGTGGCTAATGCCATTTGCATAAAAGGGTAAGAAAGCGGTTCAATAAACCAATTCATCAAGGTTTCCATTAGCGATTCTCCCCAGTGACGAGCGGTTTATTTCGCATAAACAGGCCATATTTAGGCGAGAAAAAGAACGCTAACAAAAATAATAGGGTTTGTAAGCAGATGATTAATCCACCGGTGGCACCGTCTAGGAAATAGCTGACATACGCCCCAATAATGCTGGTGCTGATGCCTAAACATACCGCAATAATAATCAGTTTATGGAATTTATCGGTGAGCAAATAGGCGGTTGCCCCCGGTGTCACCACCATGGCAATGACTAAAATTGCTCCAACGGTTTGCAATGCTGCCACAATACAGGCACTTAACAAACTGAAAAATAACACTTTATAACGATAAGGGGATAACCCGACCGAAATGGCTTGAATTTCATCAAAGAACACCAGCAATAAATTTTTCCAAAAGAGTAAAAGCAACAGGGTGGCCACACTGATAATGATCGCAATTTGCACCACATCTTCATCAGAAATGCCCAAAATATTGCCGAGTACAATGCTTTGTACATCCACAGCAGTTGGATTTAACGACACAATTAACAATCCAATGGCAAAAAAAGTGGTAAAAATAAAGCCAATAATGGCATCTTCTTTGAGTTTGGTCATGGATTTGACCCAAAGAATCGAAAGTGCGGCTAAAATGCCAGAAAAAAATGCCCCAACGGAATAAGGCAAAGCGAGTGAATAGGCAATGGCCACACCGGGGACAACGGAATGCGAAAGGGCATCACCAATCAGTGACCAGCCTTTTAGCATTAAATAAGCGGATAAAAACGCACAAATTCCCCCCACGCCAGCACTGACCCAAATGGCTTTGACCATATAATTGTAATGAAAGGGTTCAAGTAAAATGTCTAACATTATGGCTGTTCCTGTACATCTTTTTTGCGGATCGGGGCAGGTGGATCGATTTTGGTTTGCCCATAGAACACCGCAGGGCGTTCATCATCAGTTAATACCGTGACCGCACGTTCATCTTCATCATCATGCAAATCTCGATTAGCCAATTTAACATGGCGTAAAACCCCACCAAATAATTTCTCTAAATTATGTTGGTTAAAGGTGCTTTCGGTGGAACCGGCGGCAATCACGGTACGATTAATCATCACCACTTGATCACAAAAATCTGGCACAGATCCTAAATTGTGGGTCGAAACTAAAATTAAATGCCCTTCTTGACGCAGTTGACCGAGTAAATCCACAATGGCATTTTCGGTTTTTACATCCACGCCGGTAAAGGGTTCATCAAGCAAAATCACTTTACTTTGTTGAGCTAACGCACGCGCCAAGAATACACGTTTTTTTTGACCGCCGGAAAGTTCACCAATTTGGCGATCTGCTAAATGTTGAATATCCACACGTTCCATGGCTTGCTGGACTTTTTGCTTATCAAGTGCGGTGGGAATGCGTAGAAAATTCATATAACCATAACGCCCTTGCATTACCACGTCATACACAGACACAGGAAATTGCCAGTCCACATCTTCACTTTGTGGCACATAGGAAATCAGATTTTGTTTCAGGGCCTTTTCCACCGGCAAATGGCAAAGCTGAATATTGCCTTGTTGATAGCGGATCAAGCCCATAATACTTTTAAATAAGGTTGATTTACCGCCACCATTGACACCAAGCAAGGCACAGATCGTTCCGCCTTCTAGTTGGAACGAGACATTTTGAATAGCAATATGCCCATTATTATAACGAACAGTGACATTTTCAATATCAATAGCAGCAGTAATATTTTGCATTATTTTTCAAATCCTTATTTTTCAAATCCCTGTGCAACAGTGGAAACCGTGGTTTTTAATAAATCAATATAGGTTGGAACAGGGCCATCCGCTGTGGAAAGTGAATCCACATACAGCACGCCACCGTATTTTGCCCCTGTTTCTTTGGCCACTTGTTTCATAGCTTTATCCGAAATGGTACTTTCGCTAAACACCACAGGAATATTGTGTTTGCGGACTTCATCAATCACTTTACGCACTTGTTTTGGCGTGCCTTGTTGTTCCGCATTCACTGCCCAAAGATAAAGTTCATGATAACCATAATCTTTCGCTAAGTAACTAAAGGCACCTTCACTGGTGACTAACCAACGTTTTTGTTCGGGGACTTGCATTAATTTTTCACGTAACGGTGCATCTAATGCCTTAATTTTTTCCGCATAAACAGCGGCATTTTTATTATAAGTTTCCGCATTCGCTGGGTCATATTTGCTCAACGCATTTTTAATGTTTTCAATATAAATCAACGCATTGGAAGTGGACATCCAAGAATGGGGATTCGGTTTACCTTGATATTCCCCTTCATAAATGGACAGTGGGGTAATCCCTTCTGTCACCACAACCGCAGGTACATTTTTCATATTTTGGAAAAATTTCTCAAACCAGCGTTCTAGATTTAATCCATTCCATAGAATCAAATCTGCCGATTGAGCCTGAGCCAGATCTTTTGGTGTCGGCTGATATTCATGAATTTCTGCCCCTGGCTTAGTGATAGAATATATATCCGCAGCCTCTCCAGCCACATTTTGTGCAATATCTTGAATCACCGTAAAGGTGGTGGCCACTTTAAATTTCGCATAACTGCTGGTGGCAGTAGCGGCAAGTAGGGTAATTAACATCAGTTTAGCAAGTTTTTTCATAGTTTCTCCTTAATAAATGAATGTAAACTTTAACATGATTTATCTACAATGCGGTTCCATAGAACCGAATTGCCCTACGAATTATAAGTATATATTTCACTAAGTCAAGCGATAATCATTCTCATTATCAAATTGATTATCATTTAGCTATGCCGCTAGCTTATAAGCATTTTGCCGGTTTGGGTAATCCGGCCAATTTAGTGGCTTGCTTAGCCGGTCCATCAGGGAATAAACGTTGTAAATAGCGACTGTTGCCTTTGTCAGCCCCCAATTTTTCCGCCATGGCTTTCACCAGCATGCGAATGGCTGGCGACGTTTTATATTCTTGATAAAATGACCGCACAAAGTAAATCACTTCCCAATGGGCATCCGTCAGTGACAGATCTTCCTGCTCGGCAATCGCCATAGCCACTTCTTCATTCCACTGATTTAAATCCAACAGATAACCTGCAGAATCGGTTTCAATTTGTATTTGGTTCACTTCAAGCATGCCATACCCTTACTTTTTGGGTGATTATAACAAAAAAACGCCCCACAATAGGGACGTTTCATTATTATTTTATCAATTGGTTAAACTAATCATCACCACGGAAAATACCGAGTAAATTTAATAGGCTGATGAATAAGTTATAAATTGAAACGAATAGACTCACTGTGGCACGAATATAGTTGGTTTCGCCACCGTGAATAATGTTGCTGGTTTCAAATAAAATCCCACCGGCAGAGAACAAGACAAATAATGCACTCATGGCCACATGCAAGGCTGGCATGTTTAAGAAAATATTCGCTACCATGCCGATTAACAACACGATAAATAAGGCAAACATCATGCCAGACAAGAAAGACATATCTTTCTTAGTAGTTAAGACATAAGCCGAACAAGCAAAGAATGTCGCTGCGGTACCGCCTAACGCAAGGACGATAGCGTCACTTAAACCTGCCCCCACATAGGCGTTTAAAATCGGCCCAATGGTGTAACCTAAAAAGCCAGTAAAGGCAAAAACAGCTAAAATTCCCGCCGCACTATTGGCTAAGGCATTGGTTAAAAACAATAAACCATAAAAACCCACTAACATCACAATGATACCTGGACGAGGTAAATTCAGTGACATAGAAACATAAGCCACGATAGCAGAAAAGGCTAAGGTCAGGCTTAATAAAAAGTAAGTGTTGCGTAACACTTTATGCGTTTGAAGAAGTGATTCGCTTTGCTCACGACCACCTAAAACAATACGAGATTGTTGTTGCATAGATTTTCCTTTTAAGTAATAAAAATAACTTCCGTTAAATTAATGTTAAATGAATGAAAAGTCAACGTATTTTGAACTTATCACGATTTATATGGGGGCTTTGTTTAAAATTTCAACGTTACTGCGCCATATTCTTAACGGATTTCAAAAAGCCAACGGCTGAATTGTATACTTCAGCTTTATTTTGTGCAGCTAAAATCATATCCGACATTTCACGAAATGCCCCTTTGCCACCGCCTAAGGTGAGCACATAATCCGCTTGATCTTTCACGTAATCGGCTGCATCCGCCACCGCAAAAGCCAAACCACAGACCGCAAAAGCAGGCAGATCCACGCTGTCATCACCAATATAAGCCGTTTGTTCTGGCGTAACATTGGCTTGTCGCATTAATTCAAAGCAAGCGGTTTCTTTTTCTAGTTTACCTAATATGGATAACCTAATGCCCAGATCCGCCATGCGTTTTTGTAAAATCGGGGAGGAGCGTCCAGACAATACCGCCACTTGAATACCTTGTTCCATCAGCATGCGAATGCCTAAACCATCACGTACGTGGAAACTTTTAATGGCCTCACCGTTGGCATCATAATGCAACAAGCCATCGGTTAACACGCCGTCAATATCGGTGATCACGAATTTGATTTTTTGTAATTTTTCTAACATATTGGCCTTTTTTAGCTTGAGAATTCAATTAGTCCCACCACTTCACGCTGATCATTCACTACCACTAAAGAGTGAATTTTATTTTCTTTCATAAAGATTTCAGCGGAGGATAAAAATTCATCTTGGTGAATGGTTTTCGGGTTGCGGGTCATTAAATCTTGTGCGGTTTGTGTTAGCGTTGTCGCCCCATTGGTGGTTAACGCACGGCGCACATCACCGTCGGTAATAATGCCTTGTAATTGATTATTTTCCATCACTAAGGCCACGCCCATTCGGCCCTCGTTCATAATCATCAAGCAGTCTGTAAAACTGGTGCTTGGCAAGGTGAGAGGCAAGCGGGTTTGCATTTGATCTTTTACACGGCAAAGCAAACGACGACCAAGAGAACCGCCTGGGTGGAATTTGGCAAAATCAATGGGTTTAAAATCTCGAGCATAGATTAATGCCACGGTTAAAGCATCACCCAACGCCAAGGTGACTAACGCAGAGGTGGTCGGCGCAAGATTATTCGGGCAAGCCTCACGTTCGATACTAATATCCAACACATAATCGGCGTGTTTGCCCAAGGTGGAATGCGGATTGCTGGTTAATGCAATGATTTTGTTACCAAAATTTTTCAAGCTAGGAATGAGTTTATTGACTTCGTCGCTTTCACCGCTATAAGAAATCAAAATCACCACATCAATGGGTTTTAACATACCTAAATCGCCGTGAAAGGCCTCGGTGGGGTGTAAAAAAAAGCTCGGCGTGCCAGTGGACGCAAGACTGGCCACAATTTTCTGCCCGATCAGGCCTGATTTGCCCACGCCACTGACGGCAATTCGCCCGTCACATTGTAGAATAAGCTCAATCACTTGATTAAAGGTATTGTCTAAATTCTGACTTAATTTTATTAAAGCCTGCTCTGCCATAGTAATGGTTTCACGGGCATTGTGTAGATGATCCATTTTGTCCCCAGCAAAAGTGCGGTGAAAAAAACTGCTGTTTATTCACCTAAAATTGTTGTTGGTATTTTAGCGCAAGTTTTGATTTCACTCTAGCAAAAATTCCGTTATACTACCGCCCGAGTTGGTTAGACAATCGCTGGTTTATTGAAGCCCTAACGTGTTCGTAAGAACGATCTAGTGGGACAAATAGACGAGAGGAAAGTCCGAGCTACACAGGGCAGAGTGCTAGGTAACGCCTAGGGGGAGCGATCCCACGACCAGTGCAACAGAGAGCAGACCGCCCCTCACCTAGATTGTTTACAATGTAGGTGAGGGGTAAGGGTGAAAGGGTGCGGTAAGAGCGCACCGCATGGCGGGTAACCGTTCATGGCATGGTAAACTCCACTCGTAGCAAGACCAAATAGGAACTCAATGGATGGCCCGTCCAGAGTTCGGGTAGGTTGCTTGAGCGTGCGTGCGAACGTACGCCTAGAGGAATGATTGTCCACGACAGAACTCGGCTTATCGATCAACTCATGTTATTCCAATCCCCTCTCCCTCTGGGAGAGGGCTAGGGTGAGGGTAGCTAACCCACTGCTTTCACTTTCACCAAGCACACCGCCCCAATCACAATCATCAAAAACGATACATAAAACACTGAGCTATAATGCCAATATTGCGCCAATAAGCCCGCCACTGGGCCAGATACCACCCAACTTAATTTGGCGGCGTTACTAAATAATGTGGTGGCAGCGCCCGCTTGGTTTGGCATTAAATCTTGGAAATACACCATACCGAGGGTGGCGATAATGCCGATAAAAATGGCGTTGAAAAATTGCAACAATACTAATTGCCATGTTTCTTGAAAAAATAATAAGCCAAAATAGAACAGAAAACCAGCGAATAGTGCGGTGAAAATTAACGCTTTTTTGCTGAAATATTGGGTTAAATAACCGCCTAATAACATGATCGGGATTTCTAATCCTGCGGCGGTTCCCATTAATGTCCCAGCCAGTTCAGCGGATAAATGCAATTCGTGGATCACATATAACGGCATATTAATCAAATACATACCGTTACAGTTAAAGATCATAAACACGGTGATAAACAGATACAGCACACTTTTTCGATTATTGGTGGGGGCTTGTCGTGGCGTATTGGTTTCCGTTTTTTTGCGTGGCACTTTGGGTAATAGCGTGATCGAAATCAACCCACAAAAAACAAACGCCAAGCCCGCAATGGAATACATCCAATCAAAGCCCCAATTTAACGCAATACTAAAAGACAACGGTGGCCCGACAATCCACGCTAGCGAGATTTGGGTTCGCATAATGGTGGAAAACATCACGGTTTCTTTGCCTGTGCTGTCGGCATATTCTCGTGCCAACGCAAAAGATTGTGGATTAGCGGAGGAGCCCAAGCCAAGTAATGTCGTCCCCAAGATCACTAATAACCAATAATCTCGGATAAACGCAAACACCAAACAACCGCCCACCGCTAATATACAGCAATACATCATTACTTTTCGGCGGTCGTCCAGATTGTCGGAATATTTGGCGAGTAGCTGGCTTAACCCAATGCCAATTAACGCATTAATAGCATAAAAATACCCCACCATGGCTGGGGAAACCTGAATTTCTTGCGATAAAAACAGGCTCAATGTGGGTAATTGAAAAGAGGAGGCAATGCCGGTTAAAAAGGCAATTAACAAAAACGCAAAAGCCACTAAATTGGCCGGTTTTTCAATGGATTGGGTTGGGGTGAGCATAATCGATCTCTGAAAAGCAAAAAGTGCGGTAGATTTTACCGCACTTTGGACAAATAAAATATTAAAAATCTAATTGAATGGGAGCAAGTTTTAACGCTTTTGCCACTTTTTCTTTAATTGCAGACTTTAATTGCTTCGCTTTTTCGTATTTTGCATAGGCAGGTTGAGAAATACCCAAACGTCGTGCCACTTCGCTTTGTGTGATATTGAGATATTTTCGCCAAGCCTGTAAAGGGGAAAGTCCATCTACAACGACCAGTCCTACCACTTCGTGTGGAACCGTTGGTTCAGGCTTTTTGTTTTCTTGCAATAAGTCAACATAGTCTGTATAAGGCAAAATCGCCACAAGGGGATTGCCCATGGTATCATTGACAATTTGCACATTATGCGTATGTACGTTCATCTCTTTTCTCCACTTGGTTAATGGTGATAATAATCGGATTGCCTTGCGTGTCAATTTCAAAAATAACTCGGTAATTGCCTACTCGTAGCCGATAATCTGAACGATTTTGCAATTTCTTAATGTCCAAACGACAATTTGGCCAATCGACAAGTAACCCTATTGTGTTAAATATTTTGAGCCGAATTTCTCTATTTGAAATTTTGCTTAAATTTTTACGAGCGGAGGCTTTCCATTCAATTTTATTCATGTTGATAATGAGTTAATGATGATAACGAAATTATAACTTTATAACTGATAGTATTCAATCTTTTAAGATAAATTTGTTTTCTATTTAATGAAAAAATACCCCGCACTTTCGTACGGGGTTAAGTATGGTGACGATACTTCGCACCTTATTTGGGCAACACTATTTCCCCAAATTATCAAAAAACTTCTTCACGCCATCAAAGAAACTGGAATGTTTTGGTCTTTGGGTGTCATGGCCCTCCAAACTTTCTTCCAATTGACGTAACAAGGTTTTTTGTTCTTCGTTGAGGGAAACCGGGGTTTCTACGACGATTTTGCAAATTAAATCGCCCGCATAACCACTTCGCATGGCGGTAATCCCTTTGCCACGCATACGGAACATTTTACCGGTTTGGGTGCCCTCTGGAATTTTTAATTTTGCACGACCCTCTAAGGTCGGCACTTCAATTTCGCCCCCAAGAGCGGCTTGGGTAAAGCTAATCGGGACCTCGCAGTATAAATTATTGCCGTCACGTTCAAAAATATGATGATCCTGTACATGAATAACCACATATAAATCCCCTGCTGGCGCACCATTTTCACCGGCAGCACCTTTGCCCGTTAAGCGTAATTGGTTGCCCGTATCCACACCCGCTGGGATTTTAACCGACAGACTTTCGGTTTTGTGTACACGTCCGTCGCCGTGGCATTGTTTACATGGTTTTTCAATTTTCTTACCTGTACCATGACAATGCGGACAAGCGGTTTCGGTGACAAAGAAACCTTGTTGACGGCGAACCCGACCCTGTCCGTGACAGGTTGAACAGGTTTCTACTTTGGAACCTTTTTCTGCCCCTGTGCCGTTACATTCATCACAATGCACCAAGGTGCGAATTTGAATGTCTTTGGTGACACCCCGCACGGCCTCTTCCAAGGTGATTTCAATGTCATAACGCAAATCGTCACCACGTACTACACGTTGACGACCACCGCCGCCCCCGCCGAACATTTCGCTGAAAATATCTTCAAAGCCACCGAAACCCCCAAAGCCACCGCCAAATCCGCCAGCACCGCCACCGAATCCGCCTTGTTCAAAGGCAGCGTGACCGTATTGATCGTAAGCCGCCCGTTTTTCTTTATCATTTAAGATTTCGTAGGCTTCGTTGATTTCTTTAAATTTTTCTTCACTGTCTTTATCGCCCTTGGTTCTATCGGGGTGATATTTCATGGCGAGGCGTTTGTAGGCACGTTTGATTTCTTTTTCATCCGCCCCTTTTTGAATGCCTAGCACATCATAATAATCTCGTTTTGCCATAATCTGTTACTCGAAATAAGTTAATCTGTAAATTTAATATTATGTACCCATTTAGCAATCAATGGCTGTAAAAACCAAATGGTTGGAAATGCGACACAAAAAGCCGTGAGCCAATTTTTTGTCCAAATAAATAAAAAATCTGGCGTAAGGCCGTTATTCGCTAACGCCATGCCAAGTGAAATAAACATGGAGTAAATAAATACCGAAACCGTCACCATAATGGGACGAAACCATCTTCGTTTGATTGCCATTTAAAATTCTCTTTATTTAACAGTGGGGAATGATAGAAATATAAATTTCTACTTTGCCATCTGGATAATATTTTTCATAATCAATGGAATAAGCACGTTTTAATAAACCTTGTTTAGATTTATGCCAAATGCTTTCCCAAGCTTTTCCGATAAATTCAGTGCTAGTAATAAAGGTTTCATACCAAATAGAAGAATCAATACTATAGGGTTGAATCCCAGTGTTATTCGGTGTTTCAGTTGCAATAGAAAACTCATATTTATCCAATTGATTATTCACATAATTTGTATAAACACCATAATAAGGTTGTTGTACTGGCAAATGTTGCTGATGCTGTTGCCATAATTTAATGATGCTATTAATATCATCATTACTCGTTGTTATGGTTTCAATCGGATAAAGTTGCATATTGTGTCCATTTCATATTGATTGAATACACTAAAAGGGCGTATCACTACGCCCTTAATCGGTTATCAAGATAATTATTTATTATCTTTCACTTCTTCAAACTCTGCATCCACCACATCATCTTGTGGTTTGCCGTTTTGAGCTTGTTGAGCGTCTGGTTGTGGTTGAGCGGCTTGCATTAATTTTTCAGAGACCTGAATTAACGCTTGCAATTTCGCATCAATTTCTGCCTTATCTTCGCCTTTTGCAGCGGTTTCCAATTCGCTTAACGCTTTTTCAATCGGCGCTTTGTCGTCCGCAGAAAGTTTGTCGCCCACTTCGCTTAATTGTTTGCGAGTAGAGTGAACAATGGCGTCTGCTTGGTTGCGAGCTTGCACTAATTCTTCAAATTTACGGTCGGCTTCAGCGTTGGCTTCCGCATCACGTACCATTTGTTGAATTTCTTCATCACTTAAACCAGAGGAGGCTTTGATCGTGATTTGTTGCTCTTTACCTGTGCCTTTATCTTTCGCTGACACGTGGATAATACCGTCTGCGTCAATATCAAACGTCACTTCAATTTGTGGCATACCGCGTGGTGCTGGGTTAATGCCTTCAAGGTTGAATTGACCCAAAGATTTATTGGCTGACGCTTGTTTACGTTCACCTTGTAACACGTGGATGGTTACCGCACTTTGGTTATCTTCTGCGGTGGAGAACACTTGCGATTTTTTGGTTGGAATCGTGGTGTTTTTCTCAATTAAGCTGGTCATTACACCGCCCATGGTTTCGATACCCAATGATAACGGGGTCACGTCTAACAATAACACATCAGTCACGTTACCAGACAACACGCCACCTTGTACCGCTGCACCCACTGCCACCGCTTCATCTGGGTTCACGTCTTTACGTGGTTCTTTACCAAAGAACTCGGCAACTTTTTGTTGTACCAATGGCATACGAGTTTGACCGCCGACCAAAATCACATCATCAATTTGTGAAATGCTCAAGCCTGCGTCATTTAATGCCACTTTGACAGGTTCAATAGAGCGAGCCACTAAATCTTCCACTAAAGCCTCTAATTTGGCACGGGTCAATTTAATATTCAAGTGTTTAGGACCTGTGGCATCTGCGGTGATATAAGGCAAGTTCACATCTGTTTGTTGTGCAGAAGAAAGTTCGATTTTCGCTTTTTCGCCTGCTTCTTTTAGCCGTTGCATTGCTAATGGATCGTTGCGTAAATCGACACCTTGTTCTTTTTTGAACTCGTCAACCAAGTAGTTAATCACACGGTTATCAAAGTCCTCACCCCCTAAGTGGGTGTCGCCGTTGGTGGCTAATACTTCAAAGGTTTTCTCGCCGCCCACTTCATCAATTTCAATGATGGACAAGTCGAATGTACCGCCCCCCAAGTCGTAAACCGCAATGGTTTGGTTGCCTTTGCCTTTATCTAAACCGTAAGCCAATGCCGCTGCAGTTGGTTCGTTGATGATACGTTTTACATCTAACCCTGCGATACGACCTGCGTCTTTGGTGGCTTGACGTTGGGCGTCGTTAAAGTAAGCCGGTACTGTGATGACGGCCTCGGTGACGGTTTCGCCCAAGAAATCTTCGGCGGTTTTTTTCATTTTTTTCAACACTTCGGCTGAAATTTGTGGTGGCGCTAATTTGTCGCCTTTCACATCCACCCACGCATCACCGTTGTCGGCTTTTACAATGCTGAATGGCATAATGTTCACATCACGTTGTACTTCTTGGTCCTCAAAACGGCGACCAATTAAACGTTTGATGGCAAATAACGTATTTTTCGGATTGGTCACCGCTTGACGTTTCGCTGGTTGACCGACTAAAGTTTCGTTGTCATTTGTATAGGCAATGATTGACGGGGTGGTGCGATCGCCCTCGGCGTTTTCAATCACACGTGGTTTGTCGCCATCCATGACAGCCACACAAGAGTTGGTTGTCCCTAAGTCAATACCGATAATTTTTCCCATAATTTGTTTTCCTTCTAGTTAAATCTGTTTATTTCGCAATGCTTTTCTGGTTTATATTCAGAATAAGCTCGCTTGCTTGTTACTTAAAATGTGGTTGGCTTTTCCTTTTTCAAGGGCTGTTTTAAAATTTTTTTGACATTTTAAAATAGCAGGACAATATCACATTTTTTGATTGTGTTGATAAAGTAAGGTTGGTTTTGCGTATTTCAAGTGGGGAGAAAGAAAATAGGGGGAGAAAGAGAATGGGGGGAGGTGGCTTAAAATCAAGGTGAAACTGCGGTGTAAAAAAGTGAAGATTTTCCACCGCACTTTGTTGCAAGTTACTGATGTCGGATTAAGCTCAGTGTGCCTTGAATAATCCAACCTACCGCAAGCGCATAGACTAATGTGCCGATACCGACCGTACCACCGAGCCAATATCCTAAGGCGCAGGCAGTCACTTCAATGATGGTTCTGACCACCGCAATGCGCCAATGAAATTTTTGGCATATTCCCACCATTAAACCATCACGAGGGCCTGCCCCAAGATGGCAAGTGAGATAAAAGGCGGTGCCAACGCCAAGTAGTAACATGCCCATTAAAAAGTAGCCAATTTGCCAGATTAAATCTGTTGGGAAAGGGAGATAGGCAACGGTGAGACCGAGTAATATGGCGATCACAATGACATTTAACAGGGTGCCAATACCCAGTCGCATTTTTAGCGGGATCCAGAGCAGCATGACGATTCCGCTGATCAGAAAAGACGCCCAACCGACACTAAAATGGCCTTGCAACGCAATGCCTTGCGAGAGTACTGTCCACGGAGCCGAACCGAGATCGGAAAGCAAAATCAAGCCCTCACCGATCCCCATAATGATGAGGGTTGGCAATAGCACAAACAAAGACTTGGTTTCCAGTGACCAAATATGTTTGGCGGTCCAAATCGTGTCGGGTAACGTGGCGGGTTTTAGTTTCATTCAATCGTTCCAAAGCAATTAAGTCTATCATAATCAAAAAATGATGAGAAAAAAACAAAATTAAACGCATAACTTATAGCAGAAAAATATAAAAGCGGTTAGAATGGGGCAATTTTTACTTTCAGGAGAAATACATCATGGGGTCATTAATTAGTATCTTAGGGATTGTGGTATTATTGGGTATCGCATTCTTATGTTCAAACAATCGTAAAGCCATTAATTTCAGAACCGTGTTCGGGGCGTTACTTATTCAAATCATTTTTGGCGCACTGATTCTTTATGTGCCTGCGGGACGAGATGCCTTGCTCTGGTTATCCAATGGCGTGCAAAAAGTGATTGGTTATGGCTTTCAGGGGATTGAATTTGTTTTTGGTGGTTTAGCCAGTAATAAAATTTTTGAAGTAATGGGCGGTGATGGCTTTATTTTTGCCGTGCGTGTTCTCCCAAGTATTATTTTCTTCTCCGCATTAATTTCCGTGCTGTATTATATCGGTGTCATGCAATGGGTGATTAAAATTATCGGCGGTGGCTTGCAAAAATTATTAGGCACTTCTAAAGCGGAGTCCATGTCTGCGGCGGGGAATATTTTTGTTGGACAAACCGAGGCCCCCTTACTGGTGAGACCTTACATCAGCAAAATGACCAACTCTGAACTTTTTGCCATTATGTGTGGTGGTTTGGCGTCAATTTCAGGCTCTATGTTAGCCGGTTATTCAAGCATGGGCGTGCCATTACCTTATCTGATTGCTGCCTCCTTTATGGCTGCACCGGCGGGTTTATTGTTCGCTAAAATGTTATATCCACAAACCGAAAAATTTGATGACAGTATTGAACATGTTGAATTAGAAAAACCCTCTAATATTTTAGACGCCGCAGCAGGTGGCGCCTCTTCTGGTTTACAACTAGCGTTAAATGTGGGTGCAATGTTAGTGGCCTTTATCGCTTTAATTGCCTTGATTAATGGTATTTTAGGCGGTGTCGGTGGCTGGTTTGGCTATGATGAATTATCTCTTGGCGTGATTTTTGCTTGGATTTTCAAACCATTAGCTTGGTTGATCGGGGTACCTTGGGAAGATGCAGGTGTCGCAGGCCAAATGATTGGTACAAAATTAGCGATTAACGAATTTGTCGGTTATTCAGATTTTGCCAAATATTTAAGCCCAGAAAGTGCGGTGCAATTAGCGGACAAAACGAAAGCGATCATCACCTTTGCCTTGTGTGGTTTTGCGAACTTTGGTTCGATTGCGATTTTGATCGGTGGCTTAGGTGCCATGGCGCCAAATCGCCGTGGTGATATTGCTCGTTTAGGCTTGAAAGCGCTGGTTGCAGGAACATTATCAAACTTAATGAGTGCGACTATTGCGGGCTTATTTATCGGTTTAAGCGGTGTTGCTTTAGCCTAAACCACGGTATAATGAATGACCGATTTAAGGAGTACACCACAGCATTGTCTGTGGTGTTGTTATTTTTAACCCTGTTAAACGTTTGCGTGAACGGAAATAAGGAAAGAAAAGGATGAAACGTGTATTCATCATCATGCTTGATTCGCTCGGCATTGGCAGTGCAAGGGATGCGGATAAATTTGGCGATCAAGGGGCCAATACATTGGGGCATATTGCACAATATTGTGCGGCCAATCAAGCAAACAGTACGGATTTATCCATTCGTCAAGGGCGCTTGAAATTACCTCATTTGGAAACCCTCGGCTTGGGGCTTGCCGCCGAAAAATCTTGTGACGTGTTACCTGACGGCTTTCAAGCCGCACCCGAATTAATCGGTGGTTATGCCTTTGCACAGCAAATTTCATCCAGTAAAGATACGATTTCAGGGCATTGGGAAATAGCGGGAGTCCCCGTCTTTTTGAAGTGGAATGTTTTTCCGCAAGCAGAACAGAGTTTTCCTGAGGATTTGCTTGAGCGCATTGTACAAAAAGCGGGCTTGGCAGGGTATTTAGGAAATTGCCACGGCACCAGTGCGACAATTTTAGATACCTTTGGCGAGGAGCATATCAAAACGGGTTATCCGATTTTTTATACCTCGGAAGAATCCGTGTTTCAAATTGCTTGCCATGAACAACATTATGGCTTAGAGAAACTGTATGAACTTTGCCAGATTGTGCGAGAAGAATTAGCTCTCGACAATATTGGGCGAGTGATTGCACGTCCTTTTGTGGGGGAAAAAACAGGAGAATTCCAACGCACTACGAATCGTCGAGATTTCACCGTAGAGCCACCGGCCAAAACCCTGTTACAAAAACTCATTGAAGAAAAACAAGGGATTGTGGTTGCCGTGGGCAATGTAGCGGATATTTATGCACATACGGGGATTAGCAAAAAAGTCAAAGCGACGGGGCTAGAAGAATTGTTTGATAAAACCTTGCAAGAAATCCGAAGTGCGGGGGAAAACACCCTCGTTTTTGCCAATTTTGTGAATTTTGATGCCACCGTGGGTTATCACCGAGATGTCACAGATTATGCCATAGGCTTAGAATATTTTGATCGCCGTTTGCCGGAATTATTGGAATTAGTCAACAACGAGGATCTATTAATTCTGACCACCGATCATGGTTGTGATCCAACATGGCAAGAGTCCATTCATACCCGTGAACATATTCCCGTGTTACTGTATGGTTCAAGCATACCCAAAGCCTTTCTTGGTCAACGAGAAACCTTTGCGGATATCGCACAAACCGTAGCACAATATTTTGATTTATCGCCGATGGATTACGGTAAATCGATCCTTTAATTGATTAAACAGAGAGGAAAACATTATGACTCCACATATTAACGCACCAGCAGGCGCATTTGCAGATGCCGTATTAATGCCGGGTGATCCACTTCGTGCTAAATACATTGCAGAAACATTTTTAGAAAACGTTCAAGAAGTAACCAATGTTCGTAATATGCTTGGTTATACGGGGACTTACAAGGGCCGCCGAATTTCCGTGATGGGACATGGCATGGGGATTCCCTCTTGCTCGATTTACAGTAAAGAACTGATTACCGAATATGGCGTGAAAAAAATTATTCGTGTTGGTTCTTGCGGTGCCGTCCGTCAGGATGTGAAAGTCCGTGATGTGGTGATTGGCCTCGGCGCTTGCACCGATAGCAAGGTCAATCGTATTCGTTTTAAAGATAACGATTTTGCCGCCATTGCGGATTTTGAGATGACACAAGCTGCCGTACAAGCGGCGAAAAACAAAGGCGTTAAGGTTCGAGTTGGGAATTTATTCTCTGCCGATCTTTTCTATACACCGGATGTGGAAATGTTTGATGTGATGGAAAAATACGGTATTCTGGGGGTTGAAATGGAGGCTGCAGGGATTTATGCTGTGGCGGCAGAATATGGGGCGAAGGCCTTATGTATCTGTACGGTTTCCGATCATATTCGGACAGGCGAACAAACCAGTTCAGAAGAACGTCAATTCACCTTTAATGAGATGATTGAGATTGCATTAGACAGTATCTTAATTGGCGATTCTGCCGAATAAGGCGCATAAAAAGTGCGGTGATTTTATTCAATAATTTGATTGAATTTTGCACCGCACTTTATGCTTGAGACAAGGGTTAAGCCTTTTTCAGAAACGCCGATTTTAATGAAAAAGGTTGGCCCTCAATTTTACAATCCACATCATGATCGCTGTCGACTAAGCGAATATTCTTCGCTTTGGTGCCTTTTTTCAACACAATAGATGACCCCTTTACTTTAAGATCTTTAATTAAAATAACGTCATCGCCATCTTGTAATAGATTACCATTGCTGTCTTTCCACACTTTTTGTTGGTTTTCTTCGCTTATTTCTTCACCTGACCATTCATAAGCACAGTCAGGGCAAACAAAATTCACGCTATCGTGATAAACATAGTCACCCTGACATTTGGGGCAAGTCGGCATTTGATCCATTTTCTTTTCCTTACGTATAAAATTGGGCGCCAGTATAGCAGAGAATCGGCGATTTATCCAAAATTCGTCCTTGTGCGAATTTCTTTTATGCTCGGATTTCTTTTATACTCACTTTTCAGTAGAATAGAGCGCAACATTTAATTAAGAGGTGAGTATGAAAACAAAACAACTGATTATTGCATTATCCACAGCGTTATTTTCGAATGTGTTATTGGCGCATAATATTCAAGTAAACAGCCCATTACCGGCAGTTAGCGTACAAAAAGACGGTGAGATAAATCTCAATGGTGACAAAATTCAATATCAAGGTTGGCATTCTGCCCAATTAGTCGGCAAAGTTCGAGTGGTACAGCATTTTGCCGGCAGAACCGCAGCCAAAGAAAAAAATGAGGCATTAATTCAAGCCATTAAACAAGCGGGATTTGACCGTAACAAATATCAAACCACCAGCATTATTAATGCGGATGACGCCGTGATCGGTACGGGGATTTTTGTTAAAAACAGCGCAGAAAAAGGTAAAAAGGAAAATGCCCACAGTCAGGTGATTTTGGATCAACAAAGTGCGGTGAAAAATGCGTGGCAATTACGTGAAAAAGACAGTGCGGTGATTGTGTTAGATAAAACCGGTAAAGTCCAATTTGTGGCAGAGGGCAAATTATCGGTGGAACATGTAAAAGAAGTGATTGATTTAGTGGAAAAATTACTCAAATAATCCTTAAAAATTTGCCCCATACTTCACATTCAGGAAGATGGGGCATTTTTTATCGCTTATTGTGCATTAGCTTTCGCTTTAGTCGGTTTATCTTCTGGTAAGATTAAATTTAAGATCAAGGCAAGCAAGGAGCCGACGGTAATGCCTGAACCAAAAATTTCTTTGAAGAACGTTGGCAGTTTATCCAATAATTCTGGACGTGTGGTGACCGCTAATCCGCAACCGATAGAAATCGCAATAATTAAACCGTTGCGTTTGCTACGTTCAATGTTGTCCAACATTTGAATACCGGCCGCAATAATCATGGCGAACATCATTAAGCCCGCCCCACCTAAAACAGGCAATGGAATAGAAACGATTAACGCCCCAAACACAGGGAATAAGCCCGCTAATACCAATAAACCGCCCGTCAGTGCAACAACATAACGACTTGCTACGCCTGTCAAGGTGATTACACCGATATTTTGTGAGAAAGAAGAAAATGGCGTGGTCGACATCACGGCTGCTAAAGCAGAACCTAACCCATCACACAAAATACCACCACGTAAATGTTTGCCCGTGATTTCCGTTTGGGTCGCATTGCCTAAAGCAAGGAAATTACCGCTACTTTCTACGATAGTGACTAAATAAGCAATCGCCATACCGATAATGCCGGTAATCGGGAAAGATAAGCCAAAATGTAAAGGTTGTGGCAAGGCAAAGGCTTGTGCCTCTTTTACGCCAGTGAAATCAATCCATCCGAGGGCAAGGCAAAGGATATAACCGGTCATCATGCCGATCACAATCGCAGCCGCAGAGAAAATGCCGGTTCCCCATTGCACTAACGCCACTACAATAACGAGTACAAACGTCGCCATCATCAGATTTTCAGGGGCTGCATAATTGGCATCAGAACGCTGACCACCCGCAAACCAGTCCACCGCCACAGAAATCAAACTTAATCCGATCATCATGACGACCGTGCCAGTGACCACCGGTGGGAATAATTTACGAATACTCGGCATAAAGAAACTGCCGATAATCATCACTAAAGCACCGACTAAGGACGATCCAAGAATACCTGCCACCCCATGTTCACTAAAGCCTACGGCAAGGGCGGCTGACACGAATGTAAAGCTGGTTCCCATTACGCTAGGTAATCGAATCCCAATCGGCCCCAACCCACGGCATTGAATGATCGTCACGATCCCCGATACTAACAAGGCAGCGTTGACTAAAATAATGGTGTCGGGAGTAGGTAATTTTAATACGTTACCAATCACTAATGGTACGGCAATAATACCGCCGAGCGCAGCGAGTAAATGTTGTGCCGCTAATAATAAACTTAACCCAAAAGGCGGTTTATCTTCTACGGTATAAAGTAGGTTGTTATTCATAATGGTTCCTTAACGAAAAAATAGGCACGCATTATACAGCAAACGTTTGCGTTTTGTTAGAAAAAAGTGCGGTGGGAAATCGAAAAGTTTTTCAATGTAATACTGATATTGATGTGGCGTGACAAGGAGATTGCTCCCTCCATTTTCGGAGGGAGTGAGATTCATTCCTAAGGATCGGAATTACGAGCGTTTCATAATCTCAAAAAATTCTTCGTTGGTTTTGGCGACCATGAGTTTATCAATTAAGAACTCCATGGCGTCCACTTCACCCATAGGATTAAGAATTTTACGCAAGATCCACATTTTTTGGAGTTCATCTGGCGTGGTGAGTAAGTCTTCTTTACGAGTACCAGAACGGTTGAAGTCAATAGCTGGGAATACACGTCTTTCGGCGATTTTGCGAGAAAGGTGAAGTTCCATATTCCCCGTTCCTTTAAATTCTTCGAAAATCACTTCGTCCATTTTTGAACCCGTATCCACTAAGGCCGTCGCAATAATAGTTAAGCTACCGCCTTCTTCGACATTACGGGCTGCCCCGAAGAAACGTTTCGGGCGGTGTAAAGCGTTGGCATCGACACCACCAGAGAGGATTTTACCAGAGGCCGGTGTGACGGTGTTGTAAGCTCGGGCTAAACGAGTGATACTGTCTAATAAAATCACCACGTCTTTTTTATGTTCCACTGAACGTTTCGCTTTTTCGATTACCATTTCTGCCACTTGTACGTGACGGGTAGCAGGTTCGTCAAAGGTGGAGGCAATCACTTCACCTCGTACGGTGCGTTGCATTTCGGTCACTTCTTCAGGACGCTCATCAATCAGCAATACAATTAGCTCACATTCTGGGTAGTTGTGAGTAATACTTTGGGCGATATTTTGTAATAATACGGTTTTCCCCGCTTTTGGCGGCGCCACAATTAAACCACGTTGGCCTTTCCCAATAGGTGAGGCTAAATCAAGAATACGAGCGGTTAAGTCTTCGGTAGAGCCATTTCCTCGTTCCATACGTAAACGAGAGTTAGCGTGTAATGGCGTTAGGTTTTCAAAGAGGATTTTACTGCGAGAAACTTCGGGTTTGTCATCATTGACTTGATCGACTTTGAGAAGTGCAAAATAACGTTCTCCCTCTTTAGGTGGGCGAATTTTGCCCTCAACTTTGTCACCAGTTTGTAGATTGAAACGACGAATTTGACTCGGGGAAACATAGATATCATCAGGGCCAGCGAGGTAGGAACTGTCGGCAGAACGGAGGAAACCGAAACCATCAGGTAGAATTTCTAAAATACCACCGCCGAAAATATCTTCGCCACTTTTGGCATGTTGTTTGAGGATGGCAAAGACGATGTCTTGTTTACGTAAACGGGCTAAATTTTCTAAGCCCATTTGACCTTCACCTAGCTCAACTAACGTTGACACTGGCGTATTCTTAAGTTCTGTTAAATGCATAATGTTTAATTTGTAGATTTGAATAAATGGATTGTTATGAGTTGACATTGTTGTCATTAGGTGTCGCTAAGGTAACACTAATTTTTGGCATTGTCTAGTTTTCAAGGAAAAAAATCAAGAAAATGCGGTGTTTTTTTGGGGATTTTTGCATATCGTGCTATGCTAGCAAAAATTTTTACTAGAACGAAAGCCATTATGACAACAAACCATTTATCTCAGCAACGCTTTGCTGATTTACCGTTAAATTCCCAAGTATTGCAAGCATTACAAAGCAAAGGTTTTGATTATTGTACCCCCATTCAAGCCTTATCTTTACCCATTACTTTGCAGGGCAAAGATGTGGCTGGCCAAGCGCAAACGGGCACGGGCAAAACCATGGCGTTTTTAACTGCGACTTTTCATCATTTGTTAGAAAAACCGCAGAACTCAACGAAAAATCAGCCACGAGCATTAATTCTAGCGCCAACGCGTGAGTTGGCGGTGCAAATCGATCATGATGCAGAATTATTAGTCGAAACAACGGGATTAAAGACCGCACTTGCCTATGGCGGTGACGGTTACGATAAGCAATTAAAAGCCATTGAGCAAGGCGTGGATATTTTAATTGGCACGACGGGGCGTGTGATTGATTATGTCAAACAAGGCATTATTAACTTGGAGGCGATTCAAGTGGTGGTGTTAGATGAGGCGGATCGCATGTTTGACTTGGGATTTATTAAGGATATTCGTTACTTATTGCGTAAATGCCCGAGTGCATCACAACGGTTGACCATGTTATTTTCAGCAACGTTGTCATACAAAGTACGAGAATTGGCTTTTGAAGATATGAATGATCCAGAATATGTGGAAATTGAACCTTTACAGAAAACCGGTCACCGCATTAAAGAGGAATTATTTTATCCGTCCAATCAGGACAAAATGGCGTTATTGTTGACTTTGTTAGAAGAAGAATGGCCAGATCGTTGTATTGTATTTGCGAATACTAAACATAAATGTGAAGATATTTGGGGCTATTTGACGGCTGACGGCCATCGTGTCGCCTTATTGACTGGGGATGTGGCGCAGAAAAAACGGTTATCCTTGTTAAAACAATTTACGGATGGCGACTTGGATGTTTTAGTTGCCACAGATGTTGCTGCTCGTGGCTTGCATATTGCCGATGTGACCCATGTGTTTAATTATGATCTGCCTGATGATTGTGAAGATTATGTGCATCGTATTGGCCGTACTGGACGTGCTGGCGAGAGTGGTGTATCGATTAGTTTTGCTTGTGAACAATATGCTATGAATCTGCCAGCCATTGAAGAATACATTGGCCACAGTATTCCCGTGAGCCAATACGATCCTACCTCGTTAATTCAGGATTTACCTCGACCGGTACGGATTAAACGTAATAGTTCACCGACCAGTCGGGCCAAACCGAAAAAACCGTTTACTAAACGTTATTAGGAAAACATGATAAAGTCGATTTCACGTATTTTTACTTTTTTATTATTAACGATGTTAGTGAGTAATATGGCGAACGCTGGGATCGTAACAAAAGCAGTTGGCGCCTATATTATTTATAAAATAGTGACTAAAGATAAAAAAGACGATAAATCGCAATCCGAGCTGAAATCAGCACAATCATCTTCTGAAGTTGAAGAGGAAGATTGTGAAGAAGATGACTGTGCAGAGGAGAGTGAAGAATAATGTGGTATCGTATTAGCTAGTTTATATATTAGGGAGAGAGATCATGCAAAGTCAATCCGCATTAGCAACAGCACTTCATCACCGTTCGATTAGGCGTTTTACCGATCAAGCGATTCCAACGGAAGTATTTGAGCAATTAATTGAGGCTGGACAAATGGCCAGTTCATCAAGTTTTTTGCAGTCGGTGAGTATTATTCGAGTGACCGATTCGATTAAACGCCAACAAATTCGCACCATTTGTGGCGGAGGCAGTGAAACAGGGCAAATGTATGTGCAAGAAAGCCCTGAGTTCTTGGTGTTCTGTATTGATACCTACCGTCACCAGCAGCTTGTCCCTGAGGCACAGACTGATTGGATGGAAATGTTGTTAATTGGTGCAGTAGATGTGGGCATTATGGCTCAAAATGTATTACTTTGTGCGGAAAGTGTCGGCTTGGGTGGCGTGTATATTGGCAGTTTGAGGAATGGTATTGCACAGGTTGCGGATATTTTAGGTTTACCGACGGGCGTGGTGCCCTTGGTCGGATTATGTTTGGGCTATCCTGATCAAACCCCATTACAACGACCACGCTTGCCAACGCATGTCATTTTGTCAGAAAATCACTATCAAGCGGCTAGTCAACGGGATCTAGCGGAATATGACGAGCAAGTGCGAGCTTATTACGTACAGCGGAGCAGTAAAGCATTGAATTGGACGGAGCAGGTGAGAAATACGTTGGCAAAACCAATTCGTCCAGAGATTTTACCGTTTTTACATAAACAAGGCTTGGCTAAACGGTAATTTTATTTCTATTTTGATATCAGCAACAAAAAAAGGCGGATTCCCATTGGGCATCTGCCTTTTTATATGGCTAGAAAAGCGTTTTACCAGTGATAACGGCCATAATGGTAACCAACCGATGGCATTAACACCACAGGAAACGTACTACGGCGAGTCGTGGTATTTTTGGGTTGACTGTCACTGGCGTTTAATGGCATATTCACTGGTGCTTGTTGGACTTTCTGATTAGCGGGTACCGTGTTTCCGCTATATACTTTTTGATTGTAGGATTCGACAGTTTTCATGTCTAACGGCGCTTGCGGTTGGCCCATTGGTGGGTGAGAACTGCAAGCAGTGAGTGTCATACTCGCCATGATAAAAATGATTTTGTTCATAATTTATTTTCCTTTCTTATTGTCCTTTTTAGGTGGACATACCACGTTAGATAACACAGAGGTGCGATCTTGCAAATTTTTCTTCGCTATATTTTGCCCCCGCAGTGTATCCTGTTCTTTCAAATATTTTGACATACGGGGATCATTGATGTTAAACACTGAGGCATATTGCACCTTTTTCGGCACACCCTCATGATTTACCACTCCCCCTGAAATATTAGCATAATATTCTTCTTTAGATTTATCTTTGACATAATAAGTAGCAGAGTCGGTGACTTCTACACCATTATTCAGATAGCCGTAACAGATGCCACCACCATGCTCAAATACCGTATGAATTTGGCTATTTTCGTTGATCACAAAGACTTCAAATTCCACACTTTTGGCTAATTCGTTGACATCACTTTGATCTTTTAAGTCAAATTTCTGTAAGCTACCTTTGGTGACATAGGTCGGTTCATTATTGGAATCAGACTCAGTAATGACCGTATTATCTTCTGAAATATGGATGGAGATCGTTGAGTCAGCCAGTGCGTAAAAACTGACCCCACTCAATAATGCCATCACGGTTAAGATATTGTATTTCATCAATAATATTTCCCTTTTTCTGGTTTCGAAAACTATGAAGACAGGGTTTCATAAAATTCTAGTGGTAAGTTATCAGGATCTTTAAAAAAAGTAAAACGTTTTTGCGTGATTTCGTCAATTCGAATCGGTTCACAAGCAATATCAAAATCAGCTAAATAATCCACCGCACTTTGCACGTCAGCAACTTTAAAGGCTAAGTGGCGTAAACCACAGGATTCAGGCGTAGAGGGGCGTGGAGGCGGTGTAGGAAAAGAAAATAATTCTATTTGACTGCCGTCAGGAAAAGCAAGATCGAGTTTATAACTCTGTCGTTCTGCACGATAAGTTTCTGCTAATATACGGCATCCCAGTATATTGACGTAGAAATGCTTTGATTTCGTATAATCAGAAACAATGATAGCAATGTGGTGAAAACCCAGTATCGGTGACATATAAATCCTTTATGACAGAGATTAGTCTAGTATAGCTATTTTAAGCATGGGAATAAAGTGAATATCATCTGATATGACCAGTAAATGGCACGCCCTAAAGGATTCGAACCTTTGACCCACGCCTTAGAAGGGCGTTGCTCTATCCAGCTGAGCTAAGGGCGCATTGCAGAGGATATTAAGTGGTAAAAATGAAGTGGTCGGCGAGATAGGATTTGAACCTACGACCCACTGGTCCCAAACCAGTTGCGCTACCAAGCTGCGCTACTCGCCGACAAAGTGATGCTTATTATAAAAGGCTGTAAATTTCCGTCAATCATTTTTTTACTTTTTTGGTTTAATTGATTAAATTTATTGCGAAATACAAATCTATTCGCCTTTTGAATGATTTTCTGACAAAATAGCAATCGTTTTCTTGATTACTCATCATTTATCATTAAGGTAAGATTATGACGGCAAAATTCATTTCTGGCACCGAGTTGGCCAAACAAGTAAAAGCAGAGGTGGCGGATAAAATCGCTTATCATGTGGCACAGGGCAAACGTTCCCCCGGATTGGCGGTGATTCTCGTGGGTGCCGATCCCGCTTCGCAAGTATATGTAGGCAGTAAACGCAAAAGTTGTGCAGAGTTAGGGATCGCATCTAAATCTTATGATTTACCTGAAAACACTAGCGAAACCGCATTACTAGCATTAATTGATGAATTAAATCAAGATGATAGCATTGATGGTATTTTGGTACAGCTCCCATTGCCGAAACATATCGACAGCACTAAGGTCATTGAACGTATTTCCCCGACCAAAGATGTGGACGGTTTTCATCCTTACAACGTGGGGCGGTTATGTCAACGTATTCCAACCTTAAGAGCTTGTACGCCTTATGGTGTGATGAAATTGTTAGAAACCACCGGCGTTGATTTATACGGACAACATGCCGTGATCGTAGGTGCCTCTAATATTGTGGGGCGTCCAATGGCATTGGAATTATTGCTTGCCGGCTGTACAGTGACGGTGACCCACCGTTTTACTAAAGATCTGGAACAGCATGTCCGTCAAGCAGATATTTTAGTCGTCGCCGTTGGAAAACCGGCGTTTATTCCTGGCGAATGGATTAAATCGGGTGCCATTGTGATTGATGTCGGAATTAACCGTGGTGCAGACGGTAAATTAACCGGTGATGTGGCACCAAGTGCGGTGCAAAATGCGGGATTTTTAACACCCGTCCCAGGTGGTGTGGGGCCAATGACGGTGGCTATGTTGATGTTCAATACTTTAGCTGCTTACGAAACCCATTGATCAGGAACAGAATAAAAAGCTCAATTTGATTAAATTGAGCTTTTTGTATGTATGTGAACAAATCATTGACAAAATGCAGCGGAAATCTCATGGAGTTGTGACCATACATCAGCACTAAAATCTAATTTGGTTGCACGTTCAAGATCGGCTAATTGTTGGATAATCCCATATAATTTTCGATAGGTGAAACGTTGAAAGGTGGCTGTATACAAGGAACGTCGATTTTGCCAGACTTTTAAGCGATCAAATCCCTCACGTAATTGTGCGGTAGGAAGGGGGAGATCCAAATGCTCAAGCCGTTGTTGAGGTTTGGATAACTCAAGCAAGATCATAAGTTCTCGTTGTAAGGTACGTAATAAAATAATCGGCTGGATGTCCTCGCCTTGTAAGCCTTTTAGGATCCGTCTAGCACGAGATAATTTCCCCTCTAATAAGGCATCAATCCATTGAAAAGGGGTGAATACTGAAGATTGTTCCACCACCTTTTGCACACGAGCTAAGGTTAATTTGCGGTCACTGTACAACAATGCGAGTAATTCTAAGGTTTGTTTTAATGCAATGAGATTATTTTCATGGCTGTAACAAAGTAATTGAATGGCATCTTGTTCTGCATGGCATTGCATTTGTTTCACTCGTTGGCTGACCCAACGGGGTAATTGCTCAATACTTGGTGTCTGGCAATTAACCACGGTTAAGTGCGGTTCAAATTCAAGGGATTTTTTGATCCAGTCTTGTTTCTCGGCGGTTTTCGCAAGTTTGGGCAGTTGAAAAACAAACAACAAATCCTGATGTAATAAGCTGACTAATTCGCTTAATTTGGCTTGTAAGGCAGCGGTGAGGGTTTCTGGTAACTGCACATTGATCACTTGCCGTTGAAAGAATAACCCCATGGCTTGACAGCTTTCAAATAGGGTTTGCCAGTCGGTATTTGCCTCAATTTGAATGGATTGTTTTTCATCAAAACCTTGTTCGGATGCCTTGCGAAAGATCGCATCTTGACTTTCACCGAGTAATAGAGGATCTTGCCCGACCAAATAATAAATACTCGCCAAACGAGTGTTTAGCGAGTGGGGAAGTTGTTCAGGAAAAATCCGATTCATAGGCATGTTTACTTGGTTTGAACCTGCGTTTGCAACGCCACCATTTTGGAAATTAATTGGCGTGCGACTTGTTCACGCATATCTGCCCAGATGATCTCACGTTCAGAGGATTTGGCTAACGCTGCGCGAGAGTTATCAAAGAACGTCCGACTGACTTTGGCTGAAATTGGATAGGCGTCTTTGTTAGGTAATTGTACGCTCGCATCTACTTGTAACATCAGCATTTTTTCTGCCTCACGGCCTTGTTTAAATACGGAGGCCACTTCATCATCTGTGCTAACTTTGGTAATCCGCAAAATAGGGACGCCTTGTTGTTCTACAATACTGATATTGTTGGCTTGTAATTGCTTACGCATGGCTATGGACATATCGCTGTAAGGATCACTGCTTTCAAATTTTAAAGTGCGTAATTCTTGCGGAATTAATTCACCATTTTGAAAATGAAATCCGCATGCGGTAAGTAATGTGATACTTAGCATGAAAAAGGCGGTTTTAATTGGTTTGAACATTGATTTATTCCTATTTACAAATAATATTAAATAAAATACTGGCTTTTTCTTGGATATTCGCCACGGCTAAATTTTTGCCTCGTTTTTGCTCATCTTGTTTCATCAGCGCTTGAAAGTTGGCATCATTGCCAGTAAAACTGGCATTATAACCGATTTCTTGTGGTGCTTGCTGAGTTTGTAATTTTACCTCAAGCAGCGCAGTGTAAAAATCGGTAAAACTATTTTCAGGGTAATAGTTGGTTGTCATCACTAAATCCACACCATTTTTCCCTTTGAAATCTTTACAAATTTCAGTTTTAGCTCTGAATTTAGCATGGCTTAAGCGCATGCCACCAAATTCGTAAAACTCAAAAGCATGGGCTTTAGCAAGGGTTTGTACATCTTCTGTTTTGTAAATATTGAGCGATTTGTTATCCAATAAAAAAATGGTTGCCATGGAATAGTCGCCCTTGAAGTGGCCGAGTGGGAAGATTTCACCTAAGCGTTTGAAGGTTTTACTTTTTCCAAAAGGCACCGCAAGGTTGGCAAAATGACGTTCAACGGGCTGAGATGTCTTGGATTTATTAATTTGTTGTTCTGTTAGCGTGACAAAAGACACTTCTTGTATTGTGCCATCAATATCTTTGTAAGGTCGCCATTTCAGCTGTTCTGCATCATTTGTACAAGCGATTAATAAAGAAGAACACAAGGCGACAACAGATAATTTTGTCAATTTCATTTTAATTTCTCATGGGTTATAGGGCAGATATATGGATCCGCCCCTACAAGTCTGAATTACTTCGCCACAAAACTAAACAATTTACCCGGCACATAAATGGTTTTCACCACATTCAAGCCATGCAAGAATTTTTGCACATTTTCATCTTGTAACGCTACGGCTTTGATGTCATCTTCTGCCATATCCGCAGGCACAGTGATTTTTGCTCGTACTTTACCGTTCACTTGCACCACCACCAATTTTTCATCTTCCACCATAGCCGTTTCATCAGCGACCACCCAAGGGGCAAAATCAATGGCGTTTTCGTTGCCTAGATCTTGCCAAAGTTGGAAACAAATATGTGGCGTGATTGGGTACAGCATACGCACCACGGCATTTAAGGCCTCCGCCATCACCGCACGATCTTGTTCGTTGTCTAACGGTGCTTTGGTGAGCTTGTTCATCAACTCCATGACCGCCGCAATCGCCGTGTTAAAGGTTTGACGGCGACCAATATCATCACTGACTTTGGCTATGGTTTTGTGTACGTCACGGCGTAAGGCTTTTTGTGAGCCAGAAAGTGCGGTAATTTCCACCGCAGTTTTGGCGGGGTTTTTGTTGTATTCAAACACCAAATTCCACAAACGGCGTAAGAAACGGTTTGCTCCCTCTACACCTGACTCTTGCCATTCTAACGTCATTTCTGCCGGTGATGCAAACATCATAAATAAACGCACGGTGTCCGCCCCGTATTTGTCCACCATTTCTTGCGGATCAATCCCGTTATTTTTGGATTTTGACATTTTGGTCATACCGCTATGCACTAACTCGTGACCCTCGTCATCAATGGCTTTCACAATCCGCCCTTTTTCATCACGCTCAAGGGTGACTTTGGTTGGACTGACCCAAATTCGCTCATTAGTTGGGCTGATATAATAGAACGCATCGGCTAACACCATGCCTTGACAGAGCAATTTTTGTGCAGGCTCATCGGAACTCACCAAGCCTGCATCACGCAATAATTTATGGAAGAAACGGAAATACAACAAGTGCATGGTGGCGTGTTCAATCCCGCCGATATATTGATCCACAGGCAACCAATAATTGGCCTCGTCTGAATCCAACATGGCGGAATGACTTTGTGGACTGGTGTAGCGAGCATAATACCAAGAAGACTCCATAAAGGTGTCGAATGTATCGGTTTCTTTCAATGCAGGTTGTCCGTTAAAGCTAGTTTTCGCCCAGTTTGGATCCGCTTTAATCGGGCTTTTCACCCCGTCCATCACCACATTTTCTGGCAACACAATCGGTAAATCTTGTAATGGAGCAGGCACCACATCACCATTTTCCAAAGTTAACATTGGAATCGGCGCCCCCCAATAACGCTGACGAGAAACGCCCCAGTCACGCAAACGGTAATTTACTTGACGTTTGCCTACGCCTAATTTTTCTAATTTATCCGCGATGCCGTTGAATGCTGCATCAAACGCTAAACCATTAAATTCATCAGAATTGACTAATTTACCGTGTTCGGTAAACGCAACTTTGCTTAAATCAATGTCTTCGCCGTTAGCTGGCTCAATCACTTGCTGAATTGGCAAACCATATTTAGTGGCAAATTCAAAGTCACGCTGATCGTGAGCAGGCACTGCCATTACCGCCCCTGTGCCGTAGTGCATTAACACAAAGTTCGCCACCCAAATTGGCACAGGCTTACCCGTAATCGGGTGAATGGCATTTAAACCCGTTGCCATGCCTTTTTTCTCCATGGTAGCCAGCTCGGCTTCCGCTACTTTGGCATTTTTACATTCCTGAATAAACGCTGCCAACTCAGGATTGCCTTGTGAGGCACGCTCCGCCAACGGATGTCCAGCGGCAACCGCCATATAAGACACGCCATAGAACGTATCAGGGCGAGTGGTATACACTGCCACGGTTTCATCCGAATTTTCGATTTTAAAGGTAATTTCCACCCCTTCCGAACGCCCGATCCAGTTGCGTTGCATGGTTTTCACCATATCAGGCCATTGTGGCAAGGTTTCTAATCCGCCTAAAAGCTGCTCGGCATAATCGGTGATTTTAATAAACCATTGTGGAATTTCTTTTTGTTCCACAGGGGTATCACAACGCCAACAACAGCCCTCATGAACTTGCTCATTCGCCAACACGGTTTCATCATTTGGACACCAGTTCACGGTAGAGGTTTTTTTATACACCAAGCCTTTTTTATACAACTCAGTAAAGAACCATTGTTCCCATTTGTAATATTCAGGACGGCAAGTAGTCACTTCCCGATCCCAATCAAACCCAAAGCCCAAATTTTTGAGCTGATTTTTCATATAGGCAATATTTTCATAGGTCCATTTGGCTGGAGCGGTTTTATTTTTCACCGCAGCCCCTTCCGCAGGCAACCCGAACGCATCCCACCCCATAGGTTGCAACACATTTTTGCCGTTCATGCGTTGATAACGAGAAACCACATCACCAATGGTATAATTCCGCACATGCCCCATATGCAGGCGACCTGAGGGGTAGGGGAACATGGATAAACAATAATATTTCGGCTTGCTTTCGTCTTTAATGGCTTTAAAGGTTTTGTGAGTTTCCCAATATTTCTGCACTTCGCTTTCAATTAAATCGGGACGATATTGTTCTTGCATAGTTTTACCTTAAAATTTCTGAAAAAATCACCGCCGTTTTAGCGGTTTCTGTTAATTTGGAAAATGCCTAATAGAATAGCGGAAAACGGGGAAAATGAACAGTAAAAAAGTGCGGTAAAAAAATCAAAACTTTCTGATTTTTCACCGCACGCTATTGTAACCAAACGGGGTCCCCGTCTTTGCCGCCTGAAAATGATTTAATTTGTAGGAAAATGGCGTTTGTCTGAGCGTAGCGAGTTCAGCCATTTTACGTTAAGCAAATTAAATCGTTTTCAGGAAACAAGGCAAAATCGGGGTGTGTTTCTTTTGTTACTTTTCTTTGCACAAGCAAAGAAAAGTAAGGAAACGTGGCGAAACCCGATTTAATTAAAACGAATATTTCAACGTCGTATAATACGCCCGCCCAATCTCATTCGACTTACTCGCCGCACTACTTGTGACATTAATTCGTTTGTTAAGAATATTGCTCACCCCAGCACGCACACTGAAATCATGCCATTTATAACCCACGCTCGCTCCCCAAACACCATAGCTACCCAAACGTTCTTGCACGGTTTTGTCATCGCCTGTGTTAGTATTAAAGTCCATATAACGCACGCCATTTGGACGAGATAATTGTTTGCCGTAGCGAGTGTAAGTCGTGGCTAAATCAAGATTATCTGTCGCTTGATAGGTTAACGTTGAGCTAATCGTATATTTTGGCATTAAGCTCAATGGATTGCCTGTGGTTTTATTGAGACTCTTACGGATGTAAGTGAAATTGGTTGATAAATCTAGTTTATCCGTTACTAACGGTAAATTTAAATAACCTTCCAAGCCTTCCACTGTGGCACGAGGAATGTTATCCCATTTATAAACCGTAGTACCCGCTGTTTCACTCACTCGTGCAGCTTTCCAACCTGGATTATAAACGGTGGCTAACACGTTGGTATCGGCTTCAATTTTATTGTGGTACGCATTGTGATAATAGGTTAAACCGAGTTTATAGCCATCTTGATTATGTAATTCAAACCCAATTTCTTTATTAAAACTGGTTTCAGGTTTTAGATCTTTATTCCCCACGGTATAACAAGACCCTACATCGGCTAACGCTCGACCATTGACAGGGCAGTTATTTTGACGGTTGGTTAACACATAATTTGGGTTAGATTGATATAAATTGGGGGCTTTATAAGCACGAGCTAAACCACCTTTCAAGGTTAAATATGGATTCACATCATGGCTAATATTTAAACTTGGACTCCAATTTGATTTTGATACCGTATGATAGTCAAAACGCAACATTGGTGTGACGACGGTTCCTTGTTTAAAGTCAATTACATCTTCAATAAAAATGCCGTATTCACTCGCACTGCTGTTGCCGTCACGGTTACCTTGAGCAAGCCAAGGAATTGTACCTAATGAACCTATAGAGGCAATGCTATCATTGACAAAATCATAGCTGGTGGAATCTGGGTCATTTAATTTGCTGTGATTTGCATCAACACCGATAGTGAGTTTATGAACGCCATGCCATTCGAATGGTACAATCATTTCATTGTTGAAACGGTAGTTATACAGTTTGCTATCAACAAAATTTTGATTTTCCCACGTTCCCTCTGTACCGAAACCAAGATAAACTGGATAACGACTGTTCACCGTTTTATCAAATTGGAAATAGGTTTTGTTTTCGCCCCAAGACCATTTTCCTTCGTGAGTTAGTGCATAAACTTGGCGATAGACACGATTGGTTTCTGCACCTTGCATATCTAAGGTTGTTGCATCAATACTAGACGATTCGGTATCGCCACCTGCATATAAATTCCCTTGACGGCTGTAACTGGCATCCAAGGTTAAGACTTGATCAGGCGTGATTTTCCAGCTTAAACGCCCTGCAATATCTTTATTCCGAACCCCTTCACGAGCAGCATAATAGGTGGTGGATGGCGAACCATTACGTCCAACAGTCACAATCGGCGGATTAGCATCCATTGCATCTTGTTTGGTTTTATTCCAACTGCCATACAAACGGAAACCTAATACATCTTGCACAATTGGGCCGCTCAAATTAAATGTAGCACGATTACTCGTACCAAATTTACTATTTTCAGGCACATTTAAACTATAAGTGACACTGCCTTTTAATTTATCCGTCACAGGTTTAGTTTTAATATTTACCACACCGCCCATGGCACCATTGCCATAGCGAGCCGCTTCGGTACCACGAATTACTTCAACGGAGTCAATTTCTTCAATCGGCACCCATTTGCTGTCGCCAAGTGTATTACGTCCATTATTTCGTCCATAACGAGCCGATTGACGAGAAGTCGCCGGTTTGCCATCAATCAAAATCAGGGTGTTTTCTGTGCCCATACCACGCAAATCAATTTGGCGTTTATTGCCATATTGCCCAGTGGCACTGCCTGAATTATAGGTCACACCAGGTTGGTGACGAAGAATATCAGCAACATCATTCACTGCAGGTTGCTTTTCAATAGCCTGTGATGAAACCGTGGTTTTGCCGAGGGATTGCTGTGCTTGTGATGCTGTGGCCGAATGAACTGGATCTTGGGCGACAACAGAAATTACATCAAGTTGTTGTGTTTCTGCTGTTGCGTAAGCGGAAAACAATGCTAGGCTGATAGCTGATAGTGCTAATTTAGACATAAGGTATCCTTATTAGTTAGGTTATATAATAGAGTAAATAGCGTATTTTACGCCAATTTTTCTTTATGTAAATCAATATATAAAGTTTGTTTATTCTTATGACTAAATCGGTTAAACTGTTTTTATTATGTAACCTAATGACATTCACTAAATGAAATACCGTTTCTCGCTTTTTTTCTTACTTTGCCTGATGTTGCTCGGCGTATTAATTTCCCTTTCTCTGGGGCGAATGCACATTCCACTAGAAAATGTGATGAATACTTTGCTTGGCAATAACCCCAATGCAGTGGAAAATAACGTGATCTTAATCCTAAGATTACCGCGAATTTTAACCGCACTTTTAGTCGGTGCAGGACTGGCCATTGCGGGGGTGACCTATCAAGGCGTGTTTAAAAATCCGTTGGTATCGCCGGATATTTTAGGCGTATCAGAGGGAGCTTGTATTGGGGCATCTGTCGCCATTTTATTCGGCTTAGGATCGTTTTCTATTCAAATTTTGGCTTTTATCGGTGGTGTTGTTGCGGTGTCGCTCACCATGCTTGTCCCACTGTTAATGCGGCGAGATAGCATGATTATTTTAGTGCTATCAGGCATTATCGTCGGCGGTTTTATGGGGGCAAGCCTAGGGTTAATCAAATATTTAGCTGACCCTGAAACCCAGTTAGCGGATATTGTCTATTGGTCAATGGGGAGCTTAACCAAATCCAATTTCAAAAATCTCACCGCCTTTTCGCCAGTGATGATCATCACTGCCTTGGTGTTATTATTGCTCCGTTGGCGAATTAATTTGCTTTCTTTGGGCGAGCAACAAGCTAAACTGATTGGCGTGAACATTAAAATGGAACGTAACTTAATGATTTTATGTTCCACCTTGCTCACCGCTTCAGCCGTGTGTTTAAGTGGTACGATTGGTTGGATTGGCTTGGTTATTCCCCATTTAGCACGGTTGTTAATTGGGGATGATAATATTAAAACCTTGCCGTTAGCCGCCTTAATTGGGGCAATCTTCCTGTTATTGATCGATACCTTGGCGAGAAATCTTTATACGGAAGAAATTCCACTGGGGATTTTAACCGGCTTTATCGGGGCCCCTTTCTTTGCGTGGGTGCTGGTGAAACAGCGAATGGTGAAATAAGTGCGGTGTAAAAATGTTAAAAATTAAAAACTTATCCTTTCATCATGCCAAACAGGCGAGCTTGTTAGAAAATATCAATTTGCAGGTAAAGCAAGGGGAATTACTCACTATTCTTGGGGCGAACGGCACAGGAAAATCCACTTTATTGAACTGTATTGCCGGACTGTTGCAACCCAAGTGCGGTGAAATTTTATTGAATAATCATAATCTTGCCGAATTAAGCCACAAGGAAATTGCTAAACACATTGCCTATGTCTCGCAGCAGCCACCCGAAACTTATCAATATACCGTGCGTGATTATGTGGTTCTCGGGCGAGCGGTGCATTTGAGTTTATTCGATCAACCGAGCGAACAAGATTTTACTTTGGTGGATGACGCCTTAGCAAAATTAGGGATTTCGCATTTAAGCGACAAAATCTATATGCAGTTGAGTGGCGGTCAGAAACAGTTAGTTAATATCGCCAAAATTCTGGTACAACAACCGCAGTTGATTTTATTTGATGAACCGACTTCGGCACTGGATTATGGCAATGTGTTTAAAACCTTAACCTTAATTCGAGAATTAGCCGAACAGGGATTTTCAATTATTATGACCACCCACAACCCCGATCATCCTATGTTATTACAAAGCAAACTACCCGACAGCTTAGTGGCCATTTTAACTGCTCAAGGCAAGCTACAAGTGGGTAAAACCCTTGATATTATTACGGAAAAAAATCTCACTGCACTTTACCAAACGGATTTGCGAATGGTGGATGTGGCGGAACTCAATCGAAAAATTTGTGCAATTAAATCAATCTAAAAGGAATAAACATGAAATTAAAAAAATGGCTACTTGCCATCGCACTTTCCCTTAGCTTAACGGCGAACTTTGCTTTGGCGAAAACCATTACGGACGTCAAAGGGAAAAGCGTAGAAATCCCCGATCAAGTGGAGCGTGTCGTGGATTTATGGCATGCCAACAATCAAGTGGTGTTGTTGCTTGGCGGTGCGGATAAATTAGTCGGCACGACGAACATTATTAAATCAAATCCATGGTTTAATTTGGTCTATCCCAATATTAAAAACGTCCCTGCCATTAACAGCCAAAACAGCACGCAATTAGAAGAACTTATTGCGGCAAAACCTGATGTGGTGTTGGTGTCCAATAAACCCGCTCAAGAAGAAGTAGAAAAGGCCGGTTTAAAGGCGTTGTTAATTGGTTTTCAGAATTTTGATGGCCTAAAAAACACCGTACGTATTACCGCTGATGTGTTGGGTGATAAGGCTCCAACTATTGCGGAAGATTACATCAAAGAATTAGAGGCGAATATTGCGTTAGTGAGTGAGCGTTTAAAAGATGTGCCACAGGAAAAACGCCCTACGGTGATCCACATTTCCAACGGCTCAAATTTATATAAAATTGACGGCGGTCGTTCGATTATTGGCGAATGGGTCAAACTCGGTGGTGGCCGTAATGCCTTTGAAGATCAAGCTAATTTGGTGGAAGTGAGTGTAGAAGATGTGCTAAAAGCCAATCCTGATGTGGTGATTGTGGGCAGTCAAAACGCAGATAAAGCGGTGGAGCAAATTAAACAAGATCCCTTGTGGGCGAGCGTAAGTGCGGTGAAAAATAATCACGTTTTTGTAAATCCAACCGGCACATTCCCTTGGGATCGTTACAGTGCTGAAGAGGCCTTGCAAATTTTATGGGTAGCGAAGTTATTGCACCCTACCTTATTTGAAGATATTGATCTGGTGGCAAGAACCCAACAATTTTATAAAAAATACTACGATTACGATCTGAGTAAGGAAAATGCAGAGCAGATTTTGAAAGGGGCAAATCCTATTCAATAAGGTGAGTGGGGGGGGGCGAATATATCGCCCCTAATTTTTCACAATGGTATGATAATGTAACTTGTCAATCGCTTGAATGAGCTGTTCGTTTGTCACTTTTTCTTCCGCCACAATCTTCACCAACCGATCATTAAAATTGCCTTTGGTGGAAATCACGCCGTCAATAGCTCGCAATTCTTTATTGACTAAATACACACAAAGTTGACAGTTCATTTCTTCAATATGCAAGGTGACATGTTTTTCCGCAGCGAAACTCAACGCTGAAAACAAACAACCGAGCAACAATATGACCCATTTTTTCATTCAACATACTCCAAGATTAACGGCAATAGCGTAGGGTAGCTTAACAAGAAAATAATGAACATAAATAAAATCCAGTAACCCCATAATAACGCTTTCCGAGATAAGTATTTCGTGCAAATAATCTTTTTGGAAAAGACCAATAACCAAAATCCATAACCAAACGCCCCCAAGGATAAAATCAGCATGGGCATGCGTAACCAGTCCAGTTGATTTAAGCCAATTAGCCAAGTAGATGACACCCCGAAAATCAAATAAATCAAGGGGGCAATGCAGCACAGGCTAGAGGTCACGGCAGCGATCAGTGCCGTGACACAGGCTGTCCAAAAGGACGGATTATAGTTCTTTTGAGATAAACTCATAACCGAAGGATTTGGCATCATAAGAATTTAACGGATCGCCACCCACTTCTGCGTAAGGATAGCCGAAGTTATTAATTGGGGCGAGTTCTGGCGTTGGGTAAAGGTTGAAATCACGAGCGTGATTAAAGCCGATCCAGTTGGCTTCCCAGTTGCCGAATAAGTAGTTTGCCACGGCTTGGGTGTCTTTATCATCTACGGCTTTTTTCTCGGTTAAACGGTATTTTGCCACATCCGCAGAATCCACAGGCACCCAACCGAAACCGGCTAAATAAAATTCCGCACGGCAATGTTGACCGCCATTTTCATTCGCCACTTTATCTTTCGCACCGCCAAAAGCCGATTTGGAATATTCGCCCATTTTCACCGCTTGACCTAAACGAATACCAAAAATTTCACGCGCTGGAATACCGGCAGCACGAGCTAATGCCACAAATACCGAATTAATGTCCGTACATTTGCCTTTTAATACGCCAGTAGTGAGCATTTTTTCTACATCACCATCACCGCAACCTAATACGGAGTTATCACGTTCCATATTATTCACGATCCAATCATGAATTAATTTTGCTTGTTTTAATGGATTGGTTTCTTTGCCCACAATTTTATCGGCAAATGCTTTTACCACGCCATCTGTTTTAATATGTTGGGTCGGCTTTAAATATTGTTGCACATCCACCGAATATTCAATTTTTTCAGGGGCTTGATAGTCTTTTAATAAGCCTTGAACCATGGGTTCACGATCTTGCGTCTGCACCAATAATTTAACGGTTAAATCTCGTTTTTCTGCCTTTTCGTCCCAATTCGCATACAGGGTTTTGGCACCATATTGGTTATTTTCGGTAATATAGGCTTGCTTGAAATTGCCGTCAAATTCAATTGATTGCACCGTTTGATAATCTGAATTAAACGGCAACGGCACCCACAACTTGGTTTCGCCTTTAGAACCTTGCGGTACATTCACCTGATAGGTTTGGGTCATTTCATAGGTATGTGTGGTAGTGTTAGGATTTGGCACACTTTGTGCTTGAGCGAAGAATGCACTGCTTAAAAGTGCGGTGGTTAAAAGTAATTTTTTCATAGATTTCCTGTTAGATAAACAAACAAAACTTGTCACGTTTAAGTTCAGGGCTGCAAGCAGAATGAACTGGCTGTAAGGATACCTGAAATAGAGCAAGAAAAAAATAAAAATTTACACCGCACCTTTGATTATTCTTTGTCGCTTTTCTCCGATTTCTCCGCTTTTCCCTTATACATGGACTCAATTTGTTCACGATAGCGTTGTAAAATAATTTTACGACGCAGTTTGAGCGTTGGGGTGATTTCTTCCATTTTGGTGGTGAATGCTTGCGGTAATAAGGTGAATTTTTTAATTTGCTCGAAGTGAGCCAGTTCTTTTTGTAGATCGTTAATGCGTTTTTCAAACATCTGAATAATTTCAGAATTTTTGACTAATTCTAAGCGATCTTGATATTTAATATTCAACTGTTTAGCGTAGTCTTCTAAACTTTCAAAGCATGGCACGATTAAGGCGGAAACGTATTTTTTAGCGTCCGCAATGATCGCAATTTGTTCCACAAATTTGTCTTTGCCGATCTTTCCTTCGATCATTTGAGGGGCAATATATTTGCCGTTGGAGGTTTTCATCAGTTCTTTAATACGGTCGGTGATGTATAAATTGCCGTCCGCATCAAATTCACCGGCGTCACCGGTTTTTAAGAAACCGTCTGCGGTAAAGGCTTGGGCGGTTTCTTCGGGCTTTTTGTAATAGCCACGCATGACCATGCCACCACGCACCAAAATTTCGTTATCTTCCCCGATTTTGACTTCCGCATCTGGCATTAAGGTGCCAATAGAATTGGGGTTGAATTTCACATCATCCCAACAGGAAACGGTGGCGGTGGTTTCAGTCATACCATAGCCGAGTTTGACGTTTAAGCCGATACTGTGGAAAAACAAACCGATACTCGGTTCCAATTTGGCACCACCACAAGGCATCATGCGAATGCGTCCGCCGAGAAGTTGGCGGAGTTTGCTGAACACGATTTTATCCGCTAACGCATATTGTTTTTGCAATAAAAAAGACGGTTTGTGCTCTGATCCTTTCGCATGAAAATAACGTTCTCCCATTTTCAAGGCCCAGTTAAATAAGGCTCGGCGATAAAAGGGGGCTTGCTGTACTTTGTCCCAAACTGCGGTGTAAATTTTCTCATAAAAACGTGGCACGGCACACATAATCGTTGGGCGAACTTCGCTTAAGGCTTGGCGAACTTGGTTGGTGTCTTCCAAATAAGCATTGACCGCACCACAATGGAGAATATAGGCGACCCAAGCACGCTCAAAAATATGCGAGAACGGCAAGAAAGACAGCGATACGTCTTGTTCGGTTACGTTGAGTAATTTATCGTGAGCTTGTAATTGATGGGCTAAGTTCGCATAATCTAACATTACGCCTTTGGGTTCGCCGGTGGTACCAGAAGTGTAAATTAGGGTAAAGAGATCATCAAGAGATTTGTCTGCAAGGCGTTGATTCAATTCAGGTTGGTATTGTTCTGAACCGAGTTGCACAAAATCAGACCAATGATAGGCCTTTTCGCAGTAATGCAAGGCAATATCGGGTGTCATGGCCACAATTTTTTCTAATTGTGGGCATTGATCTAATACGTCAAGAAGCTGGTCATATTGTTCTTGTCCGCCGACAAACAGGATTTTCATGTCGGCGTTATTGATAATAAACGCCGCTTGATTGGCGGTGTTGGTGGCATAAATCGGTACAGTAACCGCACGAATTTGCAAGGACGCAATATCGGTGATGGTCCAGTTTGGCATATTGTGAGCGAAAATGCCGATCTTATCTTGCACCTGTACGCCATTGGCTAATAAAGCGAGACTCAGTTTATCAATGTGAGATTGGAAATCCGCCCAATTCATATCGACCCATTGGTCTTGTTGTTTATAACGCAATGCGGTTTGTTTGGCGAGCGTTTTTGCTTGGTGGCGAATACGGTTGATAAAGTGAAAATCCAAGCTCATGATTAAAATCCTGTGATATCGTTTTGTTTAGCGTACAAGTGTTCGCTAATATAACGATTTGTGAGAATAAAATCTAGTGAAAATGTCAGAAAATCGCTATACTTGTGGCGAAATGAGAAGGATTATAGGAAGAAAATCATGAAAACATGGCATGATGTGATTGGTGAAGAGAAACAAGCCCCTTATTTTCAGCATATTTTGCAACAAGTTCATCAAGCAAGACAGGCGGGAAAAATCATTTATCCGCCCCAAAGCGAGATTTTTAATGCCTTTAAATTGACTGAATTTGAACAAGTGAAAGTGGTGATTTTAGGCCAAGATCCTTATCATGGACCTAATCAAGCCCATGGTTTAGCTTTTTCGGTGAAACCACCGGTTGCTCCACCGCCGTCTTTAGTCAATATTTACAAAGAATTGCAACAAGAATATCCCGATTTTCACATGCCAAATCATGGCTCATTGCTAGCATGGGCGACGCAAGGTGTGTTATTATTAAACACCGTATTAACTGTCGAGCAAGGACTTCCGCATTCTCATGCGAATTTTGGTTGGGAAACCTTTACTGATCGGGTGATTTCCGCCTTAAATCAACATCGTGAGCATGTGGTGTTTCTGTTGTGGGGTAGCCATGCGAAGAAAAAAGGGCAGTTTATTGATCGCCACAAACATTGTGTATTAACCGCTCCCCATCCGTCGCCGTTATCGGTTTATCGTGGTTTTTTCGGCTGTGGGCATTTTCGTCAAGCCAATGATTATTTACGTCAACATCAGATCGCTGAAATTGATTGGCGTTTAGACAATATTTAAGGAATAACATGCTAGCCATTATCTCGCCAGCGAAAACATTAGATTATGAAAGTGCGGTGGAAAAATTTGAATTTTCTCAACCGCAGTTAACCCAATATAGTGAACAATTAATTCAGCTTTGCCGTCAACTTACGCCTGCTCAAATCGGTTCGTTAATGTCAATTAGTGATAAATTGGCTGGATTAAATGCCGCACGTTTTGCCGAATGGCAAGTGGCACATAATGAACAAAATGCTCGAGCTGCTATTTATGCTTTTAAAGGGGATGTTTATACTGGCTTGGCAGTAGAAAGTTTAAGCAAAGATGATATTCAATTTGCTCAACAACATTTGCGTATGTTGTCAGGGCTTTATGGCTTGTTGCGGCCGTTAGATTTAATGCAACCTTACCGCTTAGAAATGGGTACCAAGTTGCAAAATCCACAAGGCAAGGATTTGTATCAATTTTGGGGAAATGTGATTACCGAGGCATTACAGCAATCTATTGATCAACAAGGCGATAATGTGTTGATTAATTTGGCATCGGATGAATATTTTAAAGCGGTGAAAACGGATTTACTTCAAGCAAATATCATTAAACCTGTCTTTTTAGATTTAAAAAATGGCAAATATAAAGTCATTAGTTTCTATGCCAAAAAAGCCCGTGGCTTAATGTGTCGCTATATGATTCAGAACCGTTTAACCCAAGCCGAGCAATTAAAAGCCTTTGATTTAGGCGGTTATTGGTTTGATGAAACCACATCCAGTGAGCAAGAATGGGTGTTTAAACGAGATTTAAGTGAGTAAAATAATGAAAAAATTACTTACCATCCTTGAAAGGATGGTTCGGGGCTTTGCCCCCGCCACAAGTGGCGTTCAAAATGCCTATCGGAATGTTGTCACCGCACTTTTGGCTGTTTTGTGGCTATCTGGCTGTGTCACTCAGCAACCGACGGAACCTACGCCACAAGTTCAATTAAATGTACCGCAAAATATTACCTATCATCATAAAAACTATGCGTTGAAATCCAGTCAAGATCTAGGAAGTATGGCGCATTATGTGTATTTTATGAAGAAAGAAAACGGTAAAAATTGGAAAACTGCGATTGAATTATTACATGATCGTAATGTACAAAATGTATCTTTACAAGAACGGATTCAGTTGAGAGAAAACGTGTATAAAACCAATGGGGTAGAGCATTTTAATTTTACGGTGGAAAACGGTACAATGTACGCCTTTGTGATCTATGCTCCAAATGAACAGCAGCCTAATTGGCAATTAGAAGTGGCTCGTGCATCGGATGTGGCGAGCTGTGGTTTTGTGCAATATCAATATTCTTTAAAAGTACCGCAGTCACGTAAATTGGCCAATATGGGAAAAGAAAAGTTGGTGGGCTATTTGAAAAAATATGCGATAGATAAAGAGTTAGCAAGGTTACATCAATTAACATGGCATTGGCATTGTGAATTACCACAAATATCCTCCGTTCAAAAGTAAACAGAATTTTAACTAGATCAAATTTTGTGTGAAAATGATGAAATTTTACTAGAGCCAAATAAGGGAATAGTGTAATCTTAGCACGCAAAAATTTATCGGATTTTTATATTTAATAAAAGGTAACAGACATGATTAAAAAAATTGCAGTATTAACCAGTGGTGGTGATGCACCAGGTATGAATGCCGCCATTCGTGCGGTAGTGCGTTCAGCATTAGATAACGGTTTAGAAGTTTTTGGTATTTATGAAGGATACCGTGGTTTACATCAAAATAATATTAAACAATTAACACGTTATAGCGTATCGAATATCATTAACCGAGGCGGTACATTTTTAGGTTCTGCACGTTTCCCTGAATTTAAAGATCCAGCGGTGCGTGCAGAATGTGCTGAAGTTCTACGTTCACATGGCATTGATGCGCTTGTGGTAATCGGCGGAGACGGTTCTTATACCGGCGCAAAATTATTAACCGAAGAACATGGTTTCCCTTGTATCGGTTTACCAGGTACCATTGATAACGATATTCCGGGTACCGATTATACCATTGGTTATCAAACGGCGTTAGAAACAGCGGTAGTATGTATTGACCGTTTGCGTGATACATCTAGCTCACACCACCGTATTTCTATCGTGGAAATTATGGGGCGTCATTGTAGTGACTTAACCTTATCGGCAGCCATTGCGGGCGGTTGTGAATATGCGATTCCGGCAGAAATCGGTTTTAATAAAGAAGATTTAATTCAAGAAATTGAAAGCAGCTTTGCAGAGGGTAAAAACCACGCTTTGATCGTGATTACTGAGTTAGTCACCGATGTACATCAATTAGCTAAAGACATTGAAGATCGTGTGGGAAATGAAACTCGAGCTACCGTATTAGGTCATATTCAACGTGGTGGTACGCCATCTGCCTTTGACCGTATTTTGGCCTCTCGTATGGGGGTTTATGCGGTGGATTTATTATTACAAGGCGAAAAAGGACGTTGTGTTGGGATCCAAAATGAGAAATTGGTTCACCATGATATTATTGATGCCATTGATAATATGCGTCGTCCGTTTAAAGAAGATTTATTGGATGTGGCGAATAAATTAGTCTAAGGATAATGGTTAATAAAAAAGCGTATTGAGTCATACGCTTTTTTTCTATTCAATCCCAATCAACTTATGCGTCTGAATACTCAACTGCCATTTAGGCTTATTCGGGCGTTGATTGAGCTTGCCTAAAAACGTAATGGTTTCCAGCAAATTCATTTTGCCGTCAATTTCGCAAGGGGATAAATAATAATTATCCGCTTGGATTTTGCTTTCAATTAACTGACAGAAATCTTGTACATTATCGTCTTTTTCATCTACCACAATTCGCACTTCGTGAGCAAATTCAATGCAGCGGTTTTGGTATTTTTTCGCATACATGGATTTCGGGCTGGTGGCGATGTAGTCAATTTGTGGCGGAATTGTTTTTAGCCCGTTGGTTTCAATGGCAAGAAAATAGCCGTCTGCTTTGAGGCGGTCTAACAGTAGTGCGATCCCCGCCTGAATTGTGGGTTCGCCACCAGTAATGATAATATTCTTGGCAGAAAATGACCGCACTTTTTGCAAGATTTGGCTTAATGTCCATTGCTCAAATTCATTGTAATTGGTGTCACACCAAGGGCAAGCCAGATTACATTTGCCAAAACGCACAAAAATACTCGGCATGCCTGTATTGGCCCCTTCCCCTTGTAGGCTTTCAAAGATTTCGACAATGGGAAATTTGGGTTCATTAATTAAATGCACTGCGATTATTCCCGATATTCACAAAATGAAGTCGGGGTTTCCCACAAACGAATAGCAGAGATTGGCAATTCTGTTTTCAAACGATTAAACATAAAACGTGCCATTTCTTCGGCGGTGGTACGTACTGGAATACCGAATGTTTTTGAATTTAACTCATTGAGTAAATTTGCAATTTTACATTCTCTTTGGCTAGTGGTGTCATAAATAAAGGCATGATCCATGGGATCTAAAATAGCATGTTTGACCACAGTTTTCACATCAGTAAAATCGATCACCATGCCTTTTTTCGCTCCGTCAGCGACTAAATCACCGCTCACTTCTACTTGTAATTTATAAGTATGTCCATGCAAATTTTGGCACTTACCGTCATGACCGTCCAAAATATGTGCCATATCAAAACTGAATTCTTTTGAAACTTTAAACATTTTTCACCGCACTTTGTTGTTTTAACATTAAATATTCGTTTAGCCCTTTATTGCGTAACAAGCAACTTGGGCATTCTCCGCAACCGCCATCAACACCTAAATAGCACGTGTGGCTATGTTGTTGCACATAATCTAACGCCCCCAATTCATCGGCTAATTGCCAAGTTTGGGCTTTGGTTAAATACATCAACGGCGTGATGACACGGAAGTTATAGTCCATGGCTAAATTCAACGTGACATTCATGGATTTGATAAATACATCACGACAATCAGGGTAGCCACTAAAATCGGTTTCACACACCCCTGTGATAATGTCGGTAATCCCTTGCCCTTTGGCGTAAATTGCCGCATAGAGTAAAAATAACGCATTGCGACCGTCCACTAGGGTATTGGGTACACCGTTCTCGCCGATTTTGATTTCTGTACTGCTCATCATAGCATTAGCAGAGAAAATCTGCGTACTTTCCATATCAATTAGGGTTTGTTTTATGCCGAGATCTTGGCAAATCCATTGCGCTTTATCTAATTCAATGGCGTGGCGTTGTCCGTATTTAAACGTGACAGTTTCCACGTTATTTTTGCCATATTGTTGGATTGCTTGAAGTAAGCATGTGGTGGAATCCTGTCCACCCGAAAAAATCACCACCGCCTTGCGGTCATGATTAGGATTGAAAAGTTGCATTGTTTTTCCTTAGTTTTTTAGCGTGGGAGTTTGCGAACCACGGTTGTTTCTTAATGTAAAAGTGCGGTGCATTTTAGCAGAGATTTTAGGATTTGTCCTGAATTTGTCTAATATGGCACATAGTGTGTCGTGTGAGTAATGGTCAAGATTGCTCTTTTACTCCTGTTTTGGATTTCAAAAAATGAATTTTTGTGATCTTGATTCCAAAATTAAATCAAAAATCTTGAGCAATTTTTACCGCAGTGAATAATAGCCCTAATTCAATATTACCCAAAGGGGATATTATGCAACAGCATTCACGTTATATCGATCTCACTACCGATTATGGTTTCAAACATGTTTTTGGCATGGAGCCACACAAGGATATATTGATTTCTTTTCTTAATGAGCTTTTCAAAGGTAAAAAAGTCATCACCGATTTGGTGTACAATAAAAATGAACATACTGGTGATACGTCAAAATTAGGCACCGTGATTTTTGATCTGACTTGCACGACGGATGATGGTAGCCAGTTTATTCTTGAAATGCAACGTAGCCAACAGGATAATTTTAAAGAACGTACAATTTATTATGGGTCTAAACTGATCAGTGACCAAGCACCAAAAGGTAAACGGTACGATTGGGGGTATGCGATCACCGAGGTCTATGTGATTGCAATTATGGATAATTTCCATTTCTCTGACACACAAGATTATTTGCACGATATTGGCCTTTGCAACAGGCAGACAGGGGAAATTTTTTATGATAGACTGGGATTTATCTATATAGAGTTGCCAAATTTTAATAAAACCAGTGAACTGTTAACAAGTGTGCTAGAAAAATGGTTGTTTGTACTGAAAAATATGGTAAAACTCAATAAATTACCCAATTTTCTAGATGATCCAGTTTTTCAAGAATTATTCCAGATTGCGGAATACAGCAACTTAAGCAAGAGGGAAAAAGCAATGTACGATGTCAGTTTAAAACGTAAATGGGACGAATATTCTTTACTCACTTCAGCGACAAATAGAGGAATTCGGCAAGGTTTACAACAAGGGCTGCAACAGGGTTTACAACAAGGGCGGTTGGAAACTTTGAAAGAAAATGCCCAAAATATGCTCGCTTTGGGTTTGGATCTCGATATTATTTCTAAATCTGTGGGCTTATCTATTGAAGAAATTAAAAAGTTGCGTAACTAGGTTTTGAAGCCAAATTTATAAAATGAAACCCAACCACTTGTGTGATTGGGTTTTAATTTAAATAATCCTTGCTGAAAGCGAATTATTGTTTCGCACCCACAAATACACCGAACGAATCGGAGCGTTCAAATTGTCCGCCGACTTCAGCAGCGGCAGAGCCATAGAAGTTACCCTCTAAGCCTTTGCCTGTGTTTGCATCATCCCAAGTGGCAGTAAAGCCGTTGCCTGATACGCTACCAGAGAAAGCCTCTGCTGTTGACATTTGACCATCATCACGAATGGTACCTGTGATGGTTTTGCTACCGAAGTCAACATTAGCAGTAAAAGCACCCGCACTTACGCCAGAGGCTTGGAATAGGTTATCTTTGTTGGCTTCGTTGAAACGTAAGCTACCACCAATGTATGAGGCTGTGCCACTTGTTGGGGTGTCGGTACTTTTTGCACCTTGTACAAAGAGATATTGACTATCACCGACTTGGGTTGCACCAGCAACTACGTTAGCGAAAGTGTATGCATCTGTTTTAGAGGAAATCACTGTGGCGTTAGAAAAATCTTTACTGTAACCTGAATTTTCAGCAGAATCAGCATGGAACACAGCTTTCACGAATTTGGGATTACCGCGGTGTGCTGAGGTTTTTGCCTTAGCTAAGTCAACTTCCACACCATCAATGGTAATCTTATCGAAATTAGCCACATTATCGTTATCTGTCCATGTTTTTACACCAAAACTGTTTTCACTTTTTTTAGCAGCTTCTTTTGCTGCAGCTTCTGCTTCGGCTTTTTTAGCCGCTTCTGCTTTTTCAGCTGCTGCTTTTTCAGCTGCTGCTTTTTCGGCTGCTGCTTTTTCGGCTGCTGCTTTTTCGGCTGCTGCTTTTTCAGCTGCGGCTTTTTCGGCTGCGGCTTTTTCGGCTGCGGCTTTTTCGGCTGCTGCTTTTTCAGCTGCTGCTTTTTCGGCTGCTGCTTTCTCGGCTGCTGCTTTCTCGGCTGCTGCTTTCTCGGCTGCTGCTTTCTCGGCTGCTGCTTTTTCAGCTGCTAATTTTTCTGCTTGTGTTATTTGTGTACTTGGGGTGACGGCTGGTGTATCGCCGCTGCTAGAAGACGAGCTACAAGCAGAAAGAGCAAGGCCACAGGCGATAACAATAGCACTGAGTTTAAATGGGTTTTGCATGGAAAAACTCCTTAGAATAATGACAAAATACATAGGAAAGCACTGATTTCTGCTTGCCTGGCTTAAATTTACATCGTGGCTTGAAGTCAGACGACTTTATCGTTAAGTACGATAACATCGTTTACCACGCAAAGAATCCATTTAGAATAAAAACGATTCCTATTGTTAGGATAAGGGATTCTGATAAATTTGTAAAGTGTTATTGATGGGAGGCTGAATGGATTCCTAGCAGATTTTGAAAACGTTTCATATACTCGTGAAATGATAAAAAAACACCCCAACGAGCAAGCACAAGTTGGGGCGTAAAATATCAGATTTAATATGGATTATTCTGCTTTTTCTGATTGTTCAGCAATAAACACACCAAATGAATCTGAGCGTTCAAATTGCCCTGCCATTTCGGTTGCTTGAGGACCGTAGAAGTTACCCTCTAAGCCTTTGCCTGTATCTTTATCATCCCAAGTAGCGGTAAACTCATTACCTGATAATGTACCAGTGAAGTCTTGTTGTACGGCACTACGACCTGGATCACGTAAGAAACCCGTGATGGTTTTTGAACCAAAGTCAACATCGGCTTCAATTCGGCCTGTCAACACGCCAGTGTCTTGGAATAGATCTTCTTTATTGTCTGCCATAAAGCGTAATGTACCGCCACTATAATAAGCGGTGCCCGTTGTTGGCGTGTCTGTACTTTTCGCACCTTGAACAAAGAGAACATCTTCGCCATTAGCTTTGGCTGCCCCGACTACAACATGCTCAAAGTTATGTTTATTCACATAGTTTGCATTGGCACTGCCATTATTGGTTGACACAATTAGGGAAGAATCTTTAACATTAATATTGTAACGAATAACGGTTTCACCTAGCGCAGAGTCAGTATTGAATACGGGGTGAACAGCTCTTGGACTTCCTTGTGTCGCATTTTCTGTGGCTTTGGCTAAATTAATTTCTACACCATTAACAGTGATTTTGTCAAACGTTGCTTTTTTAGCAGATGTGGATACTTTCACACCGAAACTATTTTTTTCAATTTGAGCAGATTCGCCAGAACTGGATGAGCCACAGGCTGTAAGGGCGAAACTACAAGCAATAAGCATAGCACTAAATTTGAATGGGATTTGCATGAAAAAACTCCTTAGATAATTAAAACGAGATAGACAAGCACCGTTTGGGGTGCGAATATTCACTGGGTGGTGTAAACTCAGATGATCTCTTTGTTAAACGTTACTGCAATTAGGCCATTTGCCACGTTGCTAACCACACGAAAGAATCCTCTTTAAAATAAAAATGATTCCTATTTAATAGGATAAGAGATTTAGTCAAGTTTGTAAAGGATTATTGAATGTGGTTAAATCAAAATAGCCATTTCTGTAAAAGAGGTGAAAATATTGATGATGGGTAAAACGACAAAAAATAACCCTATCATTAAGATAGGGTTAGTCTTATAGGTTAACTAAAATTAATTTAGCATTAGCCTTTGTAGTTATAAACGTGAGCCACTAAGTCTAATACTTTGTTTGAGTAGCCAGTTTCGTTGTCATACCAAGACACTAATTTCACGAAAGTATCCGTTAATGCGATACCTGCGTCTGCATCAAATACAGAGGTTTCAACTGCACCGTTGAAGTCAGTAGAAACAACCGCATCTTCAGTGTAACCTAACACGCCTTTTAATTCGCCGTTGAACGTTTTACCTTCTGCCGCATCTTTGATGGCTTTTTTGATTTCGTCGTAGCTTGCTGCTTTTTCAAGATTTACAGTTAAGTCAACCACAGAAACGTTAGTAGTAGGAACACGGAACGCCATACCAGTTAATTTACCGTTTAATGCTGGTAATACTTTACCCACGGCTTTAGCAGCACCAGTTGAAGATGGGATGATGTTTTGAGACGCACCACGACCACCACGCCAGTCTTTCGCAGATGGACCATCCACAGTTTTTTGGGTTGCTGTGGTAGCGTGAACAGTCGTCATTAAACCGTCTTTGATACCGAAAGTTTCGTGGATAACACGTGCTAATGGTGCTAAACAGTTAGTTGTACAAGACGCATTAGACACGATGTCTTGGCCTGCGTATTCTTTGAAGTTAACACCGTTTACGAACATTGGTGTGTTATCTTTAGATGGACCAGTTAAAACGACTTTTTTCGCACCGGCAGTGATGTGTTTACGTGCAGTTTCGTCAGTTAAGAATAAACCTGTTGCTTCAACGGCGATATCCACACCGATTGCACCCCAGTTCAAGTTGGCTGGATCACGTTCAGCAGTCACACGGATTTCTTTACCGTTTACCACTAATTTGCCATCACGTACTTCAACAGTACCGTCAAAACGACCGTGAGTTGAATCGTATTTTAACATGTAAGCCATGTAATCAACGTCGATTAAGTCGTTGATACCTACCACTTCAATGTCTGAACGTTTTTGTGCAGCACGGAATACGATACGACCGATACGACCGAAGCCGTTAATACCAATTTTAATTGCCATAAGATTTTCACCTATATTTAAAGTTAAACAAAATTTGTACAGTTCATGACTTTGGTTAAGTCAACTACCTGACAGTCGGCGATTATAGCACGATTTTTTTAAATAACGAAATAATCGGCATGCCGTTGTGCGAAACTTTTGTGATCTCGATCAAATTTTTGAATTAAATTATTATTAAAATTTTTACCGCACTTTATAATGCTTTTTATTAGCCTTAAGGGCATAATAAGGAAAAATATCATCATCAGGGGGAAATATGGCACAAGGTAATTTATATATTTTATCGGCACCCAGTGGCGCAGGGAAATCATCATTGATTTCGGCTTTGTTAGACAAGGAACAAGGGAAAAACAGAATGGTGTCGGTGTCGCACACCACCCGTCAGCCACGCCCAGGGGAAGTGGATGGCGTCCATTATCATTTTGTTTCGGTGGCGGAATTTGAATCCCTGATTGAACAAGGGGCGTTTTTGGAATATGCCAAGGTGTTCGGTGGCAATTATTATGGCACGTCGTTACCGGCCATTGAAAAAAATTTGGCGCAAGGTATCGATGTCTTTTTGGATATTGATTGGCAAGGCGCCAGACAGATCCGAGAAAAAGTGCGGTCAGTAAAAAGTATTTTTATTTTGCCACCGTCATTGCCAGAATTAGAACGCCGTTTAATTGGGCGAGGACAAGATAGCGCTGAGGTGATTGCCGATCGGATGGCAAAGGCCAAAGCGGAAATTTCCCATTATGATGAATATGATTATGTGATTATCAACGATAATTTTGAGCAAGCATTAGTGGACTTGCAAAGCATTTTGCGAGCCGAAAAACTGACTTTAGGCTATCAAAAACAGGAAAATCAACGCTTAATTCATGAATTACTAGCAAAATAGCCTGCAGTTTAGTATTATATTTCCCTTTATAGCAAAAAATGTGAATTATTATTGGAGTAAAATATGGCGCGTGTAACCGTACAAGACGCAGTGGAAAAAATTGGTAATCGTTTTGACTTGATTTTAACGGCCTCTCGTCGTGCAAGACAATTACAGTTAAATCAATCTGAACCTTTGGTGCCAGAAGAAAATGATAAGCCGACGGTGATCGCTTTAAGAGAGATTGAAAAAGGGTTGATTAATGATGAAATTATGAATCAGCAAGAACGTCATGATGCCTTTGCTTATGCGGAAAAAGAAACCCAAGCAACGGCCTTTGTGACGGAATAAATGCGGTTCATTTTCTGGCATTTTAGGTTCGCTGTTTGACCATCTAAAGTAAGTATAAGGTAAGTAAATATGCTTTTTTTTGAACCGTTAGAAAAAATTATTCAGGAATATTTACCCGCTGAACAAATTGAGTTGATTAAACGTGCTTTCTTGATGGCTAAAGACGGTCATGAGGGGCAATTTCGTTCAAGTGGTGAGCCTTATATTACCCATCCCGTGGCGGTGGCCTGTATTATCGCAGACATGCACTTGGATCATGAGGCCGTGATGGCCGCCTTGTTGCATGATGTGATCGAAGATACGCCTTATACGGAAGAACAGTTGACCGCTGCCTTTGGTAAATCGGTGGCGGAAATTGTAGATGGTGTGTCGAAATTGGACAAACTGAAATTCCGTACTCGCCAAGAAGCCCATGCGGAAAGTTTCCGCAAGATGATTTTAGCCATGACGAAAGATATTCGTGTGGTGTTAATCAAGCTCGCTGACCGCACCCATAATATGCGTACTTTAGGGGCGTTACGTCCTGACAAGCGTCGTCGCATTGCCAAAGAAACCCTTGAAATTTACAGTCCTTTGGCTCATCGTTTAGGCATTGAACATGTTAAAAACGAATTGGAAGATCTGTGTTTTCAGGCCATGCACCCGCAACGTTATGCGGTGTTACAAAAAGTCATTCAGTTGGCCCGCAGTCGTCAGCAAGAATTGATTCAACCGATTTTAGATGGATTACAAACTCGTCTAAAAAATGTTCCGATTACCGCTCGAGTATTTGGGCGTGAAAAACCGCTGTTTTATATTTATCAAAATATGAAACAACGTGATCAAGAATTTCGTTCTATTTTAGATATTTATGATTTCCGCATTATCGTCAACAGCGTTGATGAATGTTACCGCACTTTAGGCGTGGTGCATGCCTTGTATAAACCTCGTGCTGGCCAGTTTAAAGATTATATTGCGGTGCCAAAAGCCAATGGTTATCAGGCTTTGCATACCTCGACGATTGGACCGAAAGGTGTGTTGGTGGAAATTCAGATCCGCACCGAAGAAATGGATAATATGGCGGAAATGGGGATTACCGCTCATTGGGCTTATAAAGTAGACGGCAAGAACGACAGCACCACTGCCCAAATTAAGGCGCAACGTTGGCTCCAAAGTTTGATTGAATTACAGCAAAGTGCGGGCAATTCGTTTGAATTTATTGAAAGCGTGAAGTCCGATTTATTCTCGCACGAAATTTATGTGTTCACACCGAAAGGCCGGATTATTGAATTGCCACAAGGGGCAACCGCTGTGGATTTTGCTTATGCCGTGCATACAGATGTAGGCAATAAATGTATTGGTGCACAAGTGGATCGGGAAGATTATCCGCTTTATCAACCGCTATCTTCAGGACAAACGGTGGATATTGTGACGGACGACAATGCCAGACCGCAAGAAAACTGGTTAAATTCCGTGGTAACGGGGAGAGCCAGAGCAAAAATTCGCCAAGAATTAAAAAATTGGGCAGAAAATACCGCAGTTTCTACCCCGTCGGTCAAGGCTCGTATTTTGGCGAATTGTTGCCATCCAATTTTGGGTGATCCTATTTGTGCCTATGAAGATGAACACAATCGTTTGGTGGTTCATCATAAAAACTGCGCAACCTTAACTTGCCATCAAGGGCATTTTGCGTTATTAGATTGGACAGATCATATTGCAGATCAACATTTTGAAGTGGAATTACGCATTGAGATGCGAGAACAACAGGCTTTGGGTTTGATCATGACGGCCCTGTCTACCTTGCAAAGTCAGGTGCATAGTGTCTGGACAGAAGAAGATGGCGATAGCTCGTTTGCCGTTTTAGTGATTACGACACAAAATACCAAACATTTGGCCAAAATGGTGCGTAAAATTCAGCACCTTGCTGGCGTAGTGCGTGTTGAACGCAATATTAATGCTGTGTAATCATGAGCCTACAACTTCTTGATGCCGTTCCTTTAACCACTTTATCGGGTGTGGGTGCGGCAGTTTCCGCCAAGTTAAGCCGTTTAGGTATTAATAATTTACAAGATCTATTATTTCATTTACCCACTCGTTACGAAGATCGTACCTGTATTACACCGATTGCAGATCTTCGTCCTGAACAATACGCCACCATTGAGGCCGTGGTACAAACTTGCGACGTCCAATTCGGTCGTCGTCCGATCTTAACGGTGAGCCTGTCCGACGGCACGGCGAAAATCATGTTGCGTTTCTTTAATTTTAATGCGGGCATGAAAAACAGCTTTCAAATTGGCGTGCGAGTGAAAGCCTTTGGTGAAGTGAAACGGGGTCGATTTATGGCGGAAATTCATCACCCCGAATACCAAATTATTCGGGATAATCAGCCGTTGCAATTAGATGAAACGCTCACCCCGATTTATGCCACCACGGAAGGACTAAAGCAAACGTCTTTACGCAAACTCACCGATCAAGCCCTTGAATTATTAGATAAGATCCAAATTGCGGAAATTTTACCCAATGAATTTAATCCAAATCCCTTTAGCCTAAAAGACGCCATTCGCTTTTTGCACCGCCCACCGCCTGATATTTCGCTGGAAATGCTGGAAAAAGGGCAACACCCCGCTCAAGTGCGGTTAATTTTTGAAGAATTATTGGCGCATAATTTGGCCATGCAAAAAGTCCGTTTGGGGACACAGCAACATTATGCGTTGCCGTTGCACTATCAAACGGATTTAAAACAACGTTTTCTAGCAAAATTGCCGTTTCAACCGACCAATGCGCAACAGCGAGTGACGGCAGATATTGAACAAGATTTAGCCTTAGATCATCCTATGATGCGATTGGTACAAGGTGATGTAGGTTCAGGCAAAACCTTAGTGGCAGCCTTGGCGGCGTTGCTTGCCATTGATAACGGCAAACAAGTCGCCTTAATGGCTCCGACCGAAATTTTAGCCGAGCAACACGCCCAAAATTTCCGCCGTTGGTTTGAGCCGTTGGGGATTGAAGTAGGTTGGTTAGCGGGCAAAGTGAAAGGCAAAGCTCGCACTGCCGAATTAGAAAAAATACAAACAGGGGCGGTACAAATGGTCGTCGGTACGCACGCCTTGTTTCAACAAGAAGTAGAATTTGCCAATTTAGCCTTAGTGATTATTGATGAACAACACCGTTTCGGCGTGCATCAACGTTTAATGTTGCGAGAAAAAGGCGAAAAAGCGGGTTTTTATCCGCACCAATTAATTATGACGGCGACCCCAATTCCGAGAACGCTGGCAATGACGGTGTATGCGGATCTGGATACGTCGATTATTGATGAACTCCCTCCTGGGCGAACACCGATTACTACCGTAGTAATGTCCGAAGAACGCCGTGCGGAAATCGTGGCACGGGTGCATCATGCTTGTACGAAAGAAAAACGCCAAGCCTATTGGGTCTGTACCCTGATTGATGAAAGCGAAGTGTTAGAAGCCCAAGCCGCCGAAGCCATTGCGGAAGATTTGCGAAACGCCTTGCCACAATTACGCATTGGCTTAGTGCACGGACGGCTAAAACCAGCGGAAAAACAAGCCATTATGCAATCGTTCAAAGAGGCCGAGCTGGATTTGTTGGTGGCGACCACAGTGATTGAAGTGGGTGTGGATGTGCCGAATGCGAGCCTGATGATTATTGAAAATGCCGAACGGTTAGGCTTGTCGCAGTTGCACCAATTGCGTGGACGAGTGGGGCGTGGTAGTACGGCGTCTTTTTGCGTGCTAATGTATAAACCGCCGTTGGGTAAAATTTCGCAAAAACGCTTGCAAGTGTTGCGTGATAGTCAAGACGGTTTTGTGATTTCCGAACGTGATCTAGAAATTAGGGGACCGGGGGAAGTGCTAGGTACCAAACAAACGGGCGTGGCAGAATTTAAAGTCGCCAATTTAATGCGAGATCGCAAGATGATCCCAACCGTGCAACATTATGCGAAACAACTGATTGTAAAATACCCAGATGTGGCAGATGCGTTGATTAAACGTTGGTTAAATAATAAAGAAATATATAGTAACGCTTAAAGTGTGGTATTTTTTGAGAAGATTTTATGACAACGATACTTTTATATGATTCAGGAATGGGCGGTTTAACTATCTATGATGCCGTTCGTCATCATTTTCCTAACGCACGCTATTTGTATTGCTTGGACAACGCCTTTTTCCCTTATTCTGAAAAATCCACGTCCTTATTAATTGAACGAGCGGAAAAAATCGTGGGAACATTAGCCGAACAATTTACCATTGATATGGTGGTGGTGGCATGCAACACCGCCAGCACCGTGGTATTGCCCGCCTTGCGAGCCAAATTTGCTTTTCCTGTGGTGGGAACGGTTCCCGCCATTAAACCTGCCGCCAAATTATCGCAAACTAAAGTCATCGGTTTGTTAGCCACGAAAGGCACGGTAGAACGAGATTATGTGACGGATCTCATTGATAAATATGCTCCGAATTGTGTGGTGGAAAAAATTGGCTCTACCGCTTTAGTGGAAATGGCAGAGCAAAAACAACAAACCGGCAAATTGGATTTAGCCTGTTTAGCCAATGAAATTAAACCTTGGAAAAAAATTACCGCACTTGATACCGTGATTTTAGGCTGTACCCATTTCCCCCTAGTGAAAGACGAATTACGCCAATTATTGCCGCAAGTGAAATACTTCGTCGACCCAGCCGAAGGCATTGCCAATCGGGTCACCAGTTTGTTGGCGGACGTGAGCGATGCAATCGCAGAAAATATCGCTTTTTGTACCCAACGACCAATGGATTTTGAACAGAAAGAAAAGGTGTTAAAGGATTGGGGATTTGTGGGGTTGCAATTATTGGCGGTGTAAAAAACACGCCGTGGGGCGATGGAATGACAATCTGCTATTATTTAACGGCTCTATTTTTGAGCAAAACTCCAGTAATCAAAGGCACTCAATGACGGTTGGGTGCTTTTTTATGGAAAATATATAAGGTTTCTCTCTTTAAAATGCGTATTTTTGTGATCTTGATTCCAAAATGAAATATCAAATCTTGTGATTTTTATGCCACAGTGAATAATGCTCCTACTTATTTCAAAAGGGAGCAACACAATGCAGCAAACTTCTCGCTATATAGATCTGACTACCGATTACGGCTTTAAACGTGTTTTTGGTACGGATGTGAACAAAGATATACTGATTGATTTTCTTAATGATTTATTTCAAGGTAGAAAAGTCATTAAAGATTTGGTTTACAACAAAAATGAACAGGTGGGCGATACGTCCAAATTAGGTACAGTGATTTTTGACTTGATTTGTACCGCAGATGACGATAGTCAATTTATCATTGAGGTCCAACGCAGTCGTCAAGAAAATTTCAAAGAACGTATTATTTATTACGGCAGTAAACTTATTAGCGACCAAGCACTTAAAGGTAAACGAGAACAATGGGCGTATGCCATTACCGAAGTGTATGTGATTGCGATTATGGATGGTTTTCACTTTTCCGATACGCAAGATTACTTACACGATATTTGCCTTTGCAACCGAAAGACAGGGGAAATCTTTTATGATAAACTGGGTTTCATCTATATTGAATTGCTCAATTTTAGCAAAACAGAAAATGCACTAGAAAGCGATTTGGATAAATGGTTATTTGTGCTAAAAAATATGTCAAGATTAGACAAATTGCCCATTTATTTGAAAAAGCCGATTTTTCAAAAACTGTTCCAAATTGCTGAATACAGTAACCTAAGTAAAGGGGAAAAGGAAATGTATGATGTTAGCTTAAAACGCAAATGGGATGAATACGCCGTAAAACAGTATTGGAAAAAAGAAGGCTTACAGGAGGGAATTCAAGAAGGCAAGCTAGAAAATATGAAGTCGGTGACAAGGAATATGCTTTCCCTTGGTTTGGATGTAGAACTTATTTCTAAAGCGGTTGGTTTATCGGTTGAAGAAATCAAAAAATTGCAGTGATAGGTATTGTTCAGGGGGACTTGCAGTATTTTTATACCTTATGTTTTACACTTACCATCAACGTCAACAGTGCTTTAAATAAAGGCAAAATAGTCTGTTTTCTCCATAAAAAAAGTCATTTTTGTGATCTTGATTCCAAAAATGACACTCAAAAGTTGGATTATTTTTTTAATTCGCATAGATTAATAGGGCGGAAATCGGTAGAATAACGCCCTTTTATATTGTTTAAAATACAAACAATGTCGTAAGTGTAGCAACGTGACAATAGGGTAAATATGTCAGATAAAATTAATTTAATGAATTTAACTCGCCAACAAATGCGTGAGTTTTTTAAAGAAATCGGTGAAAAGCCGTTTCGAGCCGATCAGTTGGTCAAGTGGATTTATCATTTTGGTGAAGATGATTTTGATAAGATGACCAATATTAACAAGCAGTTGCGTGAGAAATTAAAAGCGGTGGCGGAAATTAAAGCCCCTGAGGTTGCGGTGGAGCAACGTTCTTCTGATGGCACGATTAAATGGGCAATGCAAGTAGGCGATCAACAGGTGGAAACCGTGTATATCCCTGAATCGGATCGAGCGACATTGTGTGTGTCCTCGCAAGTGGGTTGTGCTTTGGCTTGTACGTTCTGTTCTACTGCACAACAAGGGTTTAACCGCAATTTGACGGTGGCGGAGATTATTGGACAAGTGTGGCGAGCGTCTAAAATTATTGGTAATTTTGGTGTGACAGGAATTCGTCCGATTACTAACGTGGTAATGATGGGGATGGGTGAGCCGTTGTTGAATGTGGCCAATGTGGTGCCTGCCATGGAAATTATGTTAGATGATTTTGCGTATGGGTTATCTAAACGCCGTGTGACATTGTCTACGTCAGGCGTGGTGCCAGCGCTGGATAAACTCAGCGAGATGATTGACGTGGCATTGGCGATTTCTTTGCACGCCCCCAATGATGAATTGCGTGATGTGTTGGTGCCGATTAATAAAAAATACAATATCAAAATGTTGATGGACAGCGTGCATCGTTACCTTGAAGTATCGAATGCCAATCACGGCAAAGTCACCATTGAATATGTGCTGTTAAATCAAGTCAATGATGGGGTGGAACATGCTCATCAGTTGGCGGGTGTGTTGAAAAATACGCCGTGTAAAATTAATTTAATCCCGTGGAATCCGTTCCCTGAAGCGCCTTATGCGAAAAGCTCGAATACTCGCATTGACCGTTTCCAAAAAACGTTGATGGAATATGGGTTCACCGTGATTGTCCGCAAAACCCGTGGTGATGATATTGATGCTGCGTGCGGGCAGTTGGCGGGGGATGTGATTGACCGCACTAAACGTACGGCAACCATTGCCATGAAAAAACAATTCGGGCAAGGGATTGAGGTGAAAACACATTAAGCCTGTTATTACAGTCTCTCCCTTTGAGAGAGGATGGAGAAAATTTTGAAAAAATTTTCGGGAGGTGAGGGTTAATGATGTTCACTGTGGTTTATGACCCTCACCCTAGCCCTCTCCCAGAGGGAGAGGGGATTATAAAGGAGATTTTTATGAAATTTATACCGCACTTTTTTATGTTCTGTTCGCTTATTTCACTGACGGCGTGCGTGTCACAGCCCGCCGAAGATGTGGATTTTGATCAACAATCTGCTGCCAAAGCCCGAGTAGAATTAGCGCTAGGTTATTTATCCCAACAAAATTTAGATGCGACCAAACAAAATCTGGATAAAGCCATGAGCTATGCCCCTGATTATTATTTGGTGCATTCTGCCTTTGCTTATTTCTATCAACAACAGGGTAATGTTGCTCAGGCTCGAGAGGCCTATTTAAAGGCGATTAAATTAGATGATAAGCAAGGTGATGTACACAATAATTACGGCACCTTTCTTTGTTCGCAAGGGGAATTTCAAACGGCTTACGAACAGTTTGATCTTGCGATGACCAGTCCCAATTATTATCGTCAAGCGGATAGCTTAGAAAACAAAGCCTTGTGTGCCTTGTCGGAAAACAATCAAACGGTTTATCAACAAAGCAAACAAGCCTTAGAAAAAATGGATGCAGAACGGGCGAAGAAATTGAAATAATGTAGGGTAGCGGAACCATAAAAATTCAGCTACCCAAGACGCATTATTTGGAAACCATATCTTGATTATTACGTAAGTCTATATTTGTGCCTTGAGCGGTACGCACACCTGTTGAAACTGCGGTGGAATTGCCTGAATTTTTTGTGGATGGCTGACCATATAAGGCTTTGCGGTAGGTCTCTACCCACATGGCCGTGGCACCGCAAACCGCCACAGGAATCACCACTAAATTTACCAGTGGTACAAACATACACAGGCTAATCAACCCACCGAAGATTAGACTTTGCGTGCGATTTTCTTTGAGTTTTACTCGCATAGTATGGAATGAAATTTTATGATTATCAAAGGGATAGTCGCAATATTGGATAGCCATCATCCAAGCCGCAAATATAAACGTTAAAACTGGCACCACAGATTGTCCAAGCATAGGGATAAAACCGAGTAAAAACAAGGCGATATAAATCGGTAAACTATACACCAATTTTTGCCATTCCCGCACTAACATGCGTGGAATATCTTTGATAAAATCAATCATCGTCATGTCAGCGAGGCTTTCACCGGTCAGCATGTTTTCTACTTTTTCCGCCAATAAGCCGTTAAATGGTGCAGCGATAAAACCTGATAACATGGTAAAGGAAAAATAAAATCCCATCAGGATCAGCACCAAGGACATAATAAACATCACCGAACTGAGCCAATCAAGCCAACTGGGTAAAAAGCCCATTACCCAGTCGATCATGCCACTAATTTGACTGATAAACAGCCAACTCAAGCCGATCATTAACACAACATTGAGTAAAATCGGCATCACCACAAAACGGCGCAAGCCTCGTTGGGTAATTAAATGCCAACCCATGACAAAGTAATGAAAACCCGATTTGACTTCTTTTTCTTCAATCATGCTTTTTCCTATCTTATCCATTTTTATGTAAAACCTTGTACAGGATACAAAGTGCGGTCAAAAAATGCAAATTTCAAGATCCATAATGTCAATAAATATGGTAAGCTAACAATTATTTCTGCTGGTTTGGAATAGGACATATTGCAATGGATCTCAATACAGTTTTAATTATCTTAGGTATTCTGGCCTTAATTGGTTTAGTGGCGCATGGTATTTGGTCAAATCGTCGTGAAAAATCGCAATATTTTGAGCATGCGAATAACTTTGGGCGAGCTCAACACCACCAATCGGTTAACTCCTCAGAACAAAACGAAACAGTGGTGCCAAATTTTGCCCAACCGACCACTGCCTCACCTTTGAATGTGTCGCCACAATCAGCGGTATCGCAACAGACTGTTCAGCAACAAGCTGTACAGTCAGTTGTTCCGGCAAACGAGGTACCTGTGGCTGCGCCAAGCGTATCGGTTGGACAAGCGCATTCTGTGGATCAAATTAAAATCACGTTGCCGAATGCTGATTTTAATCAGTCCGCCGACGAACCCGTGCATTATGAATATCACCCTGAACCAAAACAGCCGAAAGCTAATATGGCGGACTATACTTTAGCGGATGCCGTGGACTTTGCGGAAACCCAAGCGCAAGTGGATATGACATCACCAGAATTGCGTGTACAGTTGCAGCAGGCCAGTTCACCGATTTCTGAACCCGCATTACAACAACCGATTGATAATCCAAAAGCCAGTGAGCCAGTGGCGCAAGCGCAACCCGTAGCGACTGATTTTATGCTATTGTATGTTGTCGCCCCCGAAAATCGTCAATTTTTAGGGCTTTCTATTGCACAATCCTTGGATAATCTCGGTTTTATTTTTGGCCAAGACAATTTATATCACCGTCACGTTGATACGGTAGCCAGTCCAGTGATTTTCAGTGTGGCGAATATTGAACAACCCGGTACATTTAATCCTTATGCCATGAATGAATTTTCCACTATCGGTCTTGCCCTATTTATGCAAGTACCGTCACAGGTTGGAAATGACAAAGCCAATTTAAAAATGATGATCCAAGCCGCAAAAAATTTAGCTGAAGAATTAAATGGTTTTGTGTTGACCGATCAACAAGCTATTTTTGATGACAAGCAAGAACAAGATTATTTAGATCGCATGTAGCGAAAATTGTCGATTGAAAACCGCACTGTTGAGCGTTCAAAGTGCGGTTTATTTTGTTAATAATTTTAGAAAAGAAAAATAAAATGACGGATATAGCCAAACAAATGAATCAGTTGCGTGAAACATTGCGTTATCACGAATATCAATATCACGTGCTTGATGAACCCAAAATTCCAGACAGCGAATATGATCGTTTATTTCATCAATTAAAAACCTTAGAACAACAATATCCCGAATTCATTACCGCCAATTCGCCGACCCAGCGTGTCGGGGCAAAACCATTATCGGGCTTTAGCCAAGTTACCCATGAAATTCCCATGTTATCCCTAGATAATGCGTTTTCCGATGAAGAATTTTATGCCTTTGTAAAACGTATTCAAGATCGTTTGGTGTTATTGCCAGAAACCCTTGAATTTTGTTGTGAACCAAAATTAGACGGTTTGGCAGTGAGTATTTTGTATGTCAATGGTATTCTTACGCAAGCGGCAACAAGGGGCGATGGTACTACGGGAGAAGATATTACTGCCAATATTCGTACCATTCGCAATATTCCCTTACAATTATTAACTGACCATCCGCCTGCTCGTTTAGAAGTGCGTGGTGAAGTATTTATGCCACAAGCGGGCTTTGAAAAATTAAATGAATTAGCCTTAGCCAAAGGGGAGAAAACCTTTGCTAATCCACGTAATGCTGCTGCTGGCTCGTTGCGTCAACTCGATCCGAAAATTACTAGCCAACGTCCATTAATGCTGAACGCTTATAGTATTGGGATTGCCGAAGGGGTGGATTTGCCCGAAACCCATTATGGACGTTTGCAATGGCTGAAATTTATCGGTATTCCAGTGAATGCGGAGATTCAGCTTTGTGATGGGGTAGAAAATGTGTTGAATTTCTACCGCACTATTCAACAAAAACGTCCAACTTTAGGCTATGACATTGATGGCACAGTGTTAAAAATTAACGATATTGCGTTACAGCAGGAACTTGGCTTTATTTCTAAAGCACCACGTTGGGCGATTGCGTATAAATTTCCTGCACAGGAAGAAATGACGATACTAAAAGATGTGGAATTTCAGGTAGGACGAACGGGGGCAATTACGCCTGTGGCAAAATTACAACCTGTTTTCGTGGCTGGCGTAACGGTGAGTAATGCGACCTTGCATAATGGCGATGAAATTGCACGTCTTGATATTGCCATTGGTGATACCGTGATTATTCGCCGTGCAGGTGATGTGATTCCACAGATTATTGGTGTGGTACATGATCGCCGTCCAGCCAATGCAGAATCGATTATTTTTCCAACCGAATGCCCCGTGTGTGGTTCGCAAGTGGTGCGAATTGATGGCGAGGCAGTTGCTCGTTGTACTGGTGGCTTATTTTGTGATGCACAACGTAAGGAATCTTTGAAACATTTTGTTTCTCGCAAAGCCATGGATATTGACGGCGTGGGAGCAAAACTGATTGAGCAGTTAGTGGATCGAGAGTTTATTCATACGCCAGCAGATTTATTTAAATTGGATCTTTTCACCTTAATGCGATTAGAACGTATGGGACAAAAATCCGCTCAAAATGCACTGGATAGCCTAGAAAAAGCCAAGTCAACAACTTTAGCACGCTTTATTTTTGCCCTAGGTATTCGGGACGTGGGCGAAGCCACCGCATTGAATTTAGCCAAATATTTCAAAAATCTCACCGCACTTCAACAAGCAGATTTAGAACAATTACAAGCCGTACCAGATGTGGGCATCGTTGTGGCAAATCGGATTTATGTGTTCTGGCGTGAACAACATAACTTGGACGTAGTGAATGATTTAATCGCACAAGGTGTCCATTGGGACGATGTGGAAGAAAAAGACATTGGTGAAAATCCGTTAAACGGTAAAACCGTGGTATTAACGGGAACCTTAACTCAAATGGGACGCAATGATGCCAAAGCGTTATTGCAATCTTTTGGGGCGAAAGTGAGTGGCAGTGTGTCAGCAAAAACCGATATTGTGATTGCAGGCGATTCAGCAGGATCAAAACTAACCAAAGCCCAAGAATTGGGTGTTCAAATTTGGGACGAACAGCGGTTTTTGGATTTTGTGAAACAGTATCAATAGCGTAGGAATAATATCATGGGATTATTTGAGGCAATTTTAATTATTTTAGGCTTAATTATGCTCAGTGCGGTGATTTCTTCAGCAGAAATTTCCCTAGCAGGCGCCAGAAAAATTAAGCTACAAGTTTTAGCCAATGATGGTGACATCAGGGCCACACAAGTCTTGCAGTTACAAGAAAAACCGGGGCGTTTTATTACTGTGGTGCAAATCGGCTTAAATATGGTGGCCATTTTAGGCGGTATGATTGGGGAAAGTGCGCTAAATCCGTATTTTGTCAAGCTGTTAAGCCAGTATACACAAGCAGAATGGGTAGAAAGCGTGGCATCTTGGACGGCGTTTGCGTTGGTGACGTTTTCTTTTATTTTGTTAGCGGATTTGATCCCTAAGCGTCTTGCTATGACCTATCCTGAACAAATCGCCATGCGAACCGTGGGCGTTATGCGGTTTTGCATTTTTATTTTTAAGCCCTTAGTGATGATTTTTGACACGTTGGCAAATGGGGTGTTTCGCTTTTTACGTGTGTCTACGGTGCGTGAAGATAATATGACGTCGGAAGATATTGTGGCTCTCGTGGAGGCCGGTGCTGAGTCGGGAGCATTGAAAGCACAAGAGCAGTATTTGATTGAAAATATTTTTGATATGCAATCAAGAACGGTGACATCCACAATGACGACCCGTGAAAATATTGTGTTTTTAGACCGCAGTTTTAATCAGCAAGAAGTGCTAGATACCTTGGCTAAAAATTCCCATTCAAAATTACTGATTTGTGATGCGGGATTAGATAAAATTCTAGGCTATGTGGAGTCGCATACCTTGCTCACTTTGTATTTAACTGACAACAAAGTGGCGCTGACGGATTCTAAGTTATTACGTAAAGCCTTGTTTATTCCCGATACCTTATCTCTCTATGAAGTATTGGAATTATTTAAATCTACCGGTGAAGATTTTGCGGTGATTGTGAATGAATATGCGTTGGTGGTGGGGATTGTCACACTCAATGATGTGATGAGTATTGTGATGGGGGAATTGGTCTCTAACGAAGAAGAACAGATCGTACAACGTGATGAACATTCATGGCTTATTGATGGCATTACCCCATTAGAAGATGTCATGCGATATTTAGATATTCCAGCGTTTCCCTCAGATGAAAATTATGAAACCATTGGCGGATTTATGATGTATATGCTACGCAAAATCCCGAAAAAGACCGATTTTGTGTTATATGACAAATATAAATTTGAAATTATTGATACGGAAAACTTTAAAATCGATCAGTTGTTAGTGTCGTTGCGTAAGGATTTGCAAGAGAGTTCTGCTACGAATTAGCGATGAAAGGCACTGGATTAAGTGCCTTGTTTTTTTAATTTTCCAACATCAATTCTTTCAAATACTGATAAATTTCCCGATACGCTTTCGGTGGTTTATTTTGTTCTTTTTCTTTTTGGGCGGAACGCACTAAATTACGCAAATGTTGACGGTCAGCCGTTGGGTGTTCATCAAAAAATTGAGCTAATACGTCATCACCTTTTTCGACTAAATCATCACGCAAATATTCTAATTTATGCAACATGGCTTGTTGTTGATTATGTTTATTTTCAATTTTATCTAATGCTTCTTGAATGGGATCGGTGTCGGTGGCACGCAATAATTTGCCGATAAATTGCAGTTGACGGCGTTTGGCCTCTTTGACTGATTTACGAGCCAAATGAATGGCATCAAGCAAGGTTTCATCAAGGGGGATTTTTTCCAAATTAGCAGGGGTTAATTCCACTAATTTTGAGCCTAATTTTTTTAAATCTTCCGCATCACGTTTAATTTCACTTTTGCTGACCCAGATAATTTCTTCTTGCTCATCTGTCCAATCTAATTCTGGCTTTTTGCCCCGTTTTTTCATTTCCTATCCTTTCTTATTGATATTTTGCTACATTGTAGCAAATAAGCTAAAATGCGACAAATTTATAAATAATAAGGAAAAGAGCAGCATGCCAGAAAAAAATACGGAAAATTCCACCGCACTTTTAAAACAGCAAGAACAAGAATTACGTGCGGCGGTGAGTTATGCGGTCGAGTTGGCTCAAAATGCAGGGGCAACAGCGGAAGTGGCGGTGACCAAAGTCAGTGGGCTTTCGGTTTCTACTCGGTTGCAAGAAGTCGAAAACGTAGAATTTAATAATGACGGAGCTTTAGGCATTTCGGTGTACTTGGGGCAACAAAAAGGCAACGCATCCACATCGGATTTAAGCCAGCCAGCAATTAAATCCGCCGTTGATGCGGCATTAGCGATAGCCAAATATACTTCTCCCGATGATTGTGCGGGTTTAGCCGATAAAGCCTTAATGGCATTTAATGCACCTGATTTAGATTTATATCACCCCACTGATATTGATGTAGATCGGGCAGTGGAATTAGCCTTACAAGCGGAAACCGCTGCTTTGCAATATGATCAGCGGATTGTCAACAGTAATGGTGCGGCGTTTAATTCCCATACGGGAGTTCGCGTGTATGGGAATAGCCATGGTATGTTGCAAAGTCATTTATCAAGCCGTTATTCGTTGTCTTGCTCAGTATTGGGTGGTGTTGATGATTTATTAGAAAGTGATTACGAATACACGATTTCTCGTAAAGCGAATGAGTTAGCTGCACCTGAATGGGTAGGGCAAAATTCAGCGAAGAAAGCCATTGCTCGTTTACGACCGCAAAAAATTGCAACCCAAACGGCACCTGTGATTTTTCTTAATGATGTCGCAACAGGGTTAATTGGGCATTTAGCGACTGCTATTAGTGGCGGCAGTCTATATCGCAAAAACAGCTTTTTGTTAGATAAACTTGGACAAAAAGTGTTGCCTGATTGGTTTCAAATTAGCGAACGTCCGCATTTGTTAAGCGGTTTAGCTTCTACACCGTTTGATAGCGAGGGCGTGAGAACGCAAGATTTGGAGATTATTCAAGACGGTATTTTGCAAACTTATTTATTAACCAGTTACAGCGGTAAAAAATTAGCTATGCAAAGCACGGGACATGCAGGCGGTATTCATAATTGGTTGGTTAAACCAAATTCTCAAGGAAATTTAACCGCACTTTTAAACCAAATGGGAACAGGCTTGTTAGTGACTGATTTAATGGGGCAAAGTGTGAATATGGTAACGGGGGATTATTCTCGTGGTGCATCGGGCTTTTGGGTGGAAAATGGTGAAATTCAATATCCCGTTTCAGAAATCACCATTGCTGGCAATTTAAAACAGATGTTTGATCATTTGGTGGCGGTTGGTGATGACATTGAAACCCGTTCCAATATTCAAACTGGCTCAATTTTATTGGAAGAAATGAAAATTTCTGGAAATTAATTAAAAATGATAATAATTCTTATTGACAGAGATTATTTTATATATTAATATACACACATCTGTTAAGACATAGGTAGCTAAACAGGTAGAGTAGAAAGTAAATTCGTTAGGGTTTAAGACCGAAGTGTTGTCACTTCGGTCTTTTTTTATCCCTGCACTAGCGTACAGGGTTAAGCATGGTAACGATGCTCCGCATCTGAAAGGAAAAGCCACGGAGTTGCGTGACCATGCGTAGCCTAGTACGCAAGTGCTAGGCTCTTTTCCGTCTTTTTTATTTTGTATTTTTCCTTATTATGATATAGTCGTTTCCATATTTTTATACAGAGAAACCGTTATGAAAAAACATCATGTTGAAGTCTTGATTTCAGAGCAAGATGTGCTTGCTAAAATTGATCAGCTCGGTGCGGAAATTACCGCTTTTTATCAACAAAAGAAAGTGGATAAATTGATTGTAGTCGGTTTATTACGTGGCTCATTTATGTTTATGGCAGATTTAGTACGTAAAATTGACTTACCGCTCGAAGTAGAATTTATGACCACATCAAGTTATGGTATCGGCATGAGTACCAATCATGATGTAAAAATTACCCAAGATTTAAATGGTGATATTAAGGGCGAACACGTGTTAATTGTGGAAGATATTATTGATTCAGGTTACACGCTCGAAAAAGTCCGCAAAATCCTAGAACTCCGCGATCCAGCCAGTCTTGCCATTTGCACCTTATTAGATAAACCATCACGCCGTGAAGTAGAAGTGCCAGTAGAATGGGTGGGATTTGCCATTCCGAATGAGTTTGTTATCGGTTATGGTATTGACTATGCTCAACGTTATCGTAATTTAAGTTTTATCGGTAAAGTGATATTAGAAGAATAAGCCAGCTAAAGTGCGGTGTATTTTTTGTTAGATTTAATAATCATAAAAAAGAAAGGAAACAAGATGAGTAAATTATTCCCAACAGCCACCTTACGTAGCAAAGCCCCTTATCGTTTTGATATTGTCGGCAGTTTTTTACGTTCTGATGAAATTAAGCAAGCTCGCCAACAATGTAGTTGTGGTGATATTTCTTGTGCGGAGTTAGCTAAAGTTGAAGATAAAGAAATTGCTAAATTAGTGGAACATCAAAAAAGTGTGGGATTACATGCAGTAACAGACGGAGAATTTCGCCGTACTTTCTGGCATTTAGATTTTTTAGCAGGTTTAGACGGTGTGGAAGAAGTTGATGCTGAAAAATTTTCGGTACAATTTAAACATGATAATGTTCGCCCGAAAACCTTAAAAATTGTGGATAAAGTCGATTTTTCTGAAAGCCACCCGTTTGTCGAACATTTCCGTTCTGTTAATCAAATTGCTAACGGTCAAGAAGTGAAATTTACCATTCCATCACCGTCAATGCTGCATTTAATCACCAATGTACGAGCGACCGATTATGTAGCAATTCCACGTTATGAAAACAACAACCGACTTTTATTAGACGATATTGCTAACGCTTATATTAAAGCCATGCAGATTTTCTACAAATTAGGTTGTCGCAATTTACAATTAGATGATACTAGCTGGGGTGAATTTTGTGCGGAAGATAAACGAGCCGCCTATAAACAGCGTGGTTTTGATTTAGACCAAATTGCCAAAGATTATGTCTATATGATAAATAAAATTGTGGATGCTAAACCTGCTGATGATATTGCAATTACCATGCACATTTGTCGTGGCAATTTCCGTTCCACTTGGTTCTCGGCTGGTGGTTATGAACCTGTCGCAGAAACCTTGTTTGGTACTTGCCGTGTAGATGGTTTCTTCCTTGAGTATGATAGCGATCGTGCGGGAGATTTCAAACCATTACGCTTTATCAAAGATCAACAAGTTGTGTTAGGGTTAATTACGTCTAAAGACGGTACACTTGAAAATCGTGATGATATTATTGCTCGCATCAAAGAAGCCACTCAATATGTGGATATCAATCAACTATGTTTAAGTCCGCAATGTGGTTTTGCATCAACGGAAGAAGGTAATATTCTGACCGAACAGCAACAATGGGCGAAGTTAGAATTTATTCGTGATATTGTGCAAGAAGTTTGGGGCGAGTAGTTAGGTAGGGAAAATATATGCTCGAAAAAATAGAACGCTTAATTGATGAAATTAATAAGGTACATTTAGCTTTTTCACAAGACTATTTTGAAACAGGGAAAATTCAAAAGGTGAATTTAAAACATACACTTGCGAAAGTGCCTGTAGAGCATATATTAGCCTATCGTTTAAATTTGCACGAAGCCATTAATGATTATTTGTATCGTGCCGATTTAACGGATATTTCCTATTTTTATCGTGTCAAAACATCGGAATCTATTTTACATAAAATTGAACGGTTTCAACAACGTAGCGAAGGCTTTCCAGTCAATAGTATTATGAATGATATTTTTGGGGCAAGAATGATTGTCAGTACGGAAGATATTACCCAAGTCATGAATAAATTAGATGAATGGAAAGAAAAATATGGATTAAAAAACTGGTACTTACGAGATAAAGATGAGTATGTGGGGATTCATATTTATTTCAAAAATTCGAGTAATTTTTATTATCCATGGGAACTGCAGATTTGGGATCGTAAAGATGCGGAACGTAATATTCAAAGCCATCGTAAATATAAACGAAATTTTGTGAATTTTTAAGGATAAATTATGCAAGTTTTACTTTCACATCAAGCCCCTGATGAAGTTTGGGGCAAAAAAGCGTTTTTAACTTTTCAGCAAAATCAAGCCATTGTTCATTTTTCTGAAAATTTTGACCGCACTTTAGTACAAAAAGCCGCACGTAAACTGCGTGGACAAGGTATTAAGCAAGCGGAATTAATCGGTGAACATTGGAATGCAGATAGTTGTTGGGCATTTTATCAAGGGTTTTATACGGCGAAACAAGATTTTGAGGTGGATTTTCCTGAGTTAGATGAAGTGGAAAATGAAAAATTACTTGAATTGATTGAAACAGGCGATTTTGTGCGTGAAATCATTAATTTACCGTCTGATGTATTGACCCCAGAAGTATTGGCCAATCGAGCGGTACAATTTATTCAACAGCAAGCGGAAGATTGGCAAGCGGGCGAGTTAAGTTATAAAATTATCAAAGGCAAAGATTTACATGAACAAGGCTATCATGGTATTTGGACGGTCGGTAAAGGATCCGCCAATGCGCCTGTGATGTTGCAATTAGATTTCAACCCAACGGGGGATGTTAACGCCCCCGTGTTGGCCTGTTTAGTGGGCAAAGGCATTACCTTTGACACGGGCGGTTACAGCTTAAAACCTAGTAACAGCATGGAAAGCATGAAAGCGGATATGGGCGGTGCGGCCTTATTAACAGGCGCATTGGGCTTGGCCATTGCCCAAGGATTAAACGCCCGAGTGAAACTGTATTTATGTTGCGCAGAAAACATGATCAGCAGCAACGCTTTTAAATTAAACGATATTATTCAGTATCGTAATGGCGTGACAGTGGAAGTGACCAATACCGACGCAGAGGGGCGTTTAGTGTTGGCGGATGGCTTAATTGAAGCCGATGCACAAAATCCACAATTTATTATTGATGCAGCAACGCTGACTGGTGCAGCGAAAGTCGCTGTAGGCAATGACTATCATTCTGTGCTTTCAATGGACGATCAATTAGTGGCGGATTTATTACAATCTGCTCAACAAGCACAAGAGCCATTTTGGCGTTTACCTTTTGCTGAATTACACCGAGGACAAATTTCCACCGCCTTTGCGGATATTGCTAACTCAGGCTCCTTGGCCGTGAGTGCGGGAGCCAGTACAGCGACGGCATTTTTATCTTACTTCGTGAAAAATTATCAACAACATTGGTTACACCTTGATTGTTCCGCTACTTATCGCAAATCACCGAGTGATCTATGGGCAGTGGGCGCAACCGGCATTGGTGTACAAACCTTGGCAAATTTACTTTTAACTAAAGCAAAACAGGGAGTGTAAAATGACAATAGAACGTACATTATCGATTATTAAACCTGACGCCGTTGAGCGTAATTTGGTCGGCAAAATTTTAACGCGTTTTGAAGAGGCGGGTTTTCAAATTTTGGCCACCAAAATGTTGCATTTAACCCAAGCACAAGCCGAGGGATTTTATGCCGAACACCAAGGCAAAGATTTTTTTGCTGGCCTTGTAGACTATATGATGTCTGGTCCCGTGGTGGTGTCGGTGTTAGAAAAGGAAAATGCTATTCAGGATTATCGCACCCTGATTGGCGCCACGGATCCCGCTAAACAAGCCGAGGGCACTATTCGGCGTGACTTTGCTCAAAGTAAAACACGCAATTCTGTCCACGGCTCCGACAGTTCCGATAGCGCCGCTCGTGAAATTGCCTATTTCTTTGTGGAAAGTGAAATCTGCCCACGATAAAAAGAACGAAAAAACACCGCATTTTGCCTAAAGTGCGGTGTCAATTCTGTTAATTTCCCTTTTCAACATATCGCTATCCCTATTAACAGGGTTCATCATCTTCGCCCTAAATTTGTAGAAATACAAACGATTCTGATTAAAAACAATTATTGTATATTTTATGATTTTTTTCCGTTAAAATACGCATTATATTCGGTTTTCGCTATGAAAATCAGATAGTTCTACCGCTTTTTAGGTATTTTTCAATGACAATTTTGGTTCTCGGCATTAATCACAAAACCGCAAGCGTGGGATTGCGGGAAAAAGTGGCGTTTTCGCAAGAAAAACGTCAGCTTGCCTTGCAACAAATTCAGCAATTGGGTTTGGCACAAAGTGCAGTGATTTTATCCACTTGTAATCGAACTGAAATTTATCTTCATAATAAACATCTTTCTCCCGTCGAAACCCAACAGATGCAAGATTTTCTTGATCAGGTGGTGGCGTGGTTTGCCCAAATTCATCAAATTGATTTAGCCGAACTCAAAACCTGTTTATATTTGCATCAAGATAAAAATGCCGTGAAACACCTGATGTCGGTGGCTTGTGGACTGGATTCCTTAATTTTAGGTGAACCACAAATTCTCGGGCAAGTGAAACAAGCCTATCAATTAGCGGAAGAATATTATCAAGCACAATCTGATAATACGTTAACCAGTGAATTTTCTCGTTTATTCCAAAAAACCTTTGCGGTCGCAAAACGTGTTCGCAGTGAAACCAATATCGGTGAAAGTGCGGTTTCCGTGGCCTATGCCGCTTGTAGCTTGGCTCGCCAAATTTTTGAACAACTAAAAACCTTAACCGTATTGCTTGTGGGGGCAGGGGAAACCATTGAATTGGTTAGTCGTCACCTGTTACGTCATGGCGTCAAAAAAATCATTATTGCCAACCGCACGTTATCTCGAGCCGAAGCATTGGTGAGCCGTTTAGATCAGGGTGAACAAATTCAAATCATGAGTTTGGCACAACTGCAAGATGGCTTGAATCAAGCGGATATTGTGATTTCATCCACGGCCTCTGAGCAAATTTTGATTACTAAACAAATGGTCAAAATGGCTCAAAAACAACGCCGAAATGCCCCGATGTTGGTGGTGGATATTGCAGTGCCAAGGGATGTGGAAGAAAGCGTAAGCGATCTGGATAGTGTTTACCATTACAGCGTAGATGATCTGCAAAATATCATTCAACACAATATGGGCCAACGTGAAAAAGCCGCCGAACAAGCTCAGCAAATTATTGAACAAGAATGCAGTGATTATTTTGAGTGGTTAAAAGTTCATCAATTTTCTAATTTAATCCGCCATTATCGAGATAACGCCGAACAAACTCGTCAAGCCTTGCTTGAAAAAGCCGTTACAGCCTTACATCAAGGGGAATCTGCTGAGGCGGTACTGCAAGAATTAAGTTATAAATTAATGAATAAACTCATTCACTCCCCAACCCAAGCCATGTCTAGCATGGTAAAAGCTGGTAATTCCACTGGATTGCGGAGTTTTTCGCAAGCGTTGGGTGTGGCAAGCGAAGATTCCACCCTCTAAATCATTTTCCACTATTGCTTTTTTGACATAATTGTTTGATAATTCTCTTGCAATCCATTTTAACCTCGTTACACTGCAAGGAGAATGTCGAATGTCGAATGTCGAATGTCGAATGTCGAATGTCGAATGTCGAATGTCGAATGTCGAATGTCGAATGTCGAATGTCGAATGTCTGGCTATTTCTACGCCTAGACGGTTTCTCTTCTTTCAAACATTTTTTTACTACTTTTTTCAATCTTTTTTTCCACGCGACACAACCTGTCGTTCCCCCTTTGTTAGACTGTTCTCACGTTATTAATTTCGGGGGAACAAAATGAAAAACGAAACACTTGCCAACCGTCTCGCACAGATTTTGTTTTTATTAAATCAAGGAAAACGCATTGATTTAACAAAATTATCTGAAGAATTTGGCGTTCATCCACGTACTCTTCAACGGGATATGAAACGCCTTGATTTTCTCCAATGGGAAGAAAACGGCAATAATCTCTACAAACTCAATCGCCAAGCCTACGGCATTTTAAATCAACAAGACATCGAACGTTTTGCCCGCTTTGCTAGCGTAGCGGATCTATTTCCAAAAATCGATCAAGATTTTTACCAAGAAAAACTCATCGAAAGCGTGCAAGTGAAAGGCATTGAATACGAAGATATTTCCACTCGTCAAAAAGAGTTTGATTTAATTAAAACCGCCATTGAACAGCATAAATTGATTGATTTCAACTACCAAAAGTGCGGTGAAAAACAAGGCAGTTTCCGCCAACTTGCCCCCTATGCGTTGACCAATAAAAACGGCATTTGGTATGTAATCGGTACAGAAAACGATAAACAAAAAACCTTTTGTTTCAATCAAATTTCATTGCTTAAAATACTTGATGAAACCTTTACCCCAAATCAAACCTTGATTGAACAAATTAAAACCAACGACAGCCTTTCTCACGGCAATCAATTAGCAGAAGTAACGATTCAGGTTTCTACATTCGCCGCCCCATATTTTTTAAGACGCAATTTATTACCGAATCAAAAAATTATTCACCAAACCAAAGACAAAGAGCTGATTATTTCTTGTGAAAACGTGAATGAATGGGATGTGATTCCTGTGGTGCAATATTGGATTCCGCATTTAACCGTGATCAGCCCACAAGGATTACAAGAAAAAATCTTTGCCAATTTGCAAAATTATATGGATAAACCGAATGGAGAGAAAAAATGAGCAAACCAGTTACCCAAATTGATTATAAAGACGGTTTTGCACAATACCCAACCTTAATTGACCAGCGAGCTAGCTTTGAAGTTTGCTTTGTGGAACTCAGCGATATGTTACCCCTTTGTGCCGAACTGGAAAGCCTTATTGAAAATCGGGGCTTAACTTGCCGAGTTTATACGCAAAATCGTATTGCATCAGTTTTAACAGGATTAGTAAAAAGCAAATGGGGTATTTTGTCGTTGGCAGGCATCGTTGCTCACAATGCTTTTACTTATGATCCTGATTATGAGATTGGGAGGGATTTGGCGAATGGTAGGGTTAAGGTCTTATTTAAAAAATAAGATTTAAACAATGTTGAAAACAAATATATAGATTAATCATTTAATTAAGGAGTTATTTATGTCTATAAATCGTCAACAAACTAGTGAACAACTTAATAGTGTATTATCAAAAATGCCTATTGATGTTAGAGAACTAATGAAAACGCATTTAGAAAAAACTATTTTCTATACGCCACGAGTAGGAATTATGGGAAAATCAGGAGCGGGAAAATCTACACTTGCCAATTCACTTGTAGGAAAAAGAGTGTTTAAAACAGGGGGAGTCGGTGGATGTACTCGATCTTTCCAAGAAGAAAAATTAGCTATTGGTTCTCGAGAAATTGCTTTTGTGGATTTACCTGGTATTGCAGAAAATAAAGAACGTCACGAAGAATATCTTCAACTTTATGAAGATAAGATAAAGGATCTTGATATTATTTTATGGGTTATTAAAGTTGATGATCGTGCTAATGTTGATGATGAACGTTTTTACGAATGGCTGATTCAGAAATATAAGAAAGAGCAAATCATTTTTGTATTAAGTCAATCGGATAAAGCTGAACCAACGAGGGGGTGGAATTATGAGACTTATCAACCTTCAGACAAACAATTAGACATTATTAGTCAAAATCAAGCTCGTATTAGTGACGCATTTAATATTGATTCTGATGATGTAGTTCCTGTTGCTTGTGAGTTTATCGAGGATGAATGTAAATTTGATCGTTATAATATTGATAAACTTGTTACAAAAATTGTTAATAAGGTACCCCAAAATGCAAAGAGTAGCTTGTTAGCTAGTGTAGATAAAGATAATCAAACGACAGAAGCAAAATCTGATGCACAAGATGCTTTTGGTAATATTGTTGAGAATGTTATAGATACTGCCTTAGACGTTCTTCCTATTCCTACTCCCGTTAAAACAGTAATCAAAAGTGTCAAAAAAGATATTGTTAAGGTTGTGAAAGGATTATGGAATACGTTCTTTGGATGATTTGGGTAGATTGTAAATTCAATACTAGTACACAATGTTATAAGGACGGTGATTATGCCAATGCCCCCAAAAGTTTATTTTTATCAAAAATGTTCCAAATGTGATTTTAAAACACCGCTGATTACCAGTGATGTGAGATTTCCTGTTGGAACGGGGAATACTTGTCCTGATTGTGGAGCAAAATTGATTGATGTTGAATGTCCTGAGCGTGATCCACGTTATGGACCACAACATATAATTCTTAATTTTATTAAGAAATTACTTAACTAATTTGATTAACAACAATAGGAGATGACGTATGTCAGATAACAGCCAATATGAAAAAGAATATTCCGAAGATAGCTTTTGGGATAAATTAACCAATTATGCAAAATCAGCAGGTAAGGATTTAGTGGAGCTTGCATTAAAAATGTATTATGCCGCTACGGATTCTGATACGCCGATATGGGCAAAAACAGCCATTTTTGGTGCTTTGGGTTATTTTATTTCGCCGATTGATGCGATTCCTGATTTGATTCCAGTCGTTGGATATTCTGATGACTTAGGGGTGTTGACGTTGGCGATTGCAACCGTGTCTGCTTATATTAAAGAAAAACACGTTCAACAAGCCAAAGAAACATTATCTCGTTGGTTTGATTAAAACATTAAAAAATGTAAATAAATTTCAGTCCAGTGATTTTTATTGGGCTGAAATTTTTTGTGCATTTCTCTTTTGGTTATTTTCCCAATAGTTATACAAGGTTAATTTATATGCAAATCACTGAACTCGAAACCCATTACAAATCCATCCGTGATAATTTTAACGAAAACTTCCGCTTGCGTATTCACCGTTCCATTAGTTGGCTAAAAAGAGCAGAAATAGAAGAAAATGAAGATATGAAATTTGTTTCTTTATGGATTGCTTTTAATGCGGCTTATGCGAAAGAATTGAGTGTATTGGGAGGAGATAGAATTAGTTTTGAGCGTTTTTTAAAGAGCCTTTGTTCTTTAGATAAGGCTGGGAAGATAGAGCATATTGTTTGGTATGATTCAAGACAAGCTATTGGGAAATTGCTAGATAACAAATTCTTATTGAAAGCATTTTGGGATTTCCATAATGGCAAAATTTCAGAAATTAAGTATAACAATGCAAGAGCTAAGAGTATTCAAAATTTCCGTTTGGTATTAGAGGATAGAAATACAGCAGGTATTTTATTATTTTTATTTGATCGTTTATATGTTATGCGTAATCAAATTATTCACGGCGGCTCAACCTATGGTAGTTCCACCAATCGTGATCAAGTGAGAGATAGTTGTCGAATTTTAACCGCACTTTTGCCAGAAATGTTGCAGATTATGATGAATAACCATAACGAAGTGGATTGGGGCAAGCCGTTTTATCCTGTGGTGAAAGAATAGGGACAATTTTATACAAAAATTGCGGTGCGACACAAGCTGTCGTTTATAGTTCTTTATAATAAGACAATAATTTATTATGAGTTAGGGGTTAAATACTTTTCTGAAAAAGACAACCGTGTATTTGAATGGTTGGAAAAATCAGCAGAAAATGGCGATCCTAATTTGGCATTAAAAAATGGTTTAAAAGGGGAGCAGAAAAAAATAGTAAAAGAAAAACTTGCTACATTATCTAAATCGTAGAAATGTTGTTAGAAGAACATTCATCTTATATCTATGTACATTTTAAGGATCAAAACTGCGGTGAAATTTCTTAAAAAATAGCATATCTTGCCATATCTCCCTTACTGGTATATACTCAAGACATATACAATCCATTTTAGGAGAAATCAAATGCAAACCGCCAGTATTTTTAAAAATAATCGCAATCAAGCCGTACGCCTTCCACAGGCGGTGGCTTTTCCTGATTATATCAAACAAGTGGAAGTGATTAGTGTGGGCAATACTCGTATTCTTGTGCCAGTGGGGGAACGTTGGCAAGCGTGGGCCAATAGACAATCACAATTAACCGAAGATTGTTTTTCCAATCGTGATCAGCCCGAAGCTCAAGAAAGAGAAGGGTTTTAATAATGTTGAAATATATGTTGGATACCAATATCTGTATTTACGCTATTAAACAAAATCCGATTTACGTGGTGCAAAAGTTAGCCCAATATGAAGATCAAGTTTGTATCAGTTCGGTGACTTTAATGGAGCTTTATTACGGGGCGGATAAGTCCAGTAATCCCGTCAAAAATCGCTTTGAAATTGATTATTTCGTTGGCAATCTTGTGGTACTTGATTATGACGCTAAAGCCAGTAGTCATACAGGCAATATTCGATCCGATCTCGCCCGTAAAGGCACGCCAATTGGTGCTTATGACAGTATGATTGCAGGACACGCTCGCAGTCAAGGTTTGGTTTGTGTGACCAATAACACCAAAGAATTTGAGCGAGTAGATGGGTTAATGTTGGAGAATTGGTGGTCATAACACCCTTGTTTAAGGGCGTTTTACGCTATATTAGGATAACGCCATTTTCGGAGAAATGGAGAGATTTAACCCAAGAGCGGTAATAATTTTTAAAATAGTATCAAAACGTGTTTTTTCGCTTGAGAGAGTTTCTCAGCCGATGCCTGATTTTTCGGCAATCTCGGACATCCCTTTAGCTCGAGCGACGGTATTTAGGGCGTGGATAAATTCTTCTGCTGAGCCTTCTTCTAAAGCCATGGCAAGATAAACAGCCATCATTTCTTCATCTTTAAGATAGCGTGCTGCATCAAATTCTCGGGTTTTAATGGTTATTTTTTAGTTCCTGTTTGATTTGTTGCCAAAGTTGCTTGGCTTTAACTATGTCGTTGTTTTGTGTGGGTTCCGATAATGGCTAGGACTATTGTCTTGTTTTGGATACAGTGAGGCGAGAAATATAATTTATCATTCATTTTTCCTTATGGTATTTACCATTTTTAAGATGATTTAAGAATAATAGGAAATAAAAATGGTGACAAAAGTAATTTTCCAAATTTGGAATCAAGATCACAAAAATAACCTTAAAAAATTTGCTTTCCTTTTGGTTACGGATTAGACTGATAAACAGTTTTACGAAAAGGGGGAAATATGGAACTGGCTCTTAATCCGAATAAGTTTATCTCTACTGAGAATGAAATTTCAGAAGAAGATCAAGTGTTTACTAATCAAGAAAAAATCTGGGCTGCATTGGCAACCGCACAATTTTATGCAGATTTTGAAAAGGGTGTTGCAGTGCAGATGACATCAAGAAAGAATAAGCAAAATGTTTAAACCTTATTCGGTCTATTTTGCCAATGTGTATATAGCAAATTTTATTGATGTGTATTTGGATGATATTCAACATGAATTTTTGCTATATCAGCTTTCACAAAATTATAATTTACGTCCCTATTGGGGAACAACAAAATATAAATACATTGTAGTGAGGAATATTTACTTTTTGTATGACATAGATAATGACAATGAAGTGGTTTATATTTTGGGCGTAAAATTCAATAATAAACGAAAAACCTTTAATTTCGCTAGCACACCAACACAAATCAAAACAATTAAGAATTGGATAGCAGACAAGGATTTTTATTCAACTTGAAATCAAAGTGATAACTGAACGAGCATTAAAAAGGAAGAGATCACAAAAATTTCCCACCAAAATGCAAACGTTTGCTTTTTTTGCTTGAAAACTGCGGTATAATTTACCGCAGTTTTTTATTTCACCTTTTATTTTCTCAAACAAGGGTAATCCAATGGCAGAATTAAGTCTTAAAAAAATCTATTCGGGCAAAGTGCGTGATCTTTATGAAATTGATGATAAACGGATGTTAATGGTGGCGACGGATCGGCTGTCGGCGTTTGATGTGATTCTGGGTGATCCGATTCCACGCAAGGGTGAGATCTTGACCCAAATTTCGAACTTTTGGTTTAACAAATTAGCCCATATTATGCCGAATCATTTTACTGGCGATACGGTGTATGATGTGTTACCGAAAGCCGAGGCGGATTTAGTGAAAGATCGGGCGGTGGTGTGTAAACGTTTAACGCCGATTAAAATTGAAAGCATTGTGCGAGGTTATTTAACAGGTTCGGGTTTGAAAGATTATAAACAAACTGGCACGATTTGTGGCTTGGAACTGCCGAAAGGGTTAGTGGAGGCAAGCAAATTGCCCGAACCGATTTTCACGCCGTCTAGCAAAGAAGAGGTGGGCGATCACGATATTAATATTAGTTATGCAGAATGTGAGCGTCAAATTGGGGCGGAGTTAGCGGCGCAAGTGCGTGATTCGGCGATTGCGTTATATAAAGCGGCGGCAAATTATGCCTTGACGAAAGGGATTATTATTTGCGACACTAAATTTGAATTTGGTTTAGATGAAAACGGGACATTGACCTTGATGGATGAGGTGTTAACGCCAGATTCTAGCCGTTTTTGGTCGGTGGACACTTATCAAGAAGGCAGCAATCCGCCGTCCTTTGATAAGCAATTTGTGCGTGACTGGTTGGAGCAAAGTGGTTGGAATAAGCAACCGCCTGCGCCGAAAGTGCCAGCGGATGTGATTGAGAAAACCGTGGCAAAATATCAAGAGGCCTTGGATTTATTGACACAATAGTTGGCTGACTTTTGGCCATTTTTCTTCACCAGTAGGGGAATGAAAGGGGGAGATAAAGGAATATTATGCGAACGGTAGCCATTGTTGGGCTAGGTTGGTTTGGTTTACCACTGGCTTGCGATTTACGCAATTTAGGCTGGAAAGTGAAAGGCAGTAAGCGTACTCACGAGGGTGTGGAGGAAATGCGTTTATGGCGGTTGGAAACTTATCAACTGCGATTGGAACCAGAAATCAATGCCGATCCTGACGAATTAACAGCCTTGTTGTCGGTGGATAGTTTGGTGATTAATATTCCGCCTAGCGACTATTTTTTTGATGCGGAGAGTTATACGCAAGGCATTGAAAATCTGGTGAATGAAGCCCTGTTATGTGGGGTAAATCATATTATTTTTATCAGTTCTACTTCGGTTTTACCCATGCAAAGTGGGCGGTTTGATGAACAATGTCAAGCGCCATTTTCGCCTTTGCATGAGATTGAACAAGTCTTGTTTACTTTGCAGGATATTGATGTAGACGTGGTGCGTTTCGGTGGATTGATTGGCAAAGATCGCCATCCTGTGCATGCGATGGCGGGCAAGTATTATTCACAAGGCAACAGCCCAGTCAATTTGGTGCATTTAGAGGATTGTTCAAGGGCGGTGCAGAGTTTGCTAGAAACCCACGGTGGCCATCGTTTATATCATTTGGTCGCACCGCAACACCCTAAAAAAGGGGAGTATTACCCCGTGATGGCAAAGAAATTTGCCGAAAATCCACCGCACTTTGCATGTTCAGAGCAGGATCCACAACGGATTATTGTGGCGGATAAAATTTGTCAGGAATTAGATTTTGTGTACCAGTATCCAGATCCGTATTTGATGTAGTATGGTGAAAGTGCGGTTGATAAATCCAATTTTTTGGCACATAATGAATTGAATAAAACCTTAATTAACTATATATAGGACGAGTTATGTCAAACACAATTTTACAAAATCTTCCCTTAGGTCAGAAAGTCGGTATCGCATTTTCAGGCGGTTTAGATACCAGTGCAGCGTTATTATGGATGCGTCAGAAAGGTGCCGTGCCTTACGCCTATACGGCGAATTTAGGCCAGCCAGATGAAGAGGATTACAACGCTATTCCGAAAAAAGCCATGGAATATGGGGCGGAAAATGCACGTTTAATCGACTGTCGCAGCCAACTTGCTCATGAGGGGATTGCGGCGATTCAAGCGGGGGCGTTCCATGTGTCTACGGGCGGCATTACTTATTTTAACACCACGCCATTAGGCCGTGCGGTGACTGGTACCATGTTAGTTTCAGCCATGAAAGAAGATGACGTGAATATTTGGGGCGACGGTTCTACGTTCAAAGGTAACGATATTGAGCGTTTTTATCGTTATGGCTTATTAACTAATCCGAATTTAAAAATCTATAAACCTTGGTTAGACGATCTATTTATCCACGAATTAGGCGGTCGTCATGAGATGTCTGAATTCTTGATTGCCAACGGTTTTGATTACAAAATGTCGGTGGAAAAAGCCTATTCAACGGATTCCAATATGTTGGGTGCTACTCACGAGGCGAAAGATTTGGAATTTTTAAGCCGTGGCATTCGTATTGTGAATCCAATTATGGGGGTCCCTTTCTGGCGTGAAGATGTGGAAATCAAAGCTGAAGAAGTCACCGTACGTTTTGAAGAAGGGGTGCCTGTGGCATTAAATGGCAAAACCTTTAGTAATATCGTCGAGCTTTTCTTAGAGGCCAATCGTATCGGTGGTCGCCATGGTTTGGGTATGTCGGATCAAATTGAAAACCGTATTATTGAAGCCAAATCCCGTGGTATTTACGAGGCACCGGGGATGGCATTATTCCACATTGCTTATGAACGTTTAGTTACTGCGATTCACAATGAGGACACCATTGAGCAATATCGTATTAATGGTTTGCGTTTAGGTCGCTTATTGTATCAAGGTCGTTGGTTCGATCCACAAGCCTTAATGTTGCGTGAAACCGCCCAACGTTGGGTGGCGAAAGCAGTAACGGGTGAAGTGGTGTTAGAATTACGTCGTGGTAATGACTATTCGATTTTGAATACCTCCTCTCCGAATATGACCTATCACCCTGAACGTTTAAGTATGGAAAAAGTGGAAAATGCACCGTTTGATCCGGTGGATCGTATCGGTCAATTAACCATGCGTAATCTTGATATTTTAGATACTCGTGACAAGTTAGGTATTTATTCAAATACAGGCTTGTTAGCGGTGTCAAAAGAAATTGCGTTACCGCAGTTGAAGAAATAAATCTTGTCGACATAATTTGCCCCCTGATGGTAACCATAAGGGGGCATTTTTATCGGCGACATTCCTTGTCGCCTGGGGTTTTCCTGTTATTTTAAGCAGCTTGCATAGCTGTCAGCGGTAAATTGTAAGAATTGGCTATACGCATTTTTGCCTAATTTCACGCTGTCGCCCATTGGGTCTAAACGACCGACTTTAACTCCCGTGCTTTTCGCCAAGCTATTAATCACTTTCGGGGTAAATTGCGGTTCCGCAAATAAGCAGTTGACTTTGTGTTCTTCAATTTCTTCTTTGATATGCGCAATGGTTTTGGCGCCCGGAGCCACTAACGGATTGATAGTAAATGCACCGGTTTGGTTTAATCCATAGGCACTGTTGAAGTAACCGTAAGCGTCATGGAATACAAAGAATCCTTTGTCTTTAAATGCACTTAATTGTTGGGTAATTTCGCTATTTTTCTCTTGCAAAGTGCGGTTGAAATTCGCCAAGTTTTCTGCAATTAAGGCTTTTTTCGCTGGGAATTGAGCGGTTAATTTTTCCGCTAATTGATTGGCCACTAATTGGCTGATTTTTGGTGAATACCAAATATGCCAGTTTACGGTTAAGCCATTTTCATCCACTTCATGGTGATGACCGTCGTGATCATGGTCGTGATCGGCGTGGTCATGATCGTGATCATCATGGTCGTGATCATGATCATCATCATCTCCGTCATCATGATGATGGTGATGGGCGGATTTTTCTAATAAGGCCGTGACGCCCTCGATATCAGCAATGGTGACGACTTTTTTACTGTCCGCTTGGGCAATAGGTTTGGTTAAAAAACTGTCGACGTCTTTACCGATCCATAACACTAAATCTGCCGATTTGATTTTTTGAATATCGGTAGGTTTTAAATTGTAATCATGAGGAGAGGTGCCTGCAGGCACGATAATTTGGGTATCCAATACGCCGTCAGCAATGGAAGAGGCAATAAAACCGAGTGGTTTGACTGAGGTGACAATATCGGCTTGAACACTGAATGCAGCGGCTAAAATGGCGCTAGCAATGGCTGTTTTTGTTAATTTTGACATAATAATTTCCTTACTTAATAACCAAAAGTGCGGATAGATTACGCTAAATTTGACAAAAAAGCCATCTTTTTTTTTGTTAAAAAATAAGATTATTGCGTGGTATGAAGTAATTTATCAATGACCCGAGAAACCGCAAAAAAACCAAAAGTGGCTGTCATCATGGTTGCCGCACCGAAACCATTGGCACAATTCATGCTTGCAGAGATCTCACAATTCTCACGCATTTGGGGAAAAATTAATGGCTGTGTAGAGAAAACTGCCTCAACGCCAAATTTTCGTTTGGGATTTTGGCTAAAATGGTAGTCTTTACGTAAGGTAGAACGCACTTTCGCCAGTAGCGGATCTTGAATGGTTTTGCTTAAATCGGCAATTTGAATTTGGGTGGGATCGGTTTGTCCACCTGCGCCACCAATGGTAATCACCTTGATTTTGTTCCGTTTACAATAAGCGATTAACGCAGATTTGGTTTTTACGCTATCAATGGCGTCAATCACATAATCATAGTCAGCGGTTAAATAGTTGGCTAAATTTTCACTAGAAAGAAAGTCGTCAATAATATGAACCTGACATTCAGGATTGATTAAGTTAATCCGTTCTGCCATCACCTCAGTTTTCAACTTACCAATAGTTCCCGTTAAGGCAGGCAGTTGGCGATTAATATTGGTCACACAAATGTCATCCATATCAATCATGGTAATTTTGCCAATACCTGAACGAGCCAATGCCTCGACCACCCAAGACCCCACGCCACCAATGCCGATCACACAAATATGGCTTTGGCGTAGTCGCGCTAAGCCATTGGGCGTATACAACCGCCCAATGCCTCCGAAACGCTGTTCAAAATTATCGATTTTTTCTGTCATGGAATTAACGTAATACCCAAACTCGGCCGTAATGTTTGGTCAAGCCGGCAAAATGGCCTGCTTGATCGCCAATGCCATAATATAAATCAAAGTGCTGACCATTCACTGCACCGCCAACATCAAGGGCAACCATGAGATGTAATTTGTGTGCGCCAGTCCAATTACCATTGCGGTCAATTTCTGGTACTTCGACTAATAAGACGGTACCTGATGGCACGATGTTGCGATCGGAGGCGACGGAGGCCATGGAAACTAAAGGCACGCCTGCAGAGCCTTTTACTTGTCCCGTTGGATCATTTTTGAAGAACACATAAGACGGATTGCGTTCTAGCAAGCCTCGCACACGAGATGGGTTGCGTTGTCCCCATTCACGAATGGCTTTAATTGACATTTGTTCTTTCGGCACTTCGCCATCTTCTACCAGCAAACGGCCAACAGAGGTATATTTAAAGCCATTTTGGCCCGCATAAGCGAGGTAATTTAAGCGACCATCCCCGAAATCCACATAACCACTGCCTTGCACGCCCAGTAAGAAATTCTCTAACATGGAATCGCTGTAAGCCAATTCTAAGCTTTTCCCCGCCAAGGCGCCCGCATAAATTTGGGATCGTGAGAAACGCTTATTGGCTGGCATGGCGTAAATTGGCTGATTATATTTGCCTTGTGGCGTGCGGCGTGCGTGAATTACAGGTGAATAGTAACCTGTCATCAACACATTCTGATAGTTATCCATCCCCGACATCACTTGGGAGTGAATACCATATTTGGCAAGATCGCTCACTTTGGCACCGGCATTTACCCATTGTTGGATTTTGCTATAATTATTGGCGAAACGATTGGTGATACTGCTAGAATAATTACGCACATTATTTAATTGATTAATAAAGTTTTTTGAGTTCACAATGGCGCTGTTATTATCAATTTTTGATACGGGGGTAAATACGGCGGTGGAATAGGTTCTGCCACTGTATTTTGCTCCCAGTTTTTGCATGTCCGTATTGCCTACATTGGTTTTTACGGCTTGTTGAGGTTGCGTTTTTTGGGAAGAACAAGCGACCAATAAGGCAGAAAGTGTTAGAATTGCCAGTTTGTATGAGGTACGTTTTGATATCATGGGGTGAAATCCTAAATTAAACAAATCCGAAAATAAGACCCAATATGCTATCAAAATTTAACCACTAACCCTAGTTTTTTTTATCCTTTTTGTTGGTTTTTACGGCAAACAAACGGATTTCAGGGATTTTTGCTTGCATTGCGGATTTTTCAGTGTATATTACACCGCATCAGACGCGGGGTGGAGCAGCTTGGTAGCTCGTCGGGCTCATAACCCGAAGGTCGTTGGTTCAAATCCGGCCCCCGCAACCAAATTCAAAAAAAGCGTTAATCACAAGGTTAACGCTTTTTTACATTTTATTTTAGGCAAAACATTTTAAAGTTTTGGTTAACCGCTCAATCCCTTGTAAGAGATCTTGTTCACTGATATTTAATGCGGGTGCAAAACGTAACACATTCGGTCCAGCCACTAAAATCATTAAGCCGTTTTCTGTCGCCACTTTGACGAAATCACTTGCTTTGCCTTGGTATTTTTCAACTAATTCTGCACCAATTAATAACCCCTCGCCTCTAATTTCCTTAAATAAATGAAATTGTTCGTTTAATTTAGCTAATTCGGCTTTAAATAGTACAGAAGTGCGGTTAACTTGAGCCAAAAATTGATCATTAGCAATGGTGTCAATTACTTTTTCGGCGACAGCACAAGCTAATGGATTTCCCCCAAAGGTGGTGCCGTGTACACCAGGTGCAAAACTTTTGGCAATCTCTGTGGTGGTCAGCATGGCACTAATTGGAAAGCCATTACCTAAGGCTTTGGCCGTGGTGAGAATATCAGGGATGACACCATATTTTTGATACGCATACAGGTAGCCAGTACGCCCCACGCCTGTTTGCACTTCGTCAAAAATCAACAAGGCATTATTTTCATCACAAAGCTGACGTAAGCCTTGTAAAAATTCTGTGGTGGCAGGAATAATCCCACTTTCGCCTTGGATAGGTTCGACAATCACCGCACAGCAACGATCATCAATCACCGCTTTTACGCTGGCTAAATCATTAAATTTAACATGAATAATATCTGCTGGTTTTGGACCAAAGCCATCAGAATATTTCGGTTGTCCTGCAACGCTGACGGTAAACAGCGTACGACCGTGGAAACTTTGTTTAAAGGAGATAATGGTCGATTTTTGATAACCGTAGTTATCTACTGCATAACGGCGAGCTAATTTTAATGCCGCCTCATTGGCTTCTGCACCAGAATTAGCGAACATGACACGCTCTGCAAAAGTATGTTGCACCAGTTTAGTGGCAAGAGCAAGCGTAGGTTCGCTGGTGAACCAGTTACTTGAATGCCATAATTTTTCGCTTTGGGCTTTGAGTACATCCACAATTTCATCAGGACAGTGACCGAGTGAATTAACGGCAATGCCACTGGTGAAGTCAATATATTCCTTGCCGTCTTGATCCCAGACGTGGCTTCCTTTTCCTTTGATGGGGATAAAGTTAGCGGGGGTGTAGTTTTGGATCATGACTTGATCGAATGTTTGTCTGTTGTATTGGGGCATTTTGATCTTCCTTTATTTTTTTAGATAGGATAAAAGGATTTGATTTTTTATGCAATAGTTTTGAATAAAAATTCAGTTTTTTAATTGGAATCGGTTTCGCCGATGGCGACCGTACTTTCTTTTGCTTGTGCAAAAGAAAGTAGGCAAAGAAAAGCACACCCCGACTTCACCGCTTATCTGAGCTTATTTGGTATTTTCTTAACGCTAAATTTTGAACTCGCTACGCTCAGACAGGCAAAATTTAGCTAAAAATACCAAAACGCTCAGGCGGTTCAGACGGGGCCCCAATTTTTGACCGAGCGTAAATAAAAGTGCGGTTAAAAAATAGATATTTTTTCTAAGATACGGAGTAGCGTTACCATGCTTAACCTAGTACGTCAGTACTAGGTATTTTCAATTTTTCCACCAATTTTTATTTTACCACCAATGGGGTCCCCATGTTTGCCGCCTGAAAATGCTTTAATTTGTAGGAAAATGGCGTCTGTCTGAGCGTAGCGAGTTCAGCCATTTTCCGTTAAGCAAATTAAAGGATTTTCAGGAAACAAGGCAAAGTTGGGGTGTGTTTCTTTTGTTACTTTTCTTTGCACAAGCAAAGAAAAGTAAGGATCAACTTGTTCCCCCAACCGTAATTCTCTCAATCTTACAAGCTGGTTGCCCCACCCCCACTGGTACACTTTGTCCGTCCTTACCACACACCCCAATGCCGTGATCGATTTCTAAATTATCCGCTACCATAGACACCTGTTGCATGACTTCAATCCCATTACCAATCATCGTTGCCCCTTTAATTGGCTTAGTGATTTTGCCTTTTTCAATTAAATAGGCTTCTGACATGGAGAAAGTAAATTTACCCGACGTAATATCCACCTGACCGCCACCAAAGTGCGGTGCAAAAATACCCTGATCGACACTGGCGATCAAATCATCAAATTTACTTGAACCTGCCAACATATAGGTATTTGTCATACGTGGCATTGGCAAATGGGCATAGCTTTCACGGCGACCGTTGCCAGTCGGGGCAACACCCATTAAACGGGCATTCATTTTGTCTTGCATATAGCCTTGTAAAATACCGTCTTTAATCAGTACATTACATTGACTTGGCACGCCCTCATCGTCCACGGTGATGGAGCCACGACGATGTTGTAACGTGCCGTCATCGACAATCGTACATAAAGGGGAAGTGACTAACTCACCAATTTTACCTGTAAATAATGAACTTTCTTTACGGTTGAAGTCCCCCTCTAAACCATGACCAACGGCTTCATGTAATAGCACCCCAGGCCAACCCGCACCCAAAATGACAGGCATTAAACCAGACGGAGCAGATACTGCATTCACATTGACTAAGGCTTGGCGAACGGCCTCTTTAGCAAAATAAACGGCTCTCTGCTCACCTAAATGGGATTCAAAGAACCAGTCTAAGCCTACTCTTGCCCCCACGCCAGCACTACCACGTTCACGTTTACCGTCTTTTTCTACCATAACGGAAATGGACAAGCGAATTAACGGACGAATATCAGCTGCCAAGGTGCCATCAGTGGCAACTACTAACATTTCTTCATAAAGTGCGGTGAGATTTGCCGTGACTTTAGTCACATAAGGGCTTTCTGCTCGGGCAGTGCGATCCACCAAATGCAATAATTCAATTTTCTGTTCTTTGCTTAAGGTATTTAAAGGGTTAATAGCAGCATAACGAGCAATAGCGTTCACTTCATTAAAACGTAATGGTTTGATAATATTGCCATGATTAGGTAGTGCAATACCTTTTACCGCATTCGCACATTGCTGTAAATTGGCTAAATTAATCTGGTCAGAATAGGCAAACCCTGTTTTTTCACCACTTACTGCACGTACGCCCACACCACGATCAATATGAAAACCGCCCTCTTTGATAATGCTATCTTCTAATACCCAACTTTCATCTTGGCTAAGTTGGAAATAGAGATCGGCATAGTCGATTTGGCGGTGCGACATGATGTCGAAGATGTTTTGGAGATCGGGTAGGGATAGGTTGCTTTGGGTGAGTAGGGATTGTTGAACGTTATTTAGCATTTTGTTTTTTGTTTTTGTTAATGAATGTTGTGGTGGATTTTAACATAAATTTTTTTGTTTGTGTTAGATCGGGTTTCGGCGATGGCGACCATACTTTCTTTTGCTTGTGCAAAAGAAAGTAGGCAAAGAAAAGCACACCCCGACTTCACCGCTTTTCTGAGCTTATTTGGTATTTTCTTCACGCTAAATTTTGAACTCGCTACGCTCAGACAGGCAAAATTTAGCTAAAAATACCAAAACGCTCAGGCGGTTCAGACGGGGCCCCAAGTTTCGATCGAGTTTAAGTAAAAGTGCGGTGAAAAAATAAATATTTTTTAAGCTACGGAGTAGCGACACCATGCTTAACCTAGTACGCCAGTGCTAGGTAATTTACTTAATTTCATAGACAGTTACACCACAATCTGAACCAGATGTAAATGGTGCAACTTCGTAATCTTTTCCAGCTTCGGCATTAAAAGTTACACTATTACCAGTACAGCCTACGGTTGTCATTATTGTTGTGGTTTTAGTTATACTACCATCTAATCCAGTATTATAACCTATGGATGTATTTGTCATTGGCGTAATACTATTATTAACGGTTGTTTTACCGACAGGAATAACAAATTCTTTAAAGAAAATACTTGATACTAATCCTTTATCATAGGCTGATGGATTTTTACTTAATGGTGTATCTGGCATACCTATACTTTCATTTCCTTTGGCCCCAACCATTGAACTTAACGCTTGCCCAAATCCTCCGCCTACTGATATTTTTTCTGTTTTTCCATTTATCACAACTTCTAATGTGGACGGTTTACCATTTTGTCCATACAAACGGATGCGTGCATTTTGGCTTGCATCATAGCTCTGTGTTTGGGTGGATAATTCAGTTGAAACACAACCTGATAATGCAGTGACAACTGCGGTTAATATAAGTAATTTTTTCATAATGTTAACTCCATTGATTATATTTACATAACAACAACATCAAACTGTTCCTGATGATAAAACACCTCAGGACGCACTTGAACCTGCTTGCCAATAAACATCTCCACTTCCGCCAGCAACCCATGGCTTTCTTCCTTAATCAAATAATCCGCCACCGCTGGAGAAGCATAAATAGTAAATTGTTCACTGGAAAATAAATGATGTACCCGAATCACTTCACGCATAATTTCATAACACACGGTTTCCACTGTTTTACTGTGTCCCCGTCCTTGGCAAGCAGGGCAATCGTCACACAAAATATGCTCTAAACTTTCACGTGTACGTTTGCGGGTCATTTCCACTAAACCCAGTTGAGTAAAGCCATTGACGTTAGTTTTCACCGGATCTTTACTTAACGCCTCCTGTAAGGATTGTAAGACACGTTGACGGTGATCTTCGGTTTGCATATCAATAAAATCAATAATAATGATACCGCCTAAATTACGTAATTGTAACTGTTGTGCAATGGCTTGAGTGGCTTCAATATTGGTGTTAAAAATGGTTTCTTCCAAATTGCGATGACCGACAAATGCCCCTGTATTAATATCAATGGTGGTCATGGCTTCGGTTTGCTCAATAATTAAATAGCCGCCAGATTTTAAATTAACCCGTTTATTTAATGCGATATTAATAGCACTTTCCACCCCATATACATCAAATAGTGGCTGATCACCAGAATATAATACTAATTTATCGGTGAGTTCAGGCATAAATTCTTCGGTAAATTCTTTTACTTCCGCAAAGCAGAGTTTAGAATCAATACGGATTTTTTCAATGCCTTGCCCAATGAAATCACGTAATACCCGTTGGGTTAGGGCTAATTCACCATAGATTTTTGTTTTCGTTTTATATTTAGCTCGGCGTTCCATGACTTTTCGCCAAACACGTTTTAAAAAATCCGCATCTTGTTTTAATTCTTCTTCACTCACCCCTTCCGCTGCGGTTCGTACAATATAACCGCCAAGTTCATCACAATAGGGTTCGGCAAGAGCTTTTAATCTCGCTCTTTCTTCTTCGCTTTCAATACGTTGTGATACGCCCACATGGCTATTTTCTGGCATAAAGACTAAATAGCGAGAGGGGAGCGTAATATCGGTTGTCAATCTCGCCCCTTTGGTGCTGATCGGGTCTTTGACCACTTGTACCACAATATCTTGTCCCTCGTGAACTAATTGAGCAATGTCTTTCACCACAAATTGCTTTTGTTCATCTTCATTCACACATTCGGTATGTGAAACAATATCGGAGGCGTGTAGGAAAGCGGCTTTTTCTAAACCAATATCCACAAAAGCGGATTGCATACCAGGTAAAACACGTGTTACACGACCTTTATAAATATTCCCGACAATACCACGCTTGGCTTGGCGTTCAATATGCACTTCTTTTAAAATCCCCGAGTCCATCAAGGCAATTCTAGTTTCGTTCGGGGTAATATTGACTAATAATTCAACGGAATTCATTTGAGTTCCAACTTCCTAAATTTAAAAATGATGACCTAGGATAGCGAAAAGTAAAATAGAAATACAAGCACAAATCAGGTAAAATGTGACCTTTCTCAAATTTATGTGAATTTTATGATTGATTTTCGTCCTTTTTATCAACAAATTGCCACCACTAATTTATCGGCGTGGTTGGAAACATTGCCCTTGCAACTCAAACAATGGGAAAAACAAACCCATGGTGATTATGCTAAATGGGCAAAAGTCGTAGATTTTTTACCGCACTTAACGGCTGATCAGATTGATTTGAAAACTGCGGTGAAATCGGTGCGAGATTTGCCATTATCAGACGGTGAACAACAGCGTTTGGTTTATCATCTCAAACAGCTTATGCCGTGGCGAAAAGGGCCTTATCATCTGTATGGCGTACATATTGATTGTGAATGGCGGTCAGATTTTAAATGGGATCGGGTATTGCCGCATTTAGCCCCATTGCAAGATCGTACCATTTTAGATGTCGGCTGTGGCAGTGGTTATCACATGTGGCGAATGGTGGGCGAGGGGGCTAAAATGGTGGTCGGTATTGATCCGACAGAATTATTTTTATGTCAATTTGAAGCAGTTCGTAAACTGCTCAATCATGACCGCCGAGCGAATTTGATTCCTTTAGGCATTGAACAAATGCAACCGTTGGGTGTGTTTGATACGGTGTTTTCGATGGGCGTGTTATATCATCGCAAATCACCTTTAGATCACCTAAGCCAGCTGAAAGATCAGCTCCGCAAAGGGGGCGAGTTAGTGCTAGAAACCTTGGTGATTGATGGTGATGTGAATACCGTACTGGTGCCAGCAGATCGTTATGCCAAAATGAAAAATGTGTATTTTATCCCCTCTGTCGCCTGTTTGATTAACTGGTTACAAAAAGTCGGTTTTCGTCATGTACGTTGTGTTGATCAAGCCATGACGACATTGGAAGAACAGCGTAAAACAGATTGGTTAGACAATGAAAGCCTGATTGATTTTTTAGATCCGGAAGATCACAGTAAAACCATTGAGGGTTATCCCGCACCGAAAAGGGCAGTGATTATTGCCAATAAATAAAATTAAGGTGCGAATAAACGCACCTTATATTTTACTATTTCACTTGATTAATCAAAAACTGGGTGAGCAGCCCAACAGGTCGTCCAGTCGCCCCTTTATTCGCCCCTTGTAACCAAGCTGTGCCCGCAATATCTAAATGCGCCCAAGGGTATTTGGTCGCAAAATTGGCTAAAAACGCCCCTGCCGTAATGGCCCCACCAAAACGTCCGCCAATATTGGCTAAATCGGCAAAATTCGATTTAAGCTGCTCTTGATATTCTTCGCTTAACGGTAAACGCCATGCTTTATCTTGGCTTTGTTGTGAGGCTTGCAATAATTGGGCAGAAAGATCATCATTGGTCGAAACTAAACCACTGTTATGCAGACCTAATGCAATCATACAAGCGCCCGTTAAGGTGGCAATATCAATTACACATTCAGGATCAAAACGTTCAACGTAAGTCAAGGTATCACACAATACTAAACGTCCCTCTGCGTCCGTATTGAGTACTTCTACGGTTAATCCATTCATGGTGGTCAGAATATCACCAGGGCGATACGCATTGCCGTCAGGTAGGTTTTCACAACCTGCCAACACGCCAATCACGTTGAGGGGTAATTGCAATTCAACTAAAGCGTTCATCACACCCAAGACACTCGCTGCACCGCACATATCGTATTTCATTTCGTCCATCTCCGCAGCGGGTTTCAGCGAAATACCGCCGGCGTCAAAGGTGAGTCCTTTTCCGACTAACACGATAGGTTTGGCATTGGGATTCGGGTGATTTTTATAGTCTAAAATACTCAGTTTAGCTTCATTGTGTGAACCACGTGAAACGGCTAAATAAGCGTTCATACCTAATTTCGCCATATCTTTTTCGTCTAGAACGGTGGTGGTTAAAAGTGCGGTGCGTTTTTCAAGATTTTTTGCTTGTTCACTTAAATAGCTTGGTGTACACACATTCGGTGGGCAATTAGCCACATCTTTGGCTATTTTTACTCCTAAAGCAATGGCTTTCGCATGCTGAATCGCTTGTTCTGCTTGTGGCACATCCGTATGGAAAATAATTTCGCTTAATTTGTGTTGAACGTCGCTTTTCTTGCTTTTAAATTGATCGAAAATATACTCTTCAGCGGCAAAGGTTTCGAGAGCAAAACGAACATTCCAATATAAATCACGATCTTTAATGTTGACATCGGTTAAGCCATTCACCAAGGTTTTGGTGGCGGTTTGTTTAACAAATTGAATCGCTTTTTGTGCAATCTGTTTAAATTCACGTTCGCTGATTTCACCTTGTTTGCCCGCTCCCACCAAAATTAAACGTTGCCCATGTTGGCGTAACAAACTGATCTGTCCGATTTTTCCTGAAATTTCACCGCACTTGATAAGCGCACTTATTTCCCCTGCGTTATCAAATTGTTTGGCCGTATTTGACAGTTCGCCTTGTTCAAAAATAGCGAGTAAAATGGCATTTGCACTGGAAAGTGCGGTGGTGTTTGCTGAATATTTCATCTGTTTTCCTACTGTTTTTATCGTTAAAAATAGGGTATCATAGCCGACTAGCTTTATACCGACAAAGTGCGGTTTAAATTACCCCAATTTTTATAAATTGCAAGTAAAATCTTGTGATGAAAGACTTGCAATACAAGAACAGGCATAATGTGATTTTAAATAGATATTTATTTAAGGAAGTATTCAAAAGCCAAGTGGCCATTTTGTTTATTTTACTTCTGATTTTCTTTTGTCAACAATTAGTTAGAGTATTAGGTTCGGCGGCGAATGGTAAAGTGCCTGCGGATTTAGTGGTATCTTTGCTTGGGCTAGGTATGCCAACCATGGCGCAATTAATGTTGCCATTGTCATTATTTATTGCGATCTTACTCACGTTAGGGCGATTATACGCAGAAAGTGAAATTACCGTCATGCGTGCTTGTGGCGTGGGTTCTCGCCTATTGGTGAAAGTGGTGTTGATTTTATCGGTGTTTACCGCAGGATTAGCCGCTTACAATGCTCTCTGGCTTTCACCTTGGGCGATCAAAAAACAAACCGAAATTGTGGAAGATGCCAAAGCCAATCCTCGTATGGCCGCCTTAAGTTCGGGTCAGTTTATGTCCTCCGATAATGGTGATTTTGTTTTATTTATTAATGAGATTAGCCAGAATAAAATCCATGATGTGTATATTTTCCAAATGAAACCGAAGAAAAACTTTAAACCGGCCGTGGTGACGGCGGAAACGGGCGAGTTAACCTCCTTGCCCAATGGTGACCAGTTGTTAAGTTTGGAAAATAGCCAACGCATTGAGGGAACGGCGGTATTACCGGATTTTCGAGTGACCAATTTTGCACAATATCATGCGTATTTAGGCCATCAAATAGCGGATGCCAAAGAGTCTGATGAGGCCGCAGTGTTAAACTTTGCCGAGTTAACGCAAGCCAAATCCAATGCCGCAAAAGCCGAATTCCATTGGCGACTTACCTTAGTGTTGGCGGTGCCATTAATGGCCTTATTGGCGGTGCCGTTAAGCCGTGTGAATCCACGTCAAGGCAGATTTGCGAAAATTTTACCCGCACTTTTATTATATTTAATCTATTTCTTAGCACAAAGTTCCTTGAAATCCTCGGGTGGCGCAGGGAAACTTGACGCAAGTTTATGGATGCCGTTGGTGAATGTGATTTTCTTTGTGTTGGGTATCGTGTTAAATAGTTGGGAAACGGCATTTATGTATAAAATGCGTAATTTGCTCAATAAACCAAAGGCGGCATAGAAAAATGATGATGAATACCTTAGAACGTTATATTGGCAAAAGTATTTTAGGTACCATTTTTGCGACCTTGCTCACCTTAGTGGGTTTATCGGCGATTATTAAATTTGTGGAACAATTTCGTAGCGTCGGAAAAGGCTCTTACGACAGTCTGCAAGCGATTGTATATACGCTGTTGACCATGCCAAAAGATGTGGAAACCTTTTTCCCGATGGCCGCCTTATTGGGCGCTTTAATTGCCTTGGGTAATTTGGCTAGCCGTAGTGAACTGATCGTCATGCAATCTGCCGGTTTTTCACGTTTAAAAATTGGTTTGGCTGTGATGAAAACCGCTTTACCCTTGGTGATCTTAACTATGATCATTGGTGAATGGGGCATTCCACAAACAGAACAATATGCACGTGATATGCGGGCTAAAGCCATTTCGGGCGGTTCCATTATGTCCGTCAAAAATGGTGTGTGGGCGAAAGATGGCAATGATTTTATTTTTGTGCGAACCATTAATGAAGGGGCGCAATTAAATGATATTTATATTTATCATTTTAATGAGCAACGTAAACTTGAGCAAATGACTCATGCCAATCAGGGGATGTATGAAGAGGGTGAATGGGTTCTCAAGAATATTAATACGTCGCAAATTAGTGAAGAACAGGTGACGACCAAAAATAAATTAATGGATAAATGGAAAACCAATCTGACACCAGATAAATTAGGCATTGTATCGTTAAGACCCACATCATTGTCTATTTCCGGCTTATCCGATTACATCAGCTTTTTAAAGCAAACTGGCCAAGATAGCAAAAAATTTGAGTTAACCTATTGGCGGAAATTATTCCAACCGATTTCCGTTGGCGTGATGATGTTGTTGGCATTGTCCTTTATTTTCGGCCCGCTACGTAGCGTGACCGCCGGCGCCAGAATTGTGGCGGGGATTTGTTTTGGTTTCTTGTTCTATGTGGTGAATGAGATTTTTGGGCCATTAAGTTTAGTCTATAACGTTCCACCTTTAGCGGGCGCCTTAATGCCTAGTTTGCTGTTTTTGATCATTACTTGGTGGCTGTTGAGTCGGAAACGGGATTAATAAACAACAAAAAAGAGTTGATGGGAATCAACTCTTTTTGTTTATGTTCAATCTGTTTTTTCTATTATTCAAACAGTTCTTTATGCAATGCACGCACCACATCATCAGCTTGATGGCTTGGGACTAAGGTGCAAATATTATTGGTACTCGCACCGTAGCTGATCATGCGGATATGGTATTGTTCAAGTGCGCCGAATACACGTTTGGCGACGCCTGAGGCAATATGTAAATCATTGCCAATTAAGGCCACTAAGGATAATCCCGTATCCACTTTTACTGTACAAACTTCGCTTAATTCCGCTAACAATTCACTGGAAAGCAGATCCGCTCCAGAAGAGGCGGAACCCGTTTTATCAAGGGTTAATGCCACGCTGACTTCGGAGGTGGTGATGGTATCTACGGATATTTTATGTTTAGCTAAGATACCGAAAACGTTGGCTAAAAAACCTTGCGCATGTAGCATGTTTAGGCTTGATAAGGTGAGTAAGGTTTGATCACGACGTAGGGCTATGGCACGAAACGTCGGACGTGGTTGTGGATCACGAGTCACCCAAGTGCCTCCATCTTGCGGGGCTTTGCTTGAACCCACATAAACAGGGATATTACTGCGCACGGCAGGAAGTAATGTAGCAGGGTGCAAGACTTTGGCGCCAAAGGTCGCCATTTCAGCCGCTTCCGCAAAGCTCATGGTATCAATACGTTGCGCATTTGGTACAATGCGAGGGTCGGTGGTGTAAATGCCAGCAACATCCGTCCAAATTAACACATCTTTGGCATTTAATACTTCCGCAATTAAGGCGGCAGAGTAGTCAGAACCGCCACGGCCTAAAGTCGTGGTTTTGCCCTCTGCATCACGTCCGATAAAGCCTTGTGTAATCACCAATTCTCCCCGATTAATCAGCGGTTTTAAAATCAGATCACTGTTTTTCTGGGTTAATTCATCATCGGGTGCGGCTTTGCCGAAATGGCTATTGGTGGCCACAATGGTACGGACATCCACCCAAGTGGCTTGTGCATTTAATTCACGCAACACTTCAATGAAAATATGGGTTGACATCATTTCACCGTGACTGATTAATTCATCAGTTAGAGCGGGAGAGGTCGCTAAGCTAGCGGCCTCAGAAAGTGATTCAATATTATTTAATAAACGCTCAATTTCTGGGCGAACGAGCGTATCATTTTTTAATTCAAGCAAAATATTTTCTTGAATTTGACGGATTTCACCAATTAATTTTTTCCGTTGTGCGCCGTCTACACCGTTGGCTAAAGCCACTAACAGGTTGGTGACGCCCGCCGAGGCCGATAAAACCACCACTCGGGTATTGGGATCAGCGATCACGATATTGGCACAGGCGACCATGGCGGCATGGTTGGCGACACTGGTGCCACCAAATTTAGCGATAGATAAATGCGACATAAAATGTTCTCCAAAAAATAAAACAAATAACGAAAAGTATAGAAATATCGGTTTAATGAAATCTTGTCAATATTTTTATGTGAATTTCAGGGGGAAAAATAAAAGCGCCTGAAATTTTATCCATAAATGATTGCGTCTGGCGGATAAAGTGCGGTAAAATGTGGCATATTTTTTATTCTAAGATTTTAATATGACAACAGAACAAACAACAGCACAAACAGAAGTACAAGCGGACACACAAACAACACAAATTGCGCCACAAGCTCAGCAGGAAAGCACCAACACAGAGAACGTAAGACATTCCAATAAAGAAGTGATTGCGTATTTGGCGGAAAAATTTCCCCTTTGTTTTAGTGTCGAGGGTGAGGCAAAACCGTTAAAAATTGGCTTATTCCAAGATTTAGCTGAGGCGTTAGCGGATGATGAATTTGTTAGCAAAACCCAGTTACGTTATGCGTTACGTCAATACACGTCTAATTGGCGTTATTTACATGGTTGTCGTTTAGGTGCAGAGCGCGTGGATTTACAAGGTAATCCCGTTGGTGTGCTTGAACAAGAACATGTTGAACATGCACAACAACAATTAGCCGAGGCGAAAGCAAAATTGGCGGAAAAACGTGCGGCAGAAAAAGCAGCAGCAAAAGAAAAAATGAAAAAACGCCCAACTCGTAAGCCACAGCACAATAAACCGCATAATAAAGCCAACAACAAGCCAGTAAATGCGCATGCGGCCAGTGCGAATTCCGCAGAAAAACCACAAAAATTGACCGCAGTTTCTTTGGCGAGCTTAAAGCAAAATGCACGGATTAAAGTCAAAGTAGGCGAAAGTGTGAAAAGTGCGGTGATTTTAGAAATAGTTAAAGATACGGCACGTGTGCAATTAGATAATGGTTTGGTGATGAATGTCACCGCAGATCGTTTATTTGCATAATATGCTTTTCATGCCGTCACCTCAATCCAGAGGCATGACGGCATTTGAACATCTTATAGGCGACCTAGCAGATGTTTTTCTTTTATTAGGAAAGTCAAAATGAAGTTGATGAAAACACAATATATTTCAGTTTTATTGGCAACCCTGTTTTTCTCGGGCGCCATCAATGCGGTAGCGCCGACATTGAAAGCGAGTGATATTAAACTACCACAAGCGAGCGAAGAAAATACCTTGGCGACGAAACGTGTGACAACCCGTTTAACCCAATCACATTATCGCAAGTTTCAATTAGATGATGCGTTTTCTAGCAAGATTTTCGATCGTTATGTGGACTTATTAGATTATAGCCATAACTTGTTTATTCAATCGGATATTGATGATTTACGTACAAAATACGCAACACAATTAGATGATGAGCTAAACGAGGGTAAGTTGGATATTGCCTTTGCAATGTATGACTTGATGACACAACGTCGTTATGAACGTTATGTTTATGCACTTTCTTTATTGGATAATGAGCCGAATTTAACCAGCAATGATCAAATTGAAATTGATCGTAAGAAAGCGCCTTTTGCCAAAAGTGCAGAAGAGGCGAATAAATTGTGGGAACAACGGGTTAAAAATGACGTTATTGAGCTGAAATTAAAAGACAAAAAATGGCCAGAGATTAAAAAGACCCTGACCAAACGTTATAATCTAGCCATTCGTCGTTTAACCCAAACCAAAGCCGATGATATTACGCAGCTTTATTTAAATGCGTTTGCTCGTGAAATCGATCCGCATACCAGTTACTTGTCACCTCGTGCAGCGAAAAACTTTAATGAAAGCATGAATTTATCGTTGGAAGGTATTGGTGCAACCTTACGTCAAGAAGATGATATGACGATTATTCAGTCTCTGGTGCCTGGTGCGCCGGCAGCTCGTAGCAAAAAACTGAAAGCCGGTGATAAAATTGTCGGTGTCGGTCAAGCCAAAGGCGAAATTGAAGATGTGGTCGGCTGGCGTTTAGAAGATGTCGTCGATAAAATCAAAGGTAAAAAAGGTAGTCAAGTTCGCTTAGAAATCGAACCAGAAAAAGGCGGTAAAAATAAAATTATTACCTTAATCCGAGATAAAGTGCGGATTGAGGACAGTGCGGCCAAATTAACCGTTGAAAAGGTCAATGGTGAAAATGTTGCAGTGATTAAAATTCCGACCTTTTACATTGGGTTAACTGCGGATGTACGTAAATTATTAGCGGACATGAAAAAGAAAAAAGCCACCTCACTGATTATTGATTTACGTGAAAATGGTGGCGGTGCGTTAACTGAGGCGGTTGAATTGAGCGGTTTGTTTATTTCTGACGGCCCAGTAGTACAAGTTCGAGATGCCTATAATCGTATTCGAGTGCATGAAGACCCAGATAATACACAAGTGTATTCTGGCCCACTATTGGTGATGATTAACCGTTATAGTGCCTCGGCCTCTGAGATTTTCTCTGCGGCTATGCAAGATTATAACCGTGGCATTATTGTGGGGCAAAATACCTTTGGTAAAGGTACCGTACAACAAAGTCGTTCGTTAAATTTTGTGTATGATTTGAGTCAAGAACCGTTAGGTTTTATTCAATATACCATTCAGAAATTTTATCGTATTGATGGTGGCAGTACTCAGTTAAAAGGGGTGGCCGCAGATATCAAGTACCCTGAAATTATTGATGCGAAAGAAAGCGGTGAAGAAAAAGAAGATAATGCGTTGCCTTGGGATAAAATTCCTGCGGCAACCTATTCTGAAGTAGATAAAGCTCGTCAGGCAGTGGATGTATTAAATGAAAAACATGTACAACGTATCGCCAAAGATCCAGAATTTGTGGCGTTAAAAGAAGATCTAAAAATTCGTGATGAACGTCGTGAGCGTAAGTTTTTGTCGTTGAATTATCAAGTGCGTAAAGCGGAACATGATAAAGATGATGCAAGACGTTTAAAAGCCTTGAATGAACGCTTTGCTAGAGAAGGTAAAAAAGCCTTAAAAAATCTGGATGATTTAGCCAAAGACTATGAGGCGCCAGATTTCTTCTTAAAAGAGACGGAAAAAATGGCAGTCGATTTCGTGAAGTTTCAGGGAGAGCATGCGTATTCAAGCATGAAAAAATCAGCAGACAGTGTTTCTTCAGACACGAAAGCTGTCAGTCAAAATCAATAATTTTTTACCGCACTTTAGCAAAGATTAGGGTGTATACGCAAAAAGTGCGGTGTGTTTTAATGTCATTTAAGGATGTTTAATGAAAACAACAGCAAAACCATTTAGATTTGCCCCATTAGTGATTTTAATTTCTGGGTTATGTACTAGCTGTACGGTGTCAGATTACTTTAATGCAAGCGCCAACGTCGATCCGAAAGAAAGCATTAATGTGGAGCAAGCGAATCAACAAATTGCGGAGGCAAAAGCAGCGGAACAAGCCCGTATTGCCTTAGAAAAACAGCAACAAGCTGAGGCGCAAGCCATGCAATTACTTGCGAATCAACCGGTGCAATTTCTGCCAACATTAGCCAAAATTTATGCGGCAAGAGATTTTGCCCCAATTTGGCAAGATGATGCAGCGAAAAAGAAATTCTTACATGAATATGCGGCTTTTGTGGCAAGTGGTATTTCACGTTCTGCCGCTACTGAATTAGAATCGATCAGTGCGACCCCTGTGGATGACATTAAGCATGATATGTTAGTCACGGATGCGTTCTTAGGTTATATGCACTATACACAAAAAGTGCCGAATTCCGCTCAAAGTTGGTTGTATTCGCAAAATAGCTACAAATCAGATAAACCGACGGATGAATCTATTGATAAATGGTTAAGTGCGGTGCAAAATAATCAACATTCTGAATTTGTGAATCAAATTGCCTCTAAGAATCATCTTTATCAGGAAACCTTGCAACGTATTGCGAGTAACTTGGCAACGGGTAAAGTGAAATCCAATGCAGAATTGTATAAATTAGCTTTAAATGCCCAACGTTTACGGATTATTCCAAGTTTTGATAATGGGATTTTTGTGAACATTCCAAGCTACCAGTTGAATTACTACCGTGATGGTAATCTTGTGCTAAACTCCCGTGTTATCGTGGGTAAACCCGCACGTAAAACGCCTGTCATGTACAGTAAACTCAGCAACGTGGTGGTTAACCCGCCTTGGAGTGTGCCGAGTACGATTTTGAGCAAAGATTTAGTGCCAAAACTCGCTCGTGATCCAGGTTACGCAGATCGTGCCAGTTTAGAAATCTTTGATGGCAGTGGTAATAAAGTGAGTGCGTATAATGTGAATTGGTCACAATATGTGAATAAAAAAGGTATTCCTTACCGTATTCGCCAAAAAGCAGGGGATAACAGCGCATTAGGCCGTTTTAAATTTAATATGCCAAGTTCCGATGCGATTTATTTGCACGATACACCAAACCATAGCCTCTTTAGTAAAACCGATCGTGCCTTGAGTTCTGGTTGTGTTCGTGTATCTAAATCCGATGAGTTAGCCAGCATCCTATTAAAAGAGGCGGGTTGGACAATGGATAAAAAACAACGTGTTTTAACTAGCAAGAAAACCACGTCGGTACCAATTCAATCCAGTAACCCTGTGTATTTATATTATGTCACGACTTGGGTTGAAAATGGCAAAGTACAAACCGCACCAGATATTTATGGTTACGATGGTAAGCTCAGCGCACCAAGCTATATTAATTGGACAACGGTACAAAAATATCTTTAATGGTGAAGATAATATAAAATTATCGGATAATAATTTGAACTAAATCGAATATCGTTGTTCTAAGTAAGAATGATATTCACCAATATAGAGAAGAAAAAATGACAGAAATTAACCATAGTCGCCGCAAGTGGTTATCTTTAGGAGGTATTGTGCTGGGAGCAGCAACATTAGCGCCTAACTCCGTGTTAGCGGTTGTTTCCACTCCAAAACCACGAATTTTGCGTTTAAGAAGTATTAACACAGGAGAAACATTTAGCTCTGAATTTTCCGCAGGGAAAGGCTTTTCTAGCGCCACTATGCAGAAATTAAATTGGTTTATGCGTGACTGGCATGTGAATCGTTCACGGGCCATGGATCCGAATTTATTTACCAAATTGTATAATATTCAATCTGGTTTAGGCTTACGCAATACCGAAATCTTAGTGATTTCCGGTTATCGCACCCAAGCGACCAATAATCGTATGCACCGTCGTTCTCGTGGTGTGGCCTCAAATAGTTATCACATTAAAGGCCAAGCCGTGGACTTCCGTATTGAGGGTGTACCATTAGCGAAAGTGAAATCCGCCGCCGAACATCTGCATAATGGTGGTGTGGGTTATTATCCAAGAAGTAACTTTGTACACGTAGACACTGGGCCAGTACGTACTTGGCGTGGTTCATGAGATAAAAATACCGAGAAACAAGACCGCACTTTTGCGGTTTTGTTGTTTTATACTGGTTTATGTGAGGGAAAAACATGAATATTGACATCATTCCCGTTACGCCATTTCAGCAAAACTGTTCACTGATTTGGAATGACGAAAAAAAAGCAGCGATTATCGATCCCGGTGGCGACACCCTGAAATTAATTAAGCGGATTGAACAACATGGCCTTGATTTACAAGCTATTTTGTTGACCCATGGCCATTTAGATCATGTGGGCGCAGCGGAAAAATTAAAACAGCATTTTCAAGTCGACATTTTAGGTTCTCATTCTTTGGATAAGATCTTATTTGACAGCTTACCGCAACAATCTCGTCAATTTGGTCTGTTTGAAATTTCGGCTTTTGTACCTGATCGTTGGTTAGATACCGAGGGTGAAATCTTAAATATTGCGGGTTTTAGCTTTGAAATTCTGCATTTACCTGGTCATGCCCCCGGTCATATTGGTTTTATTGAACATCAAGAGGGCATTGCGTTTACGGGAGATGTGTTGTTTAAACAAGGCATTGGGCGAACCGATTTATTGGGTGGCAACCATGCTCAATTAATCGATACCATTAAACAAAAAATGTTTAAATTGCCTGATGATATGGTGGTGCTACCCGGTCATGGCCCACACACCACGATTGGTCAAGAGAAATTAAATAATCCTTTTGTGAAATAACGTTTTGAAATATGGGCGTAGGCTATACGCCCTGATCTCGGTTAAGTTAGCCGACAAATTCCAAATAAGATCGCAAAAACCGCTCAAAATCTTCCAAACCGAGAAAGGCGATACTTTCTTCATCGTAATAATGAAAATCCGGTTCTAATTCCGTTGTATCTTGATGAATGGCTAAATTATTGGCTCGAATCATTACTTCATCCGCATTAATAAACAGGCTATATTCTTTACCAAACAGCTGGCTTTCTTGCTCTGGCGTGAAAGATTTGGCTATCTGTAATTGTGCAAGTGCGGTGGAAATTAATTGAGAATTTGAGGGGACTTCCGTATTAAACCAGTTGGCAACAGCAAAATGCTCCATTGAACATTTTGCCATGACCTGACCTTGTAACAGGGTAAATTGGAAATCCATGAATTGAAAAGAAAATTAGATACTAAACGACGAGCCACAACCACAAGTGCTAGAGGCATTCGGATTTTGCACCACAAAACGGGAGCCTTCTAAGCCCTCAACATAATCAATGGTACCGCCAATTAAATATTGCAAACTCATGGGATCCACCACCAGTTGCACGCCTGAATTTTCCACGGTCAAATCGCCATCATTGACTTTTTCATCAAAGGTGAAGCCATATTGGAACCCACTACAACCGCCACCGGTAATATAAACACGTAATTTAAGGGCTAAATTTTCTTCATCGGTAATCAATGCTTTCACCTTGTTAGCGGCCGCATCGGTAAAATTAATTGGTACTGAAATCTCTGACATCACATTTTCCCACAATAAAAATTTCTGCCATTATCTAATAACCGACTAATTCATTCAAGGATATTTTTATTTCAATCGGGTTTAGTGCTATTATATAGGCAATATTTTTAGATCAAGAGATAAGATGATGTCCATTCCATTAAGAACAGAACAAGAAATTGAAAAATTGCGAGTCGCCTGCAAATTAGCGGCGGATGTGTTAGTGATGATTGAACCGCATATTAAAGCGGGCGTGAGTACGGGCGAATTGGATCGTATTTGTCATGATTATATGGTGAACGAACAAAAAGTGATTCCCGCCTGTTTGAACTATCACGGCTTTCCGAAAGCCACCTGCATTTCCCTTAACGAAGTCGTCTGTCATGGCATTCCAAGTGATGATAAGATTTTGAAAAATGGGGATATTTTAAATATCGATGTGACCGTGATTAAAGACGGCTATTATGGCGATAATTCCAAAATGTACATTGTGGGCGACACCAATATTCGTAGCCAAAAATTAGTTGAGGCTGCACAAGAGGCGTTATATGTGGGTTTGCGAGCCGTGAAACCTGGGATTCGTTTAAAAGAAATTGGCCGTGCGGTGCAAAAATATACGGAATCACAAACCTTTAGCGTGGTGCGTGAATACTGTGGCCATGGCATTGGCGACCAGTTCCACAGCGAACCACAAGTGTTGCATTATTATGCCGATGACGGTGGCGTTGTGTTACAAAAAGGCATGGTGTTTACCATTGAACCTATGATTAACGCCGGTAAAAAAGAAGTGCGCTTAATGGGCGACGGTTGGACCGTCAAAACCAAAGATCGTAGCCATTCCGCCCAATATGAACATCAAATTGTGGTCACAGAAAATGGTTGTGAAGTGATGACGATTCGTGAAGAAGAAGAGAAAGTAGGGCGAATTAGCCGTTTTATGGTGAATGAATAGAAATTAACGTAGGGGCGTATTGCATACGCCCTTTTGCTCGATCTTTTTTGAGCGTATGTAATACGCCCCAATCCCTGAAAAATTAAATTTAATTAGAAAATCATGCAAACACTCAGCCCAACCTACATCAAACAACAGCGAGAATTGCTGAAACAGCAAGAATTAGACAATTTTGCGCAAACGGACGTAAATGCCCTGATTTTACACCGCACTTTATTTTGCGATCAGCTCCTTTGTCAGCTTTGGCAACAGTTCCAATTAGATCATGCGCCCTTAACTTTGATTGCGGTCGGGGGCTATGGGCGACAAGAAATGTTTCCCTTGTCCGATCTGGACTTTTTAATTTTATCTGAACAACCAAATTCCCCAGAAGTCGAGCAAAAGCTCAGGGATTTTATTCAATTCTTATGGGATTGTAGCTTTGATGTGGGGGCGAGTGTGCGTACCTTAAGTGAGTGCGACGAACAAGGCCGTGCGGATATTAGCATTGCCACTAACTTATTGGAAAGCCGCTATCTTTGCGGTAACGCAGAAAATTTTGAAAAATTAACCGCACTCTTGAGCCAACCCGATTTTTGGCCAAGAGAAACGTTTTTTAAGGCGAAAGTCGAGGAAAAACAACAACGTTATCAACGCTATAACAATACGAGCTATAACCTAGAACCCGATATCAAATACAGCCCCGGTGGCTTGCGTGATTTGCACCTGATTTACTGGATTGCTTTACGTCATTCCCACGCCATCACCTTACAAGAGATTTTACAAGCGGGCTTGCTGTACCCCGAAGAATATGGGTTATTGCAATACCATCAGCAATTTTTATTCAAAGTGCGTTTTGCTTTACACTTAATCTTAAAACGCTATGACAACCGCTTATTGTTTGATCGCCAAGTGAAGATTGCCGAATTATTAGGCTATCAAGGCAACGGCAATCAAGGCGTTGAGCAGATGATGAAACGCTTTTTTCAAGCCTTACAAACCATTTCAGGGCTAAGTGATGTGTTAACCAAACATTATCGAGAGCATTTTTTGGTCGGGCGTTTTGTGTTAAATAAAAGTGCGGTGCAAAATTCACGTATTTTTTTAGACCGACATTTTCTGTTGCAAAATAATTTGATTTGTTTAATTCAAGAAAATGGCTTTATTACTGAACCCGATACTATATTGGATTTATTCTATCATCTCACCGCCCAACCACAGGCAGAGATTCATTCCTCTGTGCTACGCCAGTTGCATATTGCCTTAAAGCAACAACGCCAACCGCTCAGTGAATTGCCGCTTGCTCGAGAAAAATTTTTACGTGTCTTATCACAGCCCAACGCCATTGCACGGGCGATTATCCCCATGCACCAATATGGCGTTTTCAGCGCCTATCTTCCCCAATGGCAAGGCATTGAGGGCTTAATGCAATTTGATTTATTTCATGTGTACACCGTAGACGAACATACCATGCGAGTGTTGCTTACCTTGGAACGTTTTTTACAGCCAGAAAGTGAATCAGATTACCCCATTTGTCATCAAGTGTTTCCCACTATTGCCGACCGCACGTTGCTTTATATCAGTGCCTTATTTCATGATATTGCCAAAGGGCGAGGTGGCGATCATGCGGAACTTGGGGCGGAGGACGTGCGGAAATTTGCTCAACAGCATGGCTTTGACGCCCGAGAAACGGCCTGCATGGAATGGTTAGTCAAACAGCATTTATTGATGTCAACGGTGGCACAACGGCGTGATATTTACGATCCCGAAGTGGTGATGGCCTTTGCGGAAGAGGTGCAAAATAAAGTTCGCTTAGATTTATTGCTTTGTTTAACCGTCGCTGATATTTGCGCCACCAATCAGACGCTGTGGAACAGTTGGAAATTGGCCTTATTCACCACTTTGTATCAATCCACCTTGAAACAATTTGCCCAAGGTATGGATCAGCTTTTGGATAATCAGAAAACTATTGATGAAAATCGTCATCAGGCGTTGAACATGCTCAACCCATCTCAGCAACAACCTATCCAAACCTTATGGCAACGTTGCCCTGATGATTATTTCTTACGCAATACGCCAAAAGAACTGGTCTGGCATTTTGAATTGCTCGAGAAGATGACCCAACAACCCTTGGTCAAAATCAGTAACCGTTTTTCCGACGGTGGCACGGAAGTCTTTGTGTATTGCCAAGATCAACCTAATTTATTTTACAAAGTCGTGGCCACCATTGGGGCGAAAAAAATCAGTATTCATAATGCTAAAATCAGCACCAGCCTAGACGGTTATGTGTTAGATACCTTTATTGTCACCGAATTAAACGGCGACTTATTGCCCTTTGATCGCCGCCGTGATTTAGAAAAAAGCCTCACCACCGCCTTAACCCAAGAAAAGCTGCCCATTTTGTCCAGTTCAAGCAACCCCAAATTGGCGCATTTTCAGGTTAAAACGGACGTTCGTTTTCTCGACACCAAAAAAGCCGAACACACCGAAATGGAACTCTTTGCTTTAGACAAAGCGGGCTTATTGGCAGCCGTCAGCCAAGTTTTCAGCGAGCTACATCTGAATATTATTAACGCCAAAATCACCACCGTCGGCGCCAGAGCGGAGGACTTTTTTATGCTGACTAACGCCCAGAATAAAGCACTAAATGAAACCGAGCGACATCAGTTAGAGGCCTTGTTGTTGGCGCGGTTGGGATAAAAAATTCCCCTGTTGAACAGGGGAATGAAAACATTAAACTGCGGTATAAAACAGATAACTATTATACCCAACATAACAAAGCAACAATAACAACCCTTTAAACCGCCCAATTTGTCCATTGGGTTGTTTAAAGGCATAACCGAATGCAAACAAGGCGACTGTTAAAGCGGACATAATCAAAACATCACGAGAAAGCACCGCACTTTCTACTTCCATTGGATGAATTACGCCGGCAATTCCCACCACGGCAAGGGTGTTAAATAAGTTAGAACCAATAATATTGCCCACGGCTAAATCCACCTCGCCTTTTCGGGCGGCGGCAATGGAGGAGGCTAATTCGGGTAATGATGTGCCGATTGCCACAATAGTCAAGCCAATCACTAAATCACTGACGCCAAAATAATGGGCAATTTCCACTGCACCCCATACTAAGAGTTGCGAGCTAGCCATCAGCAACACCAAGCCAATAACCAGCCAAAATAGCGCTTTGCTTAACGGCATGTATTTTTGATGTTGCAATTCTTCTGGCAATTCAACATTTTTCTGGCGTAACCCTTGCCAGATTGTCCACGCCATATACCCTGCGAGAATGGCGATTAAAATTACGGCATCAAGGCGAGAAATTTGCATATCATAGAGTAAATAGGCAGACAGTGCGGTGACGATAAGCAAGATGGGTAAATCCTGTTTTATCACTTGTGAATGCACTAAAATGGGTTTCACTAACGCAGTGAACCCTAAAATCAGGGCGATATTGGTAATGTTTGAGCCATAAGCATTGCCCAAGGCAATACCGGGGTTGCCACGAAAAGCCGAGATGGCTGACACCACCATTTCAGGGGCAGAGGTACCAAAGCCAATAATCACGATACCAATTAACAGCGGAGGCATGCCAAAATGGCGAGCCGTGGCGGCGGCACCATCTACAAAACGGTCGGCCGACCAGACCAATAACAATAATCCGAAAATAAGCGCTAAACTAGGTAAAAGCATAAATAATCATTCAATCTAAAATAAAGGTGGGCATTATAGCGGATTCAGGAAAAGAGAGATAGTGCAGAAAAAATAAAAGCCCAAAAAAATTTGGGCTAAAACTTCTGGCTTAATAGGAACTTTTATCAAAGGAGATAAATAAAAGTTCACCAAAAGGAAATGGCTCCTCCTGCGGGACTCGAACCTGCGACATATGGATTAACAGTCCACCGTTCTACCGACTGAACTAAGGAGGAATAATTCTGAATCAATCAAGATAGGTGGCGAATGATAATGATCTCTGCATGAATTGTCAAGTCTAAAAATCAATAAAATGTGTTGTTTTTTCTATCCACACAAGCTGTGGATAACTCTGTGAGTTAAATTTAAAAAAATTCGGTCATGCTAGGCCATATCTAGCTTGATGGCGGTTCTGTGAGGGATTGTTCGTAAAATAACATTGATATGTAAATCAATAAGTTAACTAAAATCTAGTGAAATTTTACAAAATTTTTAATGAAAATGTTTTTTATTCAGCTTGACAACGATAAGTCTGTGTAAAACTTGAATTTTTTCAACCTGATTTTAAGCTAAAAATATGATAAAATACTCACAATCCTTTTTAGGATTGTTCGGGGCTTTTGCCCCCGTTGCAAGCAACGTTCAAAATTCATGTCGGAATTTTGTACACCGCACTTTACAAATGATCAGTAGCAAACATGGCCACCAAAATTAACAGTAAACCTTTTATTTTACATTCCGAATTCCAACCCTCTGGCGATCAACCCACCGCCATTGCGAAATTAGCGGAAAATTTAAACGACGGTTTAGCCCATCAAACATTATTGGGGGTAACGGGATCGGGCAAAACCTTTACCATTGCCAATGTGATTGCACAACTTAACCGCCCCGCTATGGTGCTCGTCCCGAATAAAACGCTCGCTGCCCAACTTTATGCGGAAATGAAAGCGTTTTTCCCTGAAAATGCGGTGGAATATTTTGTGTCTTACTATGATTATTATCAGCCTGAGGCCTATGTGCCGAGCAGCGACACCTTTATTGAAAAAGATGCGTCGATTAATGATCAAATCGAACAAATGCGATTGTCTGCCACCAAATCTTTTCTGGAACGGCGAGATACCATTGTGGTGGCCTCGGTGTCTGCGATTTATGGTTTGGGCGATCCCGACAGCTATTTGAAAATGATGTTGCATTTGCAAAGCGGTGCCATTATCGATCAACGGCAAATATTGGCGAAGTTGGCTGAATTGCAATATACTCGCAATGATCAGGCGTTTCAGCGTGGCACCTTTAGAGTGCGGGGCGAAATCATTGATATTTTCCCTGCCGAATCGGACGATAAAGCGGTTCGTATTGAATTATTTGATGATGAAATTGAACGTTTAAGCCTGTTTGATCCACTGACAGGAACGAGCTTTGGCGCCATGCCTCGCTTTACCATTTACCCGAAAACCCACTATGTGACGCCAAGAGAACGGATTTTAGAGGCGATTGAGAAAATCAAAGCAGAATTAGTGCAACGCCGTGAACAGTTTATTCAAGAAAACAAATTACTGGAAGAACAACGAATTACGCAACGCACCCAGTTTGATATTGAAATGATGAATGAACTCGGTTATTGCTCTGGCATTGAAAATTACTCTCGCTATTTATCTGGTCGAAAAGAGGGCGAACCGCCACCGACCTTGTTTGATTATATGCCGTCTGATGCTTTGTTGGTGATTGATGAAAGCCATGTCACGGTGCCACAAATTGGGGGCATGTATCGGGGCGACCGTTCACGCAAAGAAACCTTGGTGGAATACGGTTTTCGTTTGCCATCGGCGTTGGATAATCGTCCGTTACGTTTTGAAGAATTTGAGCGATTGGCGCCGCAGACCATTTATGTGTCAGCGACACCAGGGCCTTATGAATTGGACAAATCAGGAGATGAAATTATCGATCAGGTCGTGCGCCCAACCGGCTTGTTGGATCCTGAAATTGAAATTCGTCCCGTGGCGATTCAGGTGGATGATTTGCTTTCCGAGGCCCGTATTCGAGCGGATCTCAATGAACGTGTATTAGTCACTACCTTAACCAAACGCATGGCGGAAGATTTAACCGATTATTTGGAAGAACATGGCGTGCGAGTGCGTTATTTACACTCCGATATTGATACGGTGGAACGGGTGGAAATTCTGCGTGATTTACGCTTGGGTGAATTTGATGTGTTGGTGGGAATTAACTTATTGCGAGAGGGATTGGATATTCCGGAAGTGTCTTTGGTCGCGATTTTGGACGCAGATAAAGAGGGCTTTTTGCGTTCCGAACGCTCCTTAATTCAAACCATTGGCCGTGCTGCTCGAAACCTGAAAGGCAAAGCCATTTTATATGCAGATCGCATTACCAACTCCATGGAAAAAGCCATCAGCGAAACCAACCGCCGTCGTGAAAAACAAATCAAATATAACGAAGAACGAGGTATTGTCCCGCAAGCGTTAAACAAAAAAGTGGGCGAATTGTTAGATATTGGGCAAGGGGCAATGAACAAAGCTAAAGGCAGGGGCAAAGGTGGTCGCATTGAAGAACCGCAAGCCACTTATCGGGCGATCGATCCAAAAGCCTTGCAAAAAGAAATCAAGAAATTGGAACAGCAAATGTATCAATTTGCTCAGAATTTGGAATTTGAACAAGCGGCTGCGGTGCGAGATCAGTTACATCAGCTTAGAGAACGATTTATTAGGGAATAGAGCATGAAAAAATTTTTTGTATTTTGCACCGCACTTTGGCTAGCATTTTCTGCACAAGCGGGATTATTTGACGGTAAAAAGACGTTTTTACCCGCAGATCAGGCATTTCAGTTCTCTGTTCAGCCAAATCAACAACAAGTTGCATTACATTGGCAGATTGCCGAGGGCTATTATTTATATAAAAATGAATTGAGCGTCACGGCAGAAAATGGTTATGTGGGGACGTTACAATTTCCAACAGGGGAAATTCATCAAGATGAATTTTTTGGTGAAACGGAAATTTTTCGCCATGAATTAAGCGTTTTAGTGCCAGAATTGCAAGCCAATGCGCAAACTAAATTAAAGGTGAATTATCAGGGTTGTACCCAAGGATTATGTTACCCGCCCGAGGAAAAAATCGTGGATTTAGCCAATTTCCCTGTTTTGTTTGAACAAAGTGCGGTGGAAAAGACGGCTGTTTTTGCCACGGAGAGTGAACAGGATCAACTGGCTAATCGATTATTCCAATCGCACTATGCCGTATTTTGGTTTTTCTTACTCGGCTTAGGCTTGGCGTTTACACCTTGCGTATTGCCCATGCTCCCTTTACTGTCTGCGATTGTGATTGGTCAAGGTGAGCGCCCTAGCACAGGACGTGCCTTGGCGCTAAGTGTGATTTATGTGCAAGGCATGGCGTTAACTTATACCTTACTCGGGTTAATCGTGGCTGCTATTGGCTTGCCCTTTCAACAAGCCTTACAAAGCCCGCCCGTTTTAATCGGCTTGTCGTTGTTATTTGTGTTATTAGCCTTATCCATGTTTGGTCTGTTTACTCTACAATTGCCAACAAGGTTACAAACCAAAATCACCCAATTAAGTCAAAAACAGCAGTCAGGTGCTTATTTCGGTGTATTTGTTATGGGGGCATTGGCGGGGTTAGTGGCGTCCCCTTGTACATCCGCACCGCTTTCAGGTGCATTATTGTATGTGGCACAAAGTGGAGATCTTTTTATTGGGGCAATTACCCTGTATTTATTGGCCTTAGGGATGGGGATACCCTTAATTTTAGTGACGGTATTTGGCAATCAAATTTTACCTAAATCGGGAAATTGGCTGAATATGGTGAAACAGTTGTTTGGTTTTATCCTTTTGTTATTGCCAGTGATTTTATTAGAACGAGTATTCGGGCAATGGTCGTTAGAACTTTGGGCGGTATGGTTAATCTTATTTTGTGCTTGGATTGCCAGTCAACGTTATTGGTTGGGTGTTGTTGTCGCTTTATCGGCATTTTTCACATTGCAATATTCAGGTATGTTTGCTCAGACTGCACAAAGTGCGGTACAAAAACAGGGAAATTTTGCACCGCACTTTCAACGTATTCATAGCCTTACGGAATTAGAACAAGCCTTGGCCAATAACCCAAAATCGGTTGCTATGGTGGATTTGTATGCGGATTGGTGCGTAGCTTGTAAAGAATTTGAGAAATATACTTTTGTAGATCAACAAGTACAACAGGACTTTGAACAGATTTTATTATTGCAAGTAGATATGACCAAAAATACACCAGAAAATCAAGAAATTATGGCTAAATTCAAGGTGCTAGGATTACCGACGATTTTGTTTTTTGATCAGAAAGGTAAGGAAATAACTGGAGCTAGAGTGACAGGTTTTTTGAATGCAGAGACATTTCATCAGCATATTAATTCATTCCAACCGTAATGACAAACCAACGGCGTTAATAGATTAACGCCGTTAATCTTACGCAATCGCATCAAGGCCTTTTTGTTGCACAATATTTAATAATTTCAAGGCTGCCCCAGAGGGTTTCTTTACACCACGCTCCCACGCAGACACGAGGCTTTTACTGACGTTTAAATGATGTGCAAAAGTGCCTTGTGAAATGCCTTCTTTTTCACGAATTTCGCAAATTTCGTTGCTAGTGAGTTGTTGGACTGGTACAAGACAACTTTTATCAAATTTATCCATGGTTTTTTTATCAACGAGTCCATTTTCATATAAATCAGTCACGTGTTCATGGAGTTGTTGGCATATAATGCTGTTATATTTCATTGCTTTCTCCAATGTGAGTTAGAAAAATTTCAATTAAAGAACCTTTTTTCATCCGTTGTGCTATGTGTTCATCGGAAAGTGAAAAATATTCCTCGCTTAAGTCTTTTAATGCAGTAAGTTCATTTCTTGAGATATTGTCTTTATCGCTTTTCTCAAAAATCGACACAAAAAACACATGTTGCCCAATTTTATAAAAAATCAATGATCGATACCCCGAAGATCGCCCTTGTCCTTTTCTGGCTATTCGCTGTTTGATCACACCACCGCCGAGATCTGCATCAATCAGGCCTTTTTCGGCACGTTCAACGGCCTCAATTAATAAGCTGTCTTCAATCCCTTTTTTATCGGCGAAATCCGCAAAGGGTTTAGTTTTAAATAGTCGCATAAATTATCGGTTATCTCTCATATAATGGCAAGATGAAATTGACAATAAAATGTTGGCGTAAATTTGTATAGAAAAATGATGTCATTTTGGAATGCAGATCACAAAATGAGATTATTTAGTGGTGTATTTAATATGTTAAGCAAGATTATTCACTAAAAATAAAAAGTTCTTTCACTCATTTAGGCTTTATTAACCAAAAGAAATCCGTATAATGAAAACTCATTTTTATTTTATTAAGGAAAGTAGTATGAATTCATTAAATAAATATTCCCCTTATGCGTTAGCCTTGTTACGTATCATGGCGGCTTATATGTTCTTGTTACATGGCACGGCGAAGTATTTTGAATTTCCTATGTCCATGACTGGCGGAAATGGTGCAGTGCCTGTATTTTCTATGTATGGTATTGGCGGTATTTTAGAAATTACAGGCGGTATCTTATTGATTTTAGGTTTGTTTACTCGCCCAGTGGCATTTTTGCTTTCTGGTATGATGGCGGTGGCGTATTTCCAAGTGCATGCGATCCCTGCCGATAATTTATTCTTACCTTTGACCAACAAAGGGGAATTGGCAGCGTTATATTGCTTTGCCTTTTTCTATATTTTCTTCCAAGGTGGCGGTGCCTTTGCGTTAGACAATAAATAACCGCACTTTATGTCATACCAGAAGCCTGTATTTTAAGAGATATAGGCTTTTTTTATTTATCCAGTACATAAACGCAACCGTTTGCGTTATAATGCAAACCGATTTTTATTTATTCTCAAAGGAACATGTCAATGCAATCAAATCGTCCTATTCGTCAGGCGTTATTAAGCGTTTCAGACAAAAGTGGTATCGTGGAATTTGCACAGGGTCTAGTGCAACGTGGGGTGAAATTATTATCAACAGGCGGTACGGCTAAATTGTTAGCAGACAGTGGTTTAGCCGTAACGGAAGTTTCTGATTATACTGGCTTTCCCGAAATGATGGACGGGCGAGTGAAAACCTTACATCCGAAAGTGCATGGTGGCATTTTAGGTCGTCGTGGCACAGATGATGGTATCATGCAACAGCACGGAATTGATCCTATTGATATGGTGGTGGTGAATCTTTATCCTTTTGCGGCAACGGTGGCGAAACCTGATTGTAGTCTTGCCGATGCGGTGGAAAATATTGATATTGGCGGACCAACTATGGTGCGATCTGCAGCGAAAAACCATAAAGATGTGGCGATTGTGGTAAATAATCAAGATTTTAATGCCATTCTTGCCGAAATGGATAAAAATCAAAATAGTTTAACCTTAGAAACCCGTTTTGATTTGGCGATTAAAGCCTTTGAACATACCGCTCAATATGACAGCATGATTGCCAATTATTTTGGTAAATTGGTAAAACCTTATTTTAAAGCAGACGAAGAAGATGAAAATGCGGTTTGTGGTCAATTTCCACGTACTTTGAATCTGAATTTTGTACGCAAACAAACCATGCGTTATGGTGAAAATAGCCATCAAAATGCTGCATTTTATGTGGAACAAGATGTCAAAGAAGCCAGCGTTTCCACCGCCAAACAATTACAAGGCAAAGCCCTTTCTTATAACAATATTGCAGATACAGACGCTGCTCTTGAATGTGTTAAATCCTTTGCTGAACCTGCTTGTGTGATCGTAAAACACGCTAACCCTTGTGGTGTGGCATTGGGCGAGAATATTTTGACAGCCTACGATCGGGCTTATCAAACGGATCCGACTTCTGCCTTTGGTGGGATTATTGCCTTTAATCGTGAGTTAGATGAACAAACGGCGAAAGCGATTGTAGAGCGTCAATTTGTGGAAGTGATTATTGCACCAACAGTTTCAGCCACCGCTGTTGAAGTGGTGAAAGCAAAGAAAAATGTGCGTTTATTAGCTTGTGGTGAATTTAGTTCAGCTCAACAACGTTTAGATGTTAAACGTGTCAACGGTGGATTATTGGTGCAAGACGCAGATTTAGGTATGGTGGGCATTGATGATTTAGAAGTGGTCAGCAAACGTAAACCGACAGAAAAAGAATTACAGGATTTATTATTCTGCTGGAAAGTGGCGAAATTCGTCAAATCTAACGCCATTGTTTATGCCAAAGATAACCAAACTATCGGTATCGGAGCAGGGCAAATGAGCCGAGTTTATTCTGCCAAAATTGCAGGCATTAAGGCACAAGATGAGGGTTTGAACGTGGCGGGTTGCGTAATGGCATCTGATGCGTTCTTCCCGTTCCGTGATGGTATTGATGCAGCGGCAAAAGTAGGCATTGAATGTGTGATTCACCCCGGTGGTTCAATGCGGGATCAGGAGGTGATTGATGCGGCGGATGAACATGGGATGGTGATGGTGTTAACGAGAATGCGGCATTTTAGACACTAGGATTTTAAGAGAATTTTTCTTTTAATCTAGATCGGGTTTCGCCGATGGCGACTTACTTTTTCTTTGCTTGTGCAAAGAAAAAGTAAGCAAAAAGAAAGCACACCCCAACTTTGCCTTGTTTCCTGAAAATAATTAAATTTGCTTAACGGAAAAGTTGTCAACTCGCTTCGCTCAAACAGCACAACTTTTCCTACAAATTTAATTATTTTCAGGCGGCAAACATGGGGCCCCATTGGTGGTGGAATAGAAAGCAGTGGAAAAATAGAGAATACCTAGTACTGGCGTACTAGGTTAAGCATGGTGACGCTACTCCGTAGCTTAAAAAATATTTATTTTTTCAACCGCACTTTTGTTTACGCTCGGTCAAAATCTGGGGCCCCGTCTGAACCGCCTTTGCGACTTGGCATTTTTAGCTAAATTTTGCATGTCTGAGCGAAGCGAGTTCAAAATTTAGCGTTAAGAAAATGCCAAACGAGCAAAGAAAAGCGGTGAAGTCGGGGTGTGCTTTTCTTTGCCTACTTTCTTTTGCACAAGCAAAAGAAAGTATGGTCGCCCAACGGGCGAAACCCGTTATTAAAAAACAAACATATTGTAATTAAAATAAAGGAAACAAAATGAATATATTAATTATTGGAAATGGCGGTCGCGAACACGCCCTCGCTTGGAAAGCTGCCCAATCACCACTCGCCACCAAAGTCTTTGTCGCCCCAGGAAACGCAGGAACAGCCAGAGAAAGTGCGGTGCAAAATGTACCCATTTCTGCGACCGACGTACCTGCTTTAGTCAAATTTGCGCAAGATAACCAAATCGGCTTAACTATCGTGGGTCCTGAAGCTCCGTTAGTCGTCGGTGTGGTCGATGCCTTTGAACAAGCAGGGCTAACCATTTTCGGACCACGTCAATCTGCAGCTCAACTGGAAGGCTCGAAAGCCTTTACCAAAGATTTTTTAGCTCGTCACAAGATCCCAACGGCGGAATATCAAAACTTCACGGAAATTGAACCTGCTCTTGCCTATATTCGTGCAAAAGGTGCACCGATTGTGATTAAAGCAGATGGTTTAGCGGCTGGCAAAGGCGTGATTGTGGCAATGACGTTGGCAGAAGCCGAAAATGCGGTGCGTGATATGTTAGCCAGCAATGCCTTTGGTGAAGCGGGTAGCCGAGTGGTGGTGGAAGAATTTCTGGACGGTGAAGAAGCCAGTTTTATTGTCATGGTAGACGGTGAACACGTTGAACCCATGGCAACCAGTCAAGACCATAAACGTGTTGGTGAACATGATCAAGGGCTGAACACCGGTGGAATGGGGGCATATTCACCAGCACCTGTGGTCACACCAGAAATTCATCAGCGTGTGATGGAACAAATTATTTATCCAACCGTACGTGGTATGGCAGCGGAAAATAATGTGTATAAAGGCTTTTTATATGCGGGTCTAATGATTGATAAAAATGGTCAGCCGAAAGTGATCGAATTTAACTGCCGTTTTGGTGATCCTGAAACCCAACCGATTATGATGCGTTTGCAATCAGATTTAGTTGAGCTTTGTTTGAAAGCCTGTCAAGGTGAGTTAGATCAGCTGAAATCCCAATGGGCAGAACAGCCTGCATTAGGTATCGTGTTGGCAGCAGAAGGCTATCCCGCAGATTACCGTAAACATGACGAAATTCACGGTTTACCAACAGAAAGTAAGACAGATGAAAAAGTCTTTTTAGCCGGTGTGGCAGAAAAAGACGGTAAACTTGTTACTAACGGTGGACGAGTGCTGTGTGTCACGGCTTTAGGTAATTCCGTATTTGATGCCCAACAAAAAGCCTTGAAATTAGCCGAAAAAGTGAATTGGACAGGCCGTTTTTATCGCCGTGATATTGGCTATCGGGCAGTGGCGAGAGAGCAAACGAAATAAAGATGAAAATTATTCATTTAGAATTGGAATAATTAACAATTAAATTTTAATCCAAAACAGGGTAAACTATCACAAAATTTACCCACCAACTTTAGAAGGACAAATCTATGTTTAAAAAATCTGTCACCATTGAAAATTACGATCCTATTTTATGGCAAGCCATTCAAGATGAAAACCGTCGTCAAGAAGAGCATATTGAATTGATTGCCTCTGAAAACTATGCCAGCCCATTAGTAATGGCAGCACAAGGCTCACAATTTACCAATAAATATGCGGAAGGTTATCCAAGCAAACGTTATTACGGTGGTTGTGAATATGCGGATGTTGTTGAACAATTAGCCATTGATCGTGCCAAACAATTATTTGGGGCAGATTATGTCAATGTGCAGCCGCATTCAGGTTCACAAGCCAATGCAGCCGTCTATATGGCGTTAATTAAACCAGGTGATACGATTTTAGGCATGGATTTAGCACATGGTGGTCACTTAACCCATGGGGCGAAAGTGAGCTTTTCGGGCAAGATCTACAATTCCGTGTTATACGGTATCACCGCAGACGGTTTAATCGACTATGCAGATGTACGTCAAAAAGCCTTAGAATGCAAACCAAAAATGATCGTCGCCGGTTTCTCTGCTTATAGCCAAGTGGTGGACTGGGCAAAAATGCGTGAAATTGCCGACGAAGTGGGGGCGTATTTATTTGTCGATATGGCACACGTAGCAGGTTTAATTGCCGCCGGCGTTTATCCAAATCCATTACCACACGCTCATGTTGTGACCACAACCACCCACAAAACTTTAGGCGGTCCACGTGGGGGGTTAATCCTTTCTTCTTCTGGTGATGAAGAAATGTACAAAAAATTCCAATCTGCGGTATTCCCTGCGGGTCAAGGTGGTCCATTAGTGCATATCATTGCAGCAAAAGCCGTTTGTTTTAAAGAGGCTCTTGAACCAGAATACAAAGTCTATCAACAAAATGTGGTTAAAAACGCTAAGGCCATGGTGGAAGTGTTTAAATCTCGTGGTTATGACGTAGTGTCTAACGGCACCGAAAACCATTTATTCTTGGTGAGCTTTGTAAAACAAGGCTTAACAGGTAAAGCAGCGGATGCGGCATTAGGTCGTGCCAATATTACGGTCAACAAAAATGCCGTGCCAAATGATCCACAAAAACCGTTTGTGACATCAGGTATTCGTGTAGGTACACCATCTGTCACTCGTCGTGGTTTCAATGAGCAAGATGTCACTGCATTAGCCGGTTGGATGTGTGATGTATTAGATGCGTTAGGCAAAGACAATGAAGAAAGCGTCATTGCAGCAACCAAAGCGAAAGTGTTGGAAATTTGTAAACGTTTACCGGTTTATGAAAAATAAGCCATGCTTTACTTCTTTATAACCTATATAGCGGTGGTGAATATCACCGCTTATTTTTTAATGCGAGAAGATAAAAAACGTGCTGAAAATAAACAATGGCGAATTGAAGAATTGGTGTTCTTTACCCTTTGTTTTATTGGTGGGTTTATCGGTGTGCATTTGGGTATGCAACATTTTCGGCATAAGACCCAACATTGGCAATTTAAATGGGCGGTCGGTTTAAGTGCGGTGCTTTTTTTAGTGATTTTGCCTTTATTATTCTGGTGGCGAATGGGATTTTAATTTTTTAATCCTTTCTTCATTTTTTCTTAATACTTATCTGTTTTAATCTCTCTCAACAAAGTGATGTCATGGCGCAACGCTTTGGATGATTAACGTTATTTTACAAAGGAAATGATGATGAAAAAAAATGTAATGAAAAAAACGAGTTTAGCGGCCTTATTGGGTTTATCTATTTTAGCGGGGACAACGCTTGTACAAGCAGAAACCGCACCTGAATCACAAGCCACCTTAGATCCCGTGGTGGTGCAAGCAAAAGCAAGATCGCCAGAGAATCGTAGGCAAGGGGCTGAACGTGGCAATAGAATGGCGGAAAATCGTCCTAATCATGAACGTCCTGAACCTTTTATGCACGGTGGATTTATGCCGACCAAAACTACACAAGTGGCGGACGCAGAAAAGTGGCAAGATGATCAACCGATTATTTTAATCGGTCATATTGTGAAACAAGTGGGTAAAAACGACTTCGTATTTAAAGATAGCTCAGGTGAATTAACCTTAGAGATTAATCGTAAAGCCATGCGTGGATTGATTACGCCAGAAGATAACGTCAAGATCGTGGCCGAAGTGGAAAAATCTTGGGGCAAAACTGAAGTGGAGGCGGTTGTGGTGGAGAAAGTAAGAACAAGACCAGAGGGCAAGCCGTCGAGTAAACCTGCTGAAAAAGCAGAATAATTTTCTCTAAAAGCGACTATTGCGGTCGCTTTTTTGTTATGCTAATAGAACAAATTGAAAAACTGCGGTGTAATTTATGCGAATTTTAGTGATTGAAGATGATCCCTTAATCGGTAATGGGTTAAATATTGGCTTAACCAAATCAGGCTTTTTGGTGGATTGGTTTACTGACGGCAAAACAGGTTTTGAGGCGATTAAATCTGCGGATTATGACGCCGTCGTGTTAGATTTAACCTTGCCCAAAATGGATGGATTGGCTATTTTGCAACAATGGCGAGCGGATAATCAAGATGTGCCGATTTTGATTTTAACCGCTCGTGATACCTTAGATGAACGTATCCATGGCTTGCAACGTGGGGCGGATGATTATTTGTGTAAGCCCTTTGCTTTAGCGGAAGTGGTGGCACGTTTGCAGGCGTTAATTCGTCGCCGTCATGGGCAAACGAACCCGATTATTGAATACGGCGCCGTGAAATTTGATCCGAATAATCATAAGGTTTGGCTCGAAGATCAAGATATTTCGCTCACCACAAGAGAATATAAGTTACTTGAATTGTTTATGCTCAATCAAAAACGGGTGTTAAGTCGCACGTTTATCGAGGAAAAATTATACAGTTGGGAGGATGATGTGAGCAGTAATGCCCTTGAAGTTCACATGTATAATTTACGTAAAAAATTAGGCAAACAATTTATTCGAACCGTGCATGGCGTCGGTTACGCCTTAGGAAAACAGGATGAAATTACGGCAAAAGAATAGCTTACGCTTACGTTTAATTTCCATTTTGTCGTTAACTGCCTTAATTATATGGGGCATTTCGACGGCGATTGCGTGGTTTGAAGTGCGTAAGGAAGTGGACGAACTGTTTGATGCACAACAGGTGTTATTAGCCAAACGATTAGCTACCTCGAACTTACATCAAATTCTGCTGGAACGCCAAAAACGTGGCGGATTTCGTCCGTTTCATAAACGGAAATCTCATTATGATGATGACGCCTTAGCTTTTGCTGTATTTACACGTGACGGCCAATTATTATTGGGGGATGACGCAAAAGGGGAAAACTTTATTTTTGCCCCAACACGCGGATTTTCGGTGACGACGTTGGCGGGCGAAGATAAGGATAAATGGCGCATTTTTTGGTTGCCCTCCGAAGATCGTAGCTTAATTGTGGCGGTCGGGCAGCAGCTTAAATATCGGGGTAGCCTGATTAATGATATGGTGTTTAAGCAAATGTGGGTGTGGATTGCGGGCTTGCCCTTACTTATTGGCTTGATGATTTTACTGATTGGGCGAGAATTAAAAGCCATTAATCAAGTGGGGCGGGAAATGCGGCGCCGTTCGCCAGATAATCATCAACATATTACCACAGAAAATCTACCGGATGAAATTTTGCCGTTAGTGCAAGGATTAAACGGCTTTTTTGACCGCACTTCCAGCATGTTAGCCCGAGAGCGTCGCTTTACGTCCGACGCCGCGCATGAGTTACGCAGCCCATTAGCGGGTTTACGGATTCAAGCGGAAATTGCGCAAATGGTCGGTGATGATGTAGCATTAAGAGAGGAAGCCTTAACAAATCTCACGCAAGGCATTGATCGTGCGACACAGGTGATCGAACAATTATTAACCCTCTCTCGCTTAGATAATCTGCAACAATTAGAGGAATTGGAAAACATTGATTGGCAAACGCTGATTAGCTCGGTAATCAGCGAGCTGTATTTTTCCGCCCAACACAAACAGATTGAACTGCATTTTGACGTTAAGGCGACTCCCGAACCACGCCAAGGGCAAACCGTCTTGTTGTCTTTAATGTTGCGCAACGTCATGGATAACGCCATTAAATATTGCCCAACCCATAGCCAAGTCAAGGTGCGGTTAGAAAAAACGGCGATTTATATTGAGGATAATGGTGGCGGGGTGAATCAAGCCGATTTAGATAAATTGGGCCAGCGTTTTTATCGTCCCGCCGGGCAAAATGAAAAGGGCAGTGGGTTAGGTTTATCCATTGTGAAACGCATTGCGGAATTACATCATATTCAAGTGCGGTTAGAAAATCGGCAGAATAATCCGCAGAATATTGGCTTGCGGGTGATTTTTCAGCTGTAATTTTTACTTACTCACTCCACTTTATGCGATTTTTTGCCTTGTTTCCCCTCATAATGGAGTGATATATAGCGTGAGTTGTCTATAAAATAGACTAAAATGCAAGAAAAATGTGATCTTCATCACATTTTTTTGGAAAATTTGTTTTTTATGGTTGACCTTGATTTTATTCTTTGGCAATATGACTAGGCTTTAAAAAAGCGAGGTTTGACCGCATTCTTTTTGAAAAGTTCAAATCTTAATTGTATATAACAATAATCCTGATACAAGAAGGAATCTATTATGAAAAAAACATTAGTAGCATTAGCAGTGGCTGCCACAGCCGCAACAGCAGTAAGCACAGCCAACGCCGCCACCGTTTACGAAAAAGACGGCACAAAAATTGAATTAAGCGGTTCATTCCGTATGGCATTAGGTCGTTTTGGAAATGATCAACGTACTGATTTACAAAATGATGGCTCTCGTGTACTTGTCGATGTCAAACAAGATTTAGGTAATGGTTTCGGCGCATTTGCGGGTTATCAATTACGTTTTAACGATGGTGCGGACGAGAAGAGCTCGTTTAACAATCCAACTACCAATAAATTATTCGGTGGTTTTGAACACCAAGATATCGGTGCATTAAGTTTTGGTCGTCAAGCAACCAATGCAGATGATGTGATTGGTGATAACGGTTATACTTTCAGTGGAGCATTAATTCCGTTAACAACTGATGCAGACAAATCTGTTAAATTCCGTTCAGCAGAGTGGAGTGGTTTTAGCTTTGGTTTAGATTATTTATTTGGTAATAGTAGTAAAACTCGTACTAGCGGTGGTTCAACAGACGATAGTTTGAAAAATGGTTACGCAGCAACCTTATTCTATAACCTAGAATTAGGTGAAAGTCAGGCATTAGATTTTGCTGCTGTTTATAGTCAAGACAACTATGATAATGGTACAACAAGAGATACTGTGGCGAAAAACCGTCAATGGTTAGTTCACGCTGGTTATACCTTGGGTGACTTTAACCTTGGTTTAAACTACGGTCAAGCCAACCATAAAGTTAAATCTCAAAATTCAAATGATAAGAGCAACTATGCTTTAGTTCAAGCAAGCTATCAAGTGACAGAACCATCTCGTGTTTATGTACAATGGGAACGTGCTGAAAATAAAGCGGTTGATATCACCAATAAATACTTAGCTGGTGTAGATTATCAATTACACAAAAACGTGGTAACTTTTGTTGAATATGCACATTTCCGCACTAAAACATATGAAGCTACTGGTCCAGCTTACTCAAAAGACAACAAATATGTTGTTGGTTTACGTGTATTCTTCTAATTGAAAAATTAGTGTAAGAATTTGAAAACCCGAGCTTGGCTCGGGTTTTTTGTTGTTTCCTCCTATCCCATAGGGATAGGGGGCAGGGTTAGTGGAGCGTTATCTCACCATCACCCCCAATCCCTTTCCCACGCACTCTCATCCAATCCATGCTCAAAATGGCTTTCTACTAACCGTTTAGTAATATCGCTTTTCGGATGGTTAAACACGTTTCTTGTATTGCCGTATTCCACCACCATGCCTTTATCTAACACCAGAACTTGATCCGCAATATGTTTGACAAAACCGAGGTGTTGGCTTACATAAATATAGGATATGCCACGGCGTTCTTGTACGTTTAACATCAAATTGGTCAGTTGTGTTTTCACCGAGGCATCAAGGGTGCCGATGGTATCATCTGCAATGATGATTTGAGGTTCAAGAATCAAAGCTTGGGCAAGTGCAATCCGTTGTTTTTGGCTGGCGGAAAGGGTGTTGATTTTGACATTGGTATGGTCCGGATACAGGCCGACTAAGCGGAGAATCTCAACGATTTTTTCATTGCGTTGTGTTTCATCCAATTCTGTGCCGAGTCGGAGAGGCGTATCTAAAATTTGCCCAATGTTTAAACGAGGGTTAAAGGCAAAATTGGGATCTTGCATCAGCATACGAATTCGTTTAGAACGATATTGATAATCCCCGAATGTCAAGGGTTTTCCCTCTAATAAAATACAACCTGAAGTGGGGCGTGTAATGCCGACAATCATTTTCGCCAGTGTCGATTTCCCCGAGCCGTTATTGCCGATAATCGCCAAGGTTTTTTTCTGTTCAAGGCTAAAACTCACGTCTTGCACGGCGTGAAAGGTATCGGGGCCAAATAACCCTTGGTGTTCTTTAAAGGTTTTGGATAAATCGTTAACTTCTAAAAGTGCGGTCATTTTTTCTTCCATTTCTCGGGTAAACCCATTACTCGGTCTGTTGTTGTGCTGTATTGTCAATGTTTAACACTAACGGGCTAGCCGTTTCTTTGATGACGCCATTTTCCCGTAAATTGAGCGGGTGGTGACAAGCAAATTCATGTTGTCGAACACGGCGTAAAGGCGGTTTATTGACACAGTCTTTTTGCGCAAAAGGACAACGCGGGCCTAAGCGACAACCCATCGGCATGTGTTCCAATAATGGTACGCTGCCTCGCAAGGTACTTAAACGGCTTTTGAGTGGTAAAGGTTGACTGAAATCTGGCGTGGCATGCAACAACGCTGCTGTATAAGGGTGAAATGGGGTCTCTAGTACGCTTTCTTTCGGCCCCATTTCGGTGTTTTGGCCACAATAAAGTACGCTAAAACTGTCACACCATTCACTGATTTCGGCAATGTCGTTACTGGCCAGTAAAATGGTCATGCCGTTATTTTTATTCATGCTGGACAGCAAGCGAAAGATTTGTAATTGCGTAGTGGGTTCCAGTGAATTGGTCGGTTCATCGGCAATCAGTAAGCGAGGTTGATTGGCCACCGCAATGGCAATCATCACTTTTTGTCCCTCTCCCTCAGTGATTTCTTTCGGGTAGCTGTTCATGATGTCTTTGTGTTCTTTGATCCCGACACGATGTAACAATTCAATGGCACGGCGTTTTTTCCAACCGAACCACTTCCACCAACGGCCTTTAAACGTCCAAGAGGGAATATTTTGAATAATTTGTTTACCAATTTTACGGCTCGGATCAAGATAGGTGAGCGGTTGTTGATAAATCATGGAAATGGCTTTGCCCACCAGTTTACGTCGTTGATAAGGGCGTAATTTCAGCAATTCCACATCGTCAAAACGAAAGCGATCGGCGCTGATGAGCCAGTCTTCTTTTACCGCATTACAAATCACTTTGGCAATGAGGCTTTTGCCTGATCCTGTTTCGCCCACCAGTCCGCAAATTTCACCCTCATTTAGGGTTAAATTGACATTATCTACCAATTTAATGCGCCCTTGTGGGGTGGGAATTTCAATGCAAAGATTACGAATATCTAATAATGCCATGTTGACTCCTATTCATAATATTTGTTGATGGTTTTACATAAGCCGTTACCAAATACGACCACCACGAGCAAGGATAAAATAATGGCTATACCCGGTAGAATCACCGTCCAAGGGGCGAGATAAACCAATTCTAAGCTATCTCGAATCATTGCCCCCCATTCTGGTGTTGGGCGTTGTGCACCGAGGGCAATAAAACTTAATGCACTGATTTCCATCAGGGTGACTGAAAAAGAACGAATGACTTCTTGAATATAGCGCACGCTGATATTCGGTAAAATGGTTTCTTTCAGCAACACCAAATTAGATACGCCCTCTAAACGGAGTACCAAAACATATTCTTTTTTCAATTCTTGTCGGATAGCTTGATAAATTTCATGAATAAAGTGCGGTAATAATGCAAGAAAAATAGCCAACATCGCATTGGGTAGGCTCGGTTCCATTAACGTGGCAATCACGATACTGATTAACAAAATCGGAATGGATAAAAACGCATCCAGAAAATGCCCTAGCATACGTGATTTTAACCCTTTCGACATACCTGCCAGAATACCTAAAATGCCGCCCAGTAGCGAGGCAAAAAAGACCACAATCATGCTGCCGCCAAAGGTGTAGGTGACGCCATGAATCAAGCGACTAAATACATCTCGTCCCAGATCATCGGTACCCAAAAAGTAGATTACCTTACCGGCGCTATTCCAAGAGGGGGGCGTTAATTCTTCGCCTAAAAATTGCATATCGCTACTATAAGGCGCTAGCCAAGGGGCAAAAATCGCAATAAACAATAAGCCCAAAGTAGCGTAGAAACTAAATAGCGCAATACGATTTTTGCGGAACAATAACCAAATTTGGTTTAATGCATCGCTTTCACGAAATTCGTAGGGTTCTTTATCGAGCATTATTCAGCCATCCTTTTTTGCCAAAGGGATCGAGTATAAATAAACTCAATTCCGCCATAATATTCACAATCATGATAAATAAGCCAATAATCATTACACCCACGGCAATACTATTATAGTCTTGTTGTTCCATGGACAAAATTAACCAACGCCCAATACCAGGCCATGCGAAAGTGGTTTCAATTAACATGGATAAGGCCAAGGTAAAGGTGATTAAGCGGGGAATTTCGGGGATTAACACAGGGAGTGTGTTACGAAAGATGTAACGGCGCAAAATGGTAAAATTTGACCAACCACGGGTCATGGAAAATTTGACGTAATTTTGCGACAAAATCCATTCGGTGCGTTGTTGGATTAGCTTGGTGATTTCCATGGTCGGTGAAATGGCCAATACCAACGTTGGTAACGCCAGATGTTGGAATACATTTTGAATCACTTTGATACGATAAGGCACGTCCAAAAACCATACATCAATTACACTAAATCCAGTGACCTTTGGGATTTCATATAACACATTATATTGTCCCACGGAGGCAATTTCCCACTGATAAACAGCACCTAAATATAGTAAAATTGGTGCAATCCAGAACACGGGTACCGACACACCGAAAGAAGACAAGGCGCTGATGGTTTTACCGTAAATCCGATTTTTGTTAAAGGCACCGATAATCCCCCAAGGCACACCAAACAAAAAAGCCAGAAAAATAGCGGCAAAACACAGTTCTAAAGTGGGTGGAAACACGGTAAAAATCACCAAATTGAGGGAATCGCCACCGTTGTAAGTAATACCTAAATCGCCCTCTAATAAACTGCTTACATAGCTGATATAACCCGAAAAAAAGTGCGGTGTAGAAAAGGCGAGATTTGATGGTTCACGCATAAAAATGGTGTAGCTCACCAAGGACAGTAAGAACAAATTAATAAAGGTTAGAAAAACTCGCCGACAGAACGCATAAATCATTCTTTCTGTTCTCCCATGGATAATTTGCCAAAATGGATATTCCCAAAGGGGGTAATTTCAACGCCTCGCACATTGGCATCGGAAATCAATAAACGCTTGATATTGGCAATGGGAAAAATTGGCAATTCGGTTAAAATTTCTTGTTGTGCCAAAGCATAATCTGCGTTACGTAATTCCGTATTGTTACTCATTAAGGCTAAATCTAACAGGTTATCAAATTTGTGTGAACACCAGTTAGAAAGATTGGTGATTTCGTTGGTGGTGTTGCAGGTTAACAACGGGCGTAAAAAACTATCAGGATCAAGGCTACTAGACAGCCAACCGCTGACGATCAGATCATAATCTTCGGTTTTATTATTCAAATTGTGCATTAAAAAGTTGCGAGAAACGGACCGCAGTTTGACGCTCACGCCCACTTTGGCTAAATCGGATTTGATCATCTCGGCCATTTTTATTGGTGAGGGATTATATACTTGTTCTTGATCGATCACCCACATTTCTAATTTCAGTTTTTTATCTTGTAATAAGGCTTTAGCTTGTTGTGGATCGTAAGGATAATCTTGATAACGACGGTTATCATGCCCCGCCCAAGAGGCGGGGGGGATAATGCGATTGGCGATCGTTGCTGTATCATAATAAATATGTTGGATAATACGCTCACGATTAATGGCTTGCGCAATAGCACGGCGAACATTGACATCTTGCATGGCTGGACGCAAAAAGTTAAAGGCCAAATAGGCTAAATTCATGCCATCGGTCATCGTCATTTGAAAACGCTCGCCACGTTGTTTTAACAAGCCAAGTTGGCTTGGATCGGGATAATTCGCAATTTGACATTCATCATTGAAAAATTTGGCCAAACGCCCCATTCTATCCGTAGACAGATCAATCACAATATGTGGAATGGCGGCTTTTTTCCCCCAGTAATGGGGGTTGCGCTGTAAGCGAATATATTGGCTACGGAAATAATCTTTCAGTTGATAAGCGCCCGTTCCCACGGGTAATTCATCTAACTGGCTCAGGTTATCGTCAGCATTCAGTTGTAACGCATATTCTTGTGATAAAATCACCGCATATTGACTCGCCAAATGAGATAGCACTGACGCATCGGGCGCAAACAGTTCAATTTGCACCGTGTAAGGATCGAGAGAGGTGATTTGTTTGATTTTTTCGCTCAATTTCACGCTTTCAAAATAAGGAAAGCGGGATTTTTTGGCTAATTCATGATAAATCTGATATTGCCGATTGATCTTCTCATTGCTATCGGGAGCAAATTCTGGCAGCGAGGTGTTATGCCCCAACACCCGATTTAACGAAAAAACCACATCATCCGCATTGAGCGCACGAGTGGGGGTAAACCAAGGTGTATGGTGAAATTGCACGCCTTTACGTAAATGAATAGTAATGATTTTGCCATTGGGTGACAGCGTATAGGACTGTGCCAGTGAGGGCTGAATGGCAGCGCTATTGTGAGTGGGTTCAAATAATTTATTATAGATTTGCTCTGTGACCACGTTCATACTGGTGCCAGCGTCTGCGGTTTGTGGATTAAATGAAAATCCACTGGCATTGGTGCAGTAAATTAAGCCATTATTTGTTATAATTTGTGGCACTTTCGGGGCAGCCAATGCCATCGTCGTGGCGCTGAGTAGGCACAGCCACAATAAAAAACGGCATGGACGAAAAGCAAATGTGTTAAGCATAATGTCAGTTATTTGTGATAAATTAGCTTAATTTTATAGGATTTAGGCCGAGATTAAAAATAAAAATGTTCAATAGTTTACAAAAAGAAGTGAATCAATTTATTGACCGTGGTTTAGACCGCAGTTTACGTCTGGCAGTGACGGGACTGAGTCGTAGCGGAAAAACCGCTTTTATTACCAGTTTAATCAATCAGTTATTACATATTAACCGTGCCGATAATAGCCATTTACCGCTGTTTGATGCTGCTCGCAATCATCGTATTTTAGGCGTAAAACGTATTGCACAACAGGATTTGAGTGTACCACGTTTTGACTACGAGCGAAATTTGGCCGAACTTATGCAAAATCCACCGCACTTTCCGCAGTCTACCCGTGGCGTGAGTGAAACCCGTTTGGCGATTCGTTATGAACGCCAAAGCGGATTGATGCGTTATTTAAAAGAAACAGGCACATTGTATCTGGATATTTTTGATTACCCCGGTGAATGGTTGCTCGATTTACCGTTGTTGGAACTGGATTATCAACAATGGTCACAAGGTTTATCGGCGTTATTTTCGCCCCACCGTCAGGCGTTGGCGCAAAATTGGTTAAACAAAGTCGCCACATTGGATTTAACCGCAGTGGCGAATGAAGATGTATTGGCCGAGATCGCACAGGATTACACCGATTATTTACAGGCCTGTAAGGCGCAAGGGTTGCATTTTATTCAACCGGGGCGATTTGTGTTACCGGCAGAATTAGAGGGGGCGCCAGCCTTGCAATTTTTCCCGCTGTTACAGCTCACAGAGGAACAATGGAAACAGTTAAAAAATACCGCCAGTTCAAACAGTTATTTTTCCGTGCTAGAAAAACGTTATGAATATTATCGTAATAAAATTGTGAAAAAGTTCTATCAGGATTATTTTGCGCATTTTGATCGCCAAGTGATTTTAGCCGATTGCTTGACACCGCTCAATCATAGTCGCCAAGCCTTTGAGGATATGCAAGAGGGCTTAACCCAACTGTTCAAAAATTTTCATTATGGTAAACGCCATTTGTTAAGCCGATTATTTTCCCCTCGCATTGACAAATTAATGTTTATTGCGACCAAAGCCGATCACATTACTACGGATCAGTTGCCGAATTTAATGAGTTTAATGCGTCATTTGGTACAAAAAGGCGGGAGCTATGTGGAATTTGAGGGCATTGAAACCGAATACAGTGCGATTGCCGCCATTCGGGCCACCCAACAGGTGAACGTCACGCAACATGGACAGAAATTCAAAGCCATTCAAGGCGTGCGTTCCAGTGATTTACAACGGGTAACGCTGTTCCCCGGTTCAGTGCCAATGAATATTCCCAACGAAACTTTTTGGCAACAGAATAAATTTGAGTTTGATCAGTTTGAGCCACAACGGCTAGAACAAGGCGAAATCATACCGCACTTGCGTATGGATACCGTATTACAATTTTTACTCGGTGATAAGTTAGATTAGGACAAGATATGAACGATAAAATGATTTTTGATGAAACCCAAGCAACGGAAAATGACAATGTTTTTCAAGCGAAACAAGAGTTTAGCGAAACCGAGGCGGACATTGAACTGGACAATTCACCTTTAGAGGGGGAATTATTAGAGGAACAATTTGAACAGGCCATTGGGGCAACATCCAACTGGTGGGTGAGAGGATTGATGATCGCCTTTGGATTATTATTAGTGGCTACGGTGGCACAATCTATTCAATGGTTAGTGGATACGTGGCAGCAACATCAATGGATTTATTTTGTCTTTGCTTTGGTGAGTTTTTTTGTGGTGATATTGGGCATCACGGCCGTTGGGCGGGAATTGCTACGCTTGCGCCATTTACGCCAACACCTCTTAATGCAACAACAAAGTACGCATTGGCAAGCGAATACGACATTGAATACGATGCAAAGTGCGGTGCAATTTGAGTCAGATTTTTCTCATGAACAAGCCCAATCCTTTTGCTTAAAGGTGGCGGAGGCAATGCAGATCGATCCACAACAACCGAGCATTGTGCAATGGCAAAAACAAATTTCCGAAAGTCATAACGCACAAGAAGTGGGCTTTTTATTTAGTCAAACCGTGATGCAACCCTTTGATAAAAAAGCCAAACAACTGATTACGAAAAACGCCTTAGAAAGTGCGGTAGTGATTGCTATCAGCCCCTTGGCCGTGGTGGATACCTTTTTTATGGCGTGGCGCAATATTCGCTTAATTAATCAAATTGCCCGCTTATATGGTATTGAACTGGGCTATTTCAGCCGTTTGCGTTTGATGAAATTAGTATTGATGAACATGGCGTTAACTGGTGCCTCTGAACTGATTCAAGAAGTGGGCATGGATTGGTTGTCACAAGATATGTTGGCGAAATTGTCTGCTCGAGTGGGGCAAGGCATCGGTGCGGGATTATTGACCGCACGCTTAGGCATTAAAACCATGGAATTTTGTCGCCCGTTAGCGTTCCAAAAAGGGGAAAAACCGCATTTGAGCCATATTCATAAGGAAGTGTTAAGCCATTTAAAAGCCACGGTGTTGAATGCCAGTAAATTGAAACAATCAGAAAAATTGTAAAGATTAATTGACGATTTGCCTTTTTTGGTTTACATTTTAATCATCTAACGCTATAAAAACGTAGAGAGAATGAAAAAATGACCGAAAATGCACCGCAGCTCATGCCCACTTTTACTGACATCGTGGCTGAAAGCGACAGTATGCAAGCCTTGTTGGTAACCGCTAAAAAGTTTGCAGCTCTGAATGCGCCGTTGTTAATTCAAGGTGAAACGGGCACGGGTAAGGATTTATTGGCCAAAGCCTGTCACCAAGCAAGTGAACGGCGAGGCAAGAAATTTATTGCGGTGAATTGTGCCGGTCTGCCGAGTGAAGATGCGGAAAGCGAGATGTTTGGTCAAGCCAAAGGTGATAAAACCAGTATCGGCTTTTTTGAATATGCCGAGGGTGGCACCGTGTTATTAGATGGTGTGGCGGAATTATCTTTGCCACTACAAGCAAAATTATTGCGTTTTTTAACCGATGGTACGTTCCGACGAGTAGGCGAAGAACAAGAGCATTATGCCGATGTGCGAGTGATGTGTACAGCGCAACAGCCTTTGCACTATGCGGTGCAACAAGGCAAAGTGCGTGATGACTTATTTCATCGTCTGAATGTACTCGTGTTAGATGTCCCCCCTTTACGCAAACGTCAGCAAGATATTCCAGCGTTAACGGCATTATTTATCCAACAAATTAGCCAAAAACTGGCAATTTCTCCACCGCAGTTTAGCCCAGAATTGATAACTTATTTACAGCATTATACTTGGTCGGGCAATGTACGAGAATTGTACAACGCCTTGTATCGGGCTTGTTCCTTAGCTGAACATCAAACGCTTGATATTCAAGCCCTGAATTTATCTGAACAAGCCATGCCATCCTTAGAACATCACGCCTTGTCTATTGAACAATTTGGCTCACAAACACTAGATCAAATGATGGCGGATTTTGAATGTCAGGTGTTAACAGCATTTTACAAAAAATACCCGAGCACTCGAAAATTGGCACAACGTTTAGGTGTATCTCATACGGCCATTGCGAATAAGTTGAAAGCCTATGGTATTGGGAAATAATTAAGGGTTAAAGACGGTTAATGCTTTAAATTTTTTTACCAACTTTAGCCATTCTACTTGATCGATTCGCAGTTGTAATTGATAATCACCAAGGTCGCTCATTTTTTCTTGGCGAACGCAATCAAGCTGATAAAAGGCGTGGCGAATTTTGCCATCTTGGGGAGAGAGCTGGATGTTTAAGTTGAGAATGGTATTGCTTAAGCGCTGACGAATCGCCTCTCGCAATAAATCTATCCCCTTGCCTAATTGTGCCGACAGATAGACCGCAACAGGTTGATTTTCATCATTATATTCAATATGAGCTTGCACATTGTCGAGTTGATCGATTTTATTATACACCAACAAAGTCGGCACCTTATCGGCCTGAATTTCTTGTAACACGTCATCCACGGCCTGAATATTTTCCCTTTGACGCTGATCCGCCGCATCGACTACATGCAATAATAAACTGGCCTCAGTGGTTTCTTGCAAGGTGGATTTAAAGGCAGAGACTAAATCATGAGGCAGTTCACGAATAAAGCCCACGGTATCTGCCACAATGGTGGTGCCTAGATCTTGAATGCTCAAACGGCGTAGGGTTGGATCGAGGGTGGCGAACAGTTGATCTGCCGCATACACATCAGCTTGGGTGAGCTGATTAAATAGGGTGGATTTGCCGGCATTGGTATAGCCCACGAGGGAGATCGTGGGAATGGCGGCCTTTTGTCGAGTTTGGCGATTTTGCTGGCGCTGTTTGCTCACTTTTTCTAAGCGATTTTGTAGCTGTGCCATACGTACTCTAATTAAACGGCGATCGGTTTCCAGTTGGGTTTCCCCTGGACCTCGTAAGCCAACGGCGCCTTTTTGTTGATCTAAGCCAGTTTTTCTTCGCACTAATCGGGTGGCCAGATGTTTTAGTTGGGCCAGTTCAACTTGTAATTTTCCCTCGTGGGAACGTGCTCGTTGCGCAAAAATATCTAAAATTAGCCCCGTGCGGTCCACCACACGGCATTGGCATAGGGTTTCTAAATTTCGGGTCTGTGCTGGGGTGAGTTGATGATTGACTAAAATTACATCCGCTTGATGACATTCCACGGCTTGTGCAATTTCTTCCGCTTTGCCTTGACCAACAAAATATTTGGCTTGTGGTGTTGACCGAGCGGTGGTGAGTACTTGGGCAATGTCCACTTGCGCAGACTTGGCTAATAATTGAAATTCATTCAAATCGTCCACATTTTTATCTTGTGAGAAAAAAACGTGAACAACAATAGCACGGTCTAATTGGCGCAAGTCAGAGACTGCGGTAGAAATTGATGAATTTTCTACCGCACTTTTCAGGTTATCAGCACAATATTGTGTCTGAATGGGATCGAAATAAGTCAATCTTATTCTGTGACAGTTTCGACTTCAGCGGATTGTTGTGTATGTTGCTGTCCGTTATTATTATGATGTGATACTGAACGAGCAGGTACAACCGTTGAAATCGCATGTTTGTACACCATTTGATTAACAGTATTTTTCAGCAAAATCACAAATTGGTCGAATGATTCGATTTGGCCTTGTAATTTGATGCCGTTGACTAAGTAAATAGAAACTGGAATACGCTCACGACGGAGTGCATTCAAATAAGGATCTTGTAATGATTGTCCTTTTGCCATGTTGTTTTCCTTCTTATTGTTATTATGCGTTAGCCGTGTCGGTTAACTGTTTCACTATATCAATTTTGCATAGCAAGATCAAAGGCTTGTTGCACCTTTTTTAAATTTTGTTCATTTTGTAAGCTATCTAGCCATTGAATCGGGCTTTTCCAACCTCGTAACCATGTAATTTGACGCTTGGCAAGCTGTCGGGTGGCGCAAATTCCTCGATAGATAGCCTCCTCTAAATCATAATCACCTTGTAAATGTTCCCACATTTGACGATAGCCCACACAGCGCATAGCGGGCAAATTAATATGTAAATCAGGGCGTGCGTAGAGTTTTTCCACTTCCGCTTGAAAGCCTTGTGCGATCATGTTTTGGAAACGTAAAGCGATCCGTTGATGTAAAACCGTACGATCTTCAGGCGCAATAGCAAATTGCAAAAGCTGATAGGGCAGTGCCTCGCCTTTTTGTGCGGTGAGTTCGGTCAGTGATTTGCCCGTTAAATAAAATACCTCTAATGCCCGATTAATGCGTTGGCTGTCATTGGGGTTAATACGTTGTGCAGAAACAGGATCTACCAGTGCCAACTCTTGATGTAACGCCACCCAACCTATTTTTTCGGCTTTCGTTTCAATCTCAGCTCGCAAGATTTCATCGGCATTGGGCAAAGGAGAAAGCCCCTCTAATAAGGCTTTGTAATATAACATGGTGCCACCGACCAACAAGGGAATTTTGCCTTTGGCGGTAATCTCTGCCATTTCTCGCAACGCATCGGCTCGAAAATTCATGGCGGAATAGCTTTCTGCGGGATCCAAAATATCAATTAGACGGTGTGGCGCTTGTGCTAATTCTTCGGCGCTAGGTTTGGCGGTGCCAATGTCCATGCCTTGATAAATCAAGGCACTGTCTACGCTGATAATTTCCACGGGAAGTGACTGATACAGTTTAATGGCTAAATCGGTTTTCCCCGAGGCGGTAGGCCCCATCAGAAAAATGGCAAGAGGTTGAGTTGACATAGCGGTGAGGTTTTCCTTAATCAAGATACGGGGAAAAATCCACGTTAATCAATAATGATGATAACTGCGGTGCGGCTTGCTTGTGCTGTTCCACTCCTTGCAATACATTCACCGCACTGGCCAATGTTGTGATGGGCGAGGATTCCACCAAGTCTATGAGTGCGGTGCGAAAATCGTCCATTTTGGCTAAAGGTAAATTAAGCAAAGACAGCACGATTTTTTGTAAATTTTGTTGGCGTAAACAGACGGGGATTTGATTGAGCGTAAGACGTTGTTGTGCCACATTTTCGACAAATTCAAAGCCAACTTCTGCAAAATAAGCCTGTTGTTGTTGCCAACGATCACGTTGTGACGGGGCTAAACGAAAGACCACGGGAATTAATAATGGCTGTTTTGGGGCATGGTTCGTCAGGGTTAACTTCAACGCTAACTTTTGTAAAGCGGCTAATGGCAATAAATAGAACGTCTCATGCTGTTGTAATAATAACGCACGATTTTCGACGAGTGCTAAAGCACGCAACATTGTGGTTTGGGCTAACTGTGGCGCAGTATTGACCTCGACTGACATGCTTGGTGTCGTATTGCTAGAGGGGGCCACTGTCGGTGTTGTTTTAATCAGCTCCGCATATAAGCGTTGCTCTGTTTTGGTCGGATGGTTAGCGTCAACCGATGAGGTAAAGTGCGGTGGAAAATGTGCTGATTTTGCCGCTGTATTTGAACTGGAATGGCGAGAAAAAATATTTTCTCCTGCCGCTTGGCGATTCGGTTTTATGCTGACATGATACTCAGCTTGTGGTTCTTGCACTTGCCCATGGTTTACGTCAACTGGTTCAGCATGTAAGTCTAACTGAGCGGCCGATAATAGGGCATTGCTTACACCCTGAAAAATAAAATCATGAATTAAACGAGCCTGTTGAAAACGGACCTCATGTTTAGTCGGGTGAACATTCACATCCACTTCATTGGGATTGAGATCCAAAAATAACACAAAAGCAGGGTATTGTTCCGTGCCTAAATAGTCCGCATAGGCCTGACGAATGGCATGAGTAATAACTTTATCTTTCACCATACGCCCATTGATATAACAATAACTTAAATCATTTTGGGTACGAGTAAATTGGGGGGTCGCCACCCATCCTGATAAATGCAGATCATCGTGTTTCCAATTGATATGCAAGGCGTGCTGTACAAAATCTTCGCCACAAATGGCGGCCACACGTTTTAAAATCTGTGATTTTTCCACCGCACTTTTATATTGACGCATTATTTTGCCATTGTGCGTGAGTGTAAAGGCAATTTGTGATTTGGCTAAAGCAATGCGCCGAATCACTTCATCAATATGGGCGAATTCGGTTTTATCTGTGCGTAAAAATTTGCGTCTGGCTGGTGTGTTAAAAAATAAATTGGCCACTTCAACGGTGGTTCCTACTGGGTGAGAGGCGGGAGTAATCGTACTTTGTTGATCTCGCCCTTGCACATACACTTGCCAAGCCTCATTTTGTTCTGCGGTGCGAGAGGTAAGGGTTAAACGTGAAACCGAGCTAATACTCGCCAACGCCTCGCCGCGAAAGCCAAGGCTTAAAATGGCTTCCAAATCTTCTAAGCACGTGATTTTACTGGTGGCATGGCGAGCTAAGGCCAACGCTAGTTCTTGTTTGGCAATCCCTATGCCATTATCCCGAATACGAATTAATGTGGCGCCGCCGTGTTCAATATCAATTTGAATACGATTGGCGCCTGCATCAAGGCTATTTTCAACCAATTCTTTCACCACCGAGGCAGGCCGTTCCACCACTTCGCCAGCAGCGATTTGGTTAGCCAGTTGAGGGGGGAGAATTTGAATCGTCATCGTGATCAATCCCCTTATTCTCGAATTTGGATTTTCTGGCCAACAACCACTTTACCATTTTTCAATTTCGGATTTAATTTCAAGATCTTATCTGCCGATATCCCATATAAACGTGCGACCGCATAAATGGTTTGATCTTTCTCAATGGTGTGATATTTCGGTATTGCCTGACTTTTTTCTTTTTTATGTTCCGCTTGATTGGCTGTTGTTTTTTGCTCTGTTTTTGGCGTTGTTTTTACCGTCGTTTTGGCAGTCGCCGAGGCGGTTTCTTTGGCCTGGGTTTTGCTCGTATTTTCATTGTTTTTAGTGTTTTTCTTCTGGCTTTCTTTCGCATTTTCCCCATGACTATTTTTATCGACCGTTTTTTTACTGTCAACTTTCTCGCTAGAACTTGTGGTGGTTTTGCTACTCGCCGGGATTTTGAGGGTTTCACCAATCCACAATTCTTTACGTTTGAGGTGATTTAATGTCACAATGTCGTCCGATTTCACCGCATATTTTTGCGCCAATCCACCGAGCGTTTCTCCTGATTTTACCTTATGTCGTACCCCACTATCTGATATTTCATTAGCGGCATTTTTCTTGTTATCTTTATCCTCTTTATGGGTTGTTTTATTCGGGTTTTTACTGTCTTTTTTCTCACTAGTTTGATTTTTTTCTTGAGTACTTTCCTTATAAGCTACCGTGGTATTCACGTCTAATCCGCCATTTTTACGGCGATAATCGACTAAGCCCTGATAAATAATATAGGCAATGCGACGACGATAAGAAGGCGTACTTAATTTAGCCTCTTCTTCGGTATTTGACAGAAAACCAGTCTCCACCAAGACGGAGGGAATATCTGGCGAACGCAACACGCCGAGGCTCGCATGTTGAGGGCGGCTGCGGCTCAATGTGGTGATGCGTGAAAAATGTTGTAAAATGGTATTACCCAACTCATAGCCCACACGTTGGCTATGACCAAATTGTAAATCAAGAACAGTTTGATTCAGATAGACTTCCTTGCTATGGGATAACACTTTGCCAGCGCCGCCCAGTAATTCCGATTGTTTTTCGTGATCTTCCAACCATTGCCCCATTTCATCATTGGCACGACGATTAGACAGTACCCACACGGAGGCGCCACGCATACTGCTTTTTACAGAGGAATCCGCATGAATGGAAATTAAATAATTCGCTTTGTTGCGACGGGCAATTTCGGAACGAGAGGGCACAGTAATATAATAGTCGCCATTACGGGTTAATACGCCACGGAAATTCGGATCTTTATCCAATAACGCTTTGAGTTCACGAGCGATAGAGAGGGTGACATTTTTTTCATAAATATGTAAATTACGCCCAATGGCACCGGGGTCTTTTCCGCCATGGCCAGGATCAATCGCAATCGTCCACACCTCCGCCAAGCTAACAGAGGAAAAAAGTGCGGTTAAAATTAACAATAAAATACGTTTCATAGGGTTATTGGATGTTGTTGTAATTGTGTGATGATTTCGGTACCAAGAGTACTATTGGCGCTTAATTCAATACGTCGTGTGTCGTTATCGTAGTCGATATTCACGAATAAATCTGCGCTATTTAACACGCCCTCGCCTTTTTCAGCCCATTCAATCAAGCAAATCGCTTGTGCGGTAAAATAATCACGAATGCCCATAAATTCTAATTCTTCGGGATCGTTTAAGCGATACAAATCAAAATGATAAATGTCTCGCTCGGCCACATGATAGGTTTCCACTAACGTGTAAGTAGGGCTTTTTACATTGCCTTGATAGCCTAAACCTTGAATCATACCACGGCTTAATGTGGTTTTTCCGGCCCCCAGTTCACCATTTAAATAAATGACCACGCCATGTTCATGGGTGAACGGATAAATAAGGTTCACTAATTGGGCGCCAAAGCGACAAGTAGCTTGTTCATCAGCAAGTGGTTGGCTATAACTTATATTCATGTGTAGGCGTTTGATATATGACGAAAATTAAAAAAATTATACCGCACTTTGCGTATTTTAACAGTAAAAAAACATCGGATAAGCTTAAAATAGTGGATCATTTTCAAATTAAGGGAAATTGCTTTATAATGCACTGAACCTGTTTTAATGTTATTTTAGGAGTGAACATGAATCATTTGACAACCTTGAGTGTTGCTTTTTTACTTGCCCTGTCTTTATCGGCTTGCGATGAAAAACAGACGGAACCTGCCAAAGCGGTTTCTTCTTCGCAAACCACTACCACACAAGCGGCCTCTGCACAAACCAACAGTATTGTTGCCTTACCTGAATTTGATTTACGATTATTAAAACCCATTTTATTATCTAACAATAAATCGGTTAGAGGGGCGGAAGACTTTGTTAAATTCTATGAATGGTCAGCTAAATTTGATCAAAAACAACAAAAATTGATCGCAGAATTACAAGGGCATATCAATTCACCCGAAGAAAGCCATTACATTGAAAAAAATGCGAAATTTAGCGACAAGATTACGGCACAGTTAAATGAATTGGTGGAGTCAACCGATGAATATGAGCGTGTATTAAAAGCTTTTACCATTAAGGATAATGATGTCAAAACTGTGCTTGAAAGAAAAATGGCGTTGACAGCCCTTTCAAATGCGGCCATGGCGGAAATTTTTAAGGCCGCCATCAAACTTGGCAAATCTACACCAGAACAACAGCAAGAGTTTAGCGCCGTGACGAAAGATTTCCAAGCAAATGTGCAACAAGCCCGTTCAATTTTAAATGAGGCGACGAATAAATTAGTTCGTCAATATTTGGTGGTGCCTCCAACACAGAAAGTGCAACCATCGGCTCAGTCAACAACACAACCTGTGCCAACTAAAGCGCAGTCCTCACAAAAAACAAAGTAATGGAGAGGATTCCAAAATAAGTTGTTTGTCGTGCGGTCTGAATAATCAGTCGATTCAGACCGCACTTTTTATAGCACTTATTTATACCCGTGAGTGGCGAGTTATGCCGCAAATTTCATGCTATTTTTACGGGGTTTTATTTGATGAATCGTATTGGTCACCGTGCCAACAATAGGCAGACTATCCCAATGTTGGGTTTTAATATGCTGTGCTTTTGAACTCAAGGGAAAGAAAATAAATTCACCGTTATTGTGGCTAACAAATTCATAGACTTCCATTTGTTGATCCACGTCGATCACAATCAGATCACCTAAAGATAAGCTATCATTTTTTTCTACCACGAGCATATCATCTTGTTCAATGCCCCAAGCTAACATATCAGGATTGGTGACCCGAATAAAACAAGTTTGTTGTGGTCGTTTGATACAATATAAATTGAGATCGAGCTTACGACTGTAATTTTTCGTCATGGACTGGCGATCCTCAAAATAGGGAATAGGGTGGTAAGAAAAATCATTGGCGATCATCGTATTGGTATTACGGTAGTGAGCGTGGTTGATTGTATTATTCATAATAATTACCCTGTAAAAAAATTAACTTGTTTTCTTGAACAGGTGTATGTTACTGTATTTGAAAACAGTCAGTCAAGTAAAATTTAGATCTTTTTTAAAATTTTTAATCTTTTTTGTAAAAATATCGTAATTTATTTTTTTACTATTTCTTTTAATTTAAATTTCAGCTATCTTTGAAGTGCTTATTGGATCGTAAGATCTGTGTGATTAACCGCAAGCAAACGCTTGCCTCATTTTGTGGATTGAAATTATGGATAGTTCACGTTTATTTTCATTTTTATTCCAAGGAAGTTTAGTTAAACGCATTTCTATTGGTTTAGTTCTCGGTATTTTACTGGCTTTGGTTGCGCCTGAATGGGCTGCTAAATTTGGTGTATTAGGCACGATTTTTGTTAAAGCATTACGTGCTGTTGCCCCGATTCTGGTGTTCGTGTTAGTGGTCTCTGCCATTGCAACAAGGGAAGTGGGCGCAAAAACCAATATGAAATCCATTGTTTGGCTCTATATTTTGGGGACTTTCTTGGCGGCGTTCACTGCCGTGATCGTGAGTTTTGTATTCCCTGTGACCATTCCGTTGCAAGCCGCTGAACAATCCTTAACGCCTCCAGGATCGATTAGCGAAGTTTTGACGACGGTGATCTTAAATATTTTTGATAACCCAATCAAAGCCATTGCAGATGCCAATTTTATCGGTATTCTTGCGTGGGCGATTGCCTTGGGTTTAGTGTTACGCCATGCAGCGGATAGCACCAAAAATGTATTTAATGATATTTCCGAGGCCATATCTAAAATTGTACATTTAGTCATTAGCTTAGCGCCTTTTGGGGTGTTTGGTTTGGTGGCAGATACTTTAGCGGATAAAGGTTTGGCAGCTTTAGCCAATTATGTTTATTTATTAGCGGTGTTACTTGGCGCTATGTTCTTCGTGGCTTTCGTGATGAATCCACTTATTGTATATTGGAAAATTCGTCGTAATCCTTATCCATTAGTCTGGGAATGCATTCGTGTAAGTGGCGTGACCGCTTTCTTTACACGCAGCTCTGCAGCGAATATTCCAGTGAACATGGAATTAGCCAAACGCTTAAACTTAAATGAAGAAACCTATTCCGTATCCATTCCGTTAGGTGCTACCATTAATATGGGCGGTGCAGCGATTACCATTACCATTTTAACCTTAGCAGCCGTGAATACCTTAGGTATTCAAGTGTCTATTCCCTCTGCGATTTTGTTAAGTCTGGTTGCTGCTATTTGTGCCTGTGGTGCATCGGGCGTGGCAGGCGGTTCATTATTGCTGATTCCATTAGCTTGTAGTTTATTTGGTATTTCTGCTGATGTGGCGGTGCAAGTGATCGCTGTTGGCTTCATTATCGGGGTATTACAAGACTCCACAGAAACTGCGTTGAATTCTTCCACTGATGTACTCTTTACCGCAGCGGTTTGTCTGGCGGAAGAGCAGAAAGGAAATCAAGAGGCTTAATTGATATTGATAGCCTACATGAAAAAGCGATCCTGTGAGGTCGCTTTTTTATTGCCATAAAAATAAATTGATCAGCAAGGAACTTATTACCTATTTAAGACTCTTAGCATACGAGTATGATCACTCTATATTTTATTATTACAAGGAATTTACATGAAAGCACTTGCCTCTATTTTAACATTAGGACTTGGTTTAGCCATTTCTTCTACTTCATTTGCAAACAGCGTGACAAATACGGTGTTATCCACAGCAAAAGACAGCGCAAAATCGGCTGTGACAGAGAAAGTCACATCTAGCACCAGTTCTGCCACCAATGCGGTGAGTTCAGCGAAAACAGCGGTTAGCGATAAAATTAACGCAGTAAAAACTTCTGCCACCAGTACGTCGACCAGTTCGGTAACGGATAAAGTCACCTCAGCTAAAACGGCGGTAACAGACAAAGCGACTTCGGCAAAAACAGCCGTAACGGATAAAGCGACTTCAGCCAAAACAGCGGTAACTGATAAAGTCACGTCAGCAAAAAGTGCGGTATCTTCAAGCGCTAAAGTGAATATTAATACGGCGGATGCCAGTACCTTACAATCACTCAGCGGCATTGGTGAAACCAAAGCAAAAGCCATTATTGAATATCGCAATAAAGTGGGTAAATTTACCTCAGCCTCTGATTTATCTAATGTATCAGGCTTAGGCAGCACCACTATTGAGAAAATCACCCCATATTTAAGTTTCTAACTTTTGGCTTACGCAATAAAAAAACCGAGTGAAAACTCGGTTTTTTGTTGCCAAAAATTGGCGAAAAATGACCGCACTTTACGTGCCGTTAATACCACAAATATGCTTTATTAATCAGATCTTCTACTTGGTTCCAATACAAGGTCAAGGTAATGTCCCCCTCGACATAATAACCAATCGCATAAGGTGGGTAGACAAAATTTATGCCCTCTGCAGAGAAATAAAAAGCAGGAGAAACATAAAAATCCTTTTGATTAGCATAAAGCTCTCCATCAGAGTTTTCTTGACGATAGGTTTTATAGCTTTCCCATAACAAGTCTTGGAATTTGCTTTGGTTGGCTTTTGGAATGAGATCATCTAGTCCGATTTTTGCTTTTTTATTGATATCTACATTAATGTAATCGGTCCAACCATTACCATGCGCCCCGCCAGTAAATGCGTATTTACTATAAGAAAATGTGACCACATTTTGACGTTGACCCAAATAGAAAACGGAGTCGGAAAGCTCGTTGCCAAAAGTATTAAATTCCTTGACCTCGGCCAGTCCCTCTTGATAATACACCTCATAGAGTTTGAGTAAACGATCTTTGGGCGTCGGGAGCTTGTTGAGTTCAGCCAATAAATTTTTATCTTCAATAAAGGCGGTGTCGCCAATCAGTTCATTGTAAAGCAAATCATCTAGCCACGTTATTCCTGTTTCAACGCTCGATAAATGATAATCCACGTAACTTTGACTTACACCAAAATCATCTTCTTTGATGCTATCGGGATCTCGATTAAATTCTTGTCTTTTCTCAAACAAGGTGACAGGTTTTACCTGTAACGCAGGGACTTCCGTGAGCTTTTCTTGCGCAATTTTTAATTCCGCTTGCGATTTTTCCAACTGTGCATTTAGCTGACTAATCGTTTGCTCGGCGGTTTGTAATTTGGCTTGCGTATCTTTGTCATCACAAGCAGAAAGTACCAAAGTGGAGGCTATCAATAAAGCAAGGAGCGATTTTTTCATACCATTTTCCTTTTGTTATCTGAAAATTCCCTCTCCCTATGGGAGAGGGCTAGGGTGAGGGTCGTTACATTTTCTCAACCGTTTTAATCCCAAGTAAATCTAAACCTTGTTTTAAAATACGTTCGGTTAATTGAGCTAATTTTAAACGGCTTAATTTAACTGCTTGCTCGGCATTTAAAATTGGGCAATGTTCATAGAAACTCGAGAACACACCGGCCAATTCATATAAATAAGCACAAAGTACATGCGGTGTACCGTCTTTCACCACAGTTTGCACGGCCTCTTCAAATTGCAATAATTTTATCGCCAATGCTCGTTCTTTTTCTTCATTTAACACAATAGGGGCTTGCGAAAGTGCGGTGGAATCCACATCTGTTTTATTGAAAATCGAACGAATACGTGTATAAGCATATTGCATATAAGGTGCCGTGTTGCCCTCAAAGCTCAACATATTATCCCAATCAAAAACGTAGTCCGTGGTGCGGTTTTTAGACAGATCCGCATATTTCACCGAACCAATAGCCACCGCCTCAATCACCTCAGCTTTTTCTTGCTCAGAAAGTGCGGTGGATTTTTCATTAATTAATTTGCCGGCACGTTCCACGGCCTCGTCTAACAAATCCGCTAATTTCACCGTGCCACCGGAACGAGTTTTAAATGGCTTGCCGTCTTTGCCTAACATCATGCCAAAATTCTGGTGTTCAAGACTAAAACTCTCCGGCACATAACCTGCTTTACGAGTGATTAACCAAGCCTGTTGCATATGTTGGCTTTGGCGAGTGTCGGAGAACACTAAGGCACGGTCGGCGTGCAAGGTTTCATAGCGATATTTGGCTGCGGCAATATCCGTGGTGGTGTATAAAAATCCGCCGTCTTTTTTCTGCACAATTACGCCCATTGGGTCGCCGTCTTTGTTTTTAAATTCGTCCAAATACACCACTAAGGCACCGTCATCTTCCACGGCTAATCCTTTTGCTTTCAAATCAGCGACAATTTCAGGCAACATTGGATTATATAAACTTTCGCCCATCACATCTTTTTCAGTGAGACTCACATTTAACCTATTATAATTAAGTTGATTCTGTGACATGGTCATATCAACTAATTTTTTCCACATGGTTAAGCAATATTGATCGCCCCCTTGCAATTTCACCACATATTGACGAGCTTTTTCAGCAAAGACGTCATCGGCGTCATAATGTTCTTTGGCAGCACGATAAAAGGCCTCTAGATCGCTTAAGTCCATTTCGCTAGCATGTTCATTTTCCATTTTTTCAAGGTAAGCAATCAACATACCAAACTGCGTTCCCCAGTCACCGACATGGTTAGCACGGATCACCTTATGTCCCATAAATTCCAATGCACGGACAACGGCATCACCGATAATCGTAGAACGTAAATGCCCCACGTGCATTTCTTTGGCAACATTGGGAGAGGAATAATCCGCCACCACGGTCTGCGATTTATCCGTTTTTATGCCAAAATTCACCGCACTTAACGCCTGTTCGGCGTTGTCGGCTAACCAGTTTTTATCTAAGAAAATATTAATAAAACCGGGCCCGGCAATTTCTAATTTTTCCACTATCCCATTTAATTCGACAGCATCCACTACTTTTTGTGCAAACTCACGAGGATTTAAGCCTAATTTTTTGGCTGCTCCCATAATGCCGTTGGCTTGATAATCACCAAATTGAGGTTTACCCGATTGGCGTACTGCTGGCTCGACATTGTTTTCTGCTCCAGCCTTAATCATGGCTTGTTGAATTTTTTCCGATAAAAGAGTTTGAATATTCACGTTTTATACCTATAAATAAATGATACTTGTTAATGGGTTATGATACCGTTGTTTGTTGGTTTAGAAAAGGAAATTTGCACAATCAAAGGGTAATTTGCTGTTTCTATTTGGTGGTTTTCCACGGTGCAATCCAAATCAAACACAACATTCCTGGGATCGCCAACCAAAAACAAAGCCAAAAATAATCATAATAACCCAACCGATCAATTAACGCACCGGCTTGTGTATTGATCGTGGCACGTGGCAAGGCGGATAAACTGGTAAATAAGGCGAGTTGCGTCGCCGTATAAAGTGGATTAGTTTCTCTTGCCATAAAGGCCACAAAGGCAGCGGTGCCTAAGCCGACGCCAATATATTCGGCGGCAATCACTAGGCTTAACGCAAACAATTCATAGCTACCGATTTGATCAAACGGCCCTTGTTTTGCCAACCATGCAAAGCCTAAAATGGTGAGAATTTGCACCACACCAAATAACCATAAGGCTTTATTAATGCCAATTTTCAACATGATCACACCGCCCACAATACTGGCAATCACCATAGGCCAAAGGGAGGCATTTTTGGCGATAATCCCGATTTGGCTGTTGCTAAAGCCCATATCTAAATAGAACGGCGAAATCAGGGCAGTGGCCATGCTGTCGCCGAGTTTATACAGGAAAATAAAGGCAAGAATGGCTAAGGCTGACCAAAGTCCTTTGCGACCAAAAAATTCTTTAAATGGCTCAATGACATTATCTCGTAAAGTGCGGTGCGAATTAAGCAAGATTTTAGGTTCACGGCTGATAAATAGGGTCATCAAAATCCCCGGCAACATAAACAGTGCGGTGATAATAAACACGGTTTGCCAATCAAAATAATCCGATAAAATCAATGAGAGAGAACCCGGCACTAAACCTGCAATGCGATACGCATTAACATGAATAGAGTTACCCAAGCCCAATTCTTCGTCCGATAAAATTTCTCGCCGATACGCATCTAACACTACATCTTGATTCGCCGAAAAAAACGCACAAAGGGTAGCCAGTCCTGCGATTAGGGTTAAGCCTTGATTGCTTTGGGGGGAGATAAATCCAAATAACGCCATGGAGAGTAATAACAGAAGTTGTGAAACCAAAATCCAACCACGGCGGCGACCGAGAAAAGGGAGCGTGTAGCGATCAAGCAACGGCGACCACAAAAATTTCCATGTAAAAGGGAGCGTAACGGCGGTGAAATGCCCGAGGGTTGTTAAATCCACCTGTTCAGAACGTAGCCAAATCGGCAACAGGGAAATCAAAATATAAAAGGGCAACCCAGAGCTGAATCCAGTAAAAATACAGATCAGCATATTACGGCTGAAAATTTGGGAGAGAACGGTCGGTTTATTTGGCATAGTCAATTTATTATCTTAATGAAAGCCCCCTTTCCCTCTGGGAGAAGGCAGGGGTGAGAGTAGATGTATTGTCCTTGATTTTCGGGGAGGGTGCAAGTGTTAAAACGTCAATTTGGCGTGATCTTGTTGAAGAATAAATCGATCTCGGTGTTTTATTTTTCCTTGGTTGTGAGATGTGTTGGGTTATGTTTTGGTTAAAAAATAGACGAGTAAGTAAAAGGCAATTGTGCAAAAAAAAAACAATGTTAGTATAGGAAGCAATCGCATTGAATTGCATAATTCTTAATCAACTTACTAAGGAAATTCTTATGAATGTTAAAATGAACAGAGGACTATTTTTATTAATAGCCATTATCCCCTTATTGATTATTCCTCTTATTATTGCTTTTCCAAATTGTTTTCGTATTCCTAGCCCTATATTAGTCTTAATCGTAGTGGCACAAGGATTGCTATTTTCGAGTTTAATTGTATACGCTGAAAATTTTAAATATTGGGAGATGACCAAATGTATAAGCTCAAAAAAAGTTTTTTTTACAATAATTGCTATTCTTACCGCTGTCGAATTTGGGAGCTATGTTTATTCTAGTCCAAAGCCAGTAGAGCAGCTTCTCTATAATGAGATACTTCCTTTTGTATTGGGTTTACTTTATATCTACTTTTTAGACCCGAAAATTCAGAAAATACTTAAACAGAATGATACAGACCAATTAAAAGAAAATTCATCTGAACAAAAATAAGTTTAAGCTATGTTTAATCAATGTATTGATTATCTTATAAAATGAGGTTTTATAAAAAAGGAACGAATATGTTAAAAAGTAAAATTAAATTAGGTTTCCTGTTGAGTTGTTTATTTATTTCACCAAATGTTTGGTCTTATGGTTGCAATGATTTTTCAAGAAGTAGCAATGAATATTGCACTCCAGATGGTTCAAGACTATATTATTATGATGAAGTAACCAAAGAAATGAAGAAAATTAAAAGTACATTTAGGGGAAAAACTTATACTTATAAAGATTTAATTCAACCTTTAAATCCTGATGAATTAGTTGGTTATAAAGAGTTTTCAAGAGATTTAGATAGCTTTAATCTTGAATTAGAGAGAAAATTAAATAATTTAACTGAGGCTCAATTTATGCAAGTCTTGCAAATTCGTGGTGATTACTTAGAAAAAATATTAGATAATAAATATTATGATTTAGGAATAGTTTATTCATTAATGGGAATTGATAAAATGATTATTTCTCTTTTTGATAAATTCAAAGTCAGCCCAGAAAATCAGAAACTATTTAAAACAGGTTCTGCTGAAAAACATAAGACTTTAGAGATTATGTCAAACTACATCAAACTTGTCACATATTAAATAAAAACACCGCAGTTTTAAACTACGGTGTTACCTTCACCCTAACCCTCTCCCAAAGGGAGAGGGGATTTTTGGGGTTAGTCTTTATAGCCCTTTGGATTATTTTTCTGCCAATTCCACGTATCACGCATCATAGCATTTAAATCTCGTTCTGCTTTCCAACCCAATTCTCTTAAGGCACAGCTAGCATCCGCATAATTTTCCGCAATATCGCCGGCACGACGTGGTGCGAATTTATAAGGCACCTTGATATTGTTGGCATGTTCAAAGGCATTCACCATATCTAACACGGAATAACCCACACCTGTACCGAGATTATAAATATGCAAACCGCCGTCATTTTCGTGACGAGCTAAGGCTTTTACATGTCCAATAGCCAAATCCACCACGTGAATATAGTCACGTACGCCTGTGCCATCTGGGGTTGGGTAATCGTTACCAAAAATAGACAATTCTTTCAATTTGCCGACAGCGACTTGGGCAATATAAGGCATTAAATTATTCGGAATACCGTTTGGATCTTCGCCGATCAAGCCACTTTCGTGGGCACCAACAGGGTTAAAATAACGTAATAGGGTAATGCTAAATTTCGGTTCCGCTTTGGCAATGTCGGTGAAGATTTGTTCTACCATTAATTTAGACGTGCCGTACGGATTAGTCGTGCCACCTACTTTGCAATTTTCGGTGACAGGAATCACTGCAGGATCGCCATACACCGTGGAAGAGGAGCTAAATACAATATTCCACACGCCCGCTTGTCGCATTTGTTCGATTAAATTGAGTGAACCGACCACGTTGTTGTGATAATACGCAATCGGTTTTTGCACGCTTTCGCCCACTGCTTTTAAGCCGGCAAAATGGATCACCGATTCAATGTGATTTTCCGCAAAAATACGCTGTAAAAGTGGGCTGTCTAAAATATCCCCTTGATAAAATTTGGCTTGTTTGCCCGTAATTTGTGCCACTCGTTCAAGGGATTTGGCGGAGGAATTACATAAATTATCCAATACCACTACGTCTTTACCGACATTTAATAATTCAACCACGGTATGTGAACCGATATAGCCGGCACCGCCTGTCACTAAAATTGCCATAATATTTTCCTTTTATTAAACTGAGTTTAACTAGTATAAATCCGATTCACCTTTTCACAAAGGGATAAATTATTCGGGTTTATTGCCTGCAAATTGTTTCATTAAATCGTGCATTTTGGCACATTGTGCTTGAAATTTTCGGCAATGTGGACAAAACATGACATGGGTTTTGACCCCAATTTTTTCGTTAAAATTGAGTTCACGTTCCTGTGCATCAGAAATTAATTTGGTGGCTTGTAAGCAGTTCATGGGTCATCTCTTATTTCTAATGTAATTTATGGGTTAAGCAATGTTGTAGTTGTAATCTGGCACGGTACAGCAAAATATGCAAGTTGCTACTGGTAATATCGACTTCTTGGCAAATATCCTGAGCAGAGTAGTCCAAATATTCTCGCATCATAAACACTCGACTTTGTTTGGCAGGCAAATGGGTTAAACAGGTTTCAAACACCAACCAAAATTCATCAGAATACACCGCACTTTCGGGCAAATTTTCGGGGGAATATTCGGCTTTCCAATGACCATGTTGATCAAAAAAGGAATTATCTTCTTCATCATTCACCAAATCGCTTTCCACCACAAAACGATCTTTCTGACGCAAATAGTCAATAATCTTGTTTTTCAGAATAGCGAACACCCAAGTTTTCAACGCCGATTGACGTTGAAAATTCTCAATATTTTTCACCGTACTTAACAAGGCCTCTTGCACGATATCTTCCGCCACGGTTTCATCTCGCAGTTGAAGTCGGGCAAATTTCAGCATTTGCTCCCGAATTTCAACTAGCTGTGCAGATTGCATTAAAGAGAGAGTTTGCACATTAATGTTCTCTGGTTTTGAAGAATGTCACATCAGGATAGCGTTCCTGAGCCAAATTTAAATTTACCATGGTTGGAGCAATATAGGTTAAATTATCGCCGCCATCCAATGCCAAATTCTGCTCATTTTTGCGTTTAAATTCTTCAAATTTTTTCACATCGCCACATTCCACCCAACGAGCGGTTGCCACGTTGACATTTTCATAAATCGCCTCGACGTTGTATTCAGATTTTAGGCGAGAAACCACCACATCAAACTGCAACACACCCACTGCACCCACGATTAAATCGTTGTTTATTAATGGACGAAACACTTGCACTGCTCCCTCTTCAGAAAGCTGTACTAAGCCTTTGAGTAATTGCTTTTGTTTAAGCGGATCTTTCAAACGAATACGGCGGAACAGTTCAGGGGCGAAGTTTGGAATCCCTGTGAATTTCAGATCTTCTCCTTGGGTAAAGGTATCGCCAATTTGAATGGTACCGTGATTATGCAAACCGATAATATCCCCTGCGTAGGCTTCTTCTGCATGGGTGCGGTCGCCTGCCATAAAGGTCAAGGCATCAGAAATCACCACATCTTTACCAAGGCGAACATGACGAAGTTTCATGCCTTTTTCATATTTGCCTGATACCACACGCATAAACGCCACTCGGTCACGGTGTTTTGGATCCATATTGGCTTGAATTTTAAACACAAAACCGCTGAATTTTTCCTCCGCACTTTCCACCAAGCGAGTGTCCGCTTGACGTGGCTGCGGTGCTGGCGACCATTGAGTTAGCCCATCTAAAAAATGATCTACGCCAAAATTACCTAACGCTGTACCAAAATAAACAGGGGTTAATTCGCCATTAATAAATAAATCGTGATCAAACTCATTGGAGGCACCTTGCACTAGTTCCAATTCATCACGCAACTGTTGAGCCAAATCTTCGCCTACGGTTTGATCTAACTCAGGATTATTTAACCCTTTGATAATACGGACATCTTGAATGGTATGCCCTTGCCCTGTTTGGTATAAATAGGTTTCATCTTTGTATAAATGATACACCCCTTTAAACAGCTTGCCACAACCGATAGGCCAAGTAATCGGGGCACAATGGATTTTCAACACATTTTCCACTTCGTCCAATAATTCCATGGGGTCACGAATATCACGGTCGAGCTTGTTCATAAAGGTAACAATTGGCGTATCTCGCAATCTTGTGACTTCCATTAATTTAATGGTACGTTCTTCCACCCCTTTGGCACTGTCAATCACCATTAAACAGCTGTCCACGGCGGTCAACGTGCGGTAAGTATCTTCCGAGAAATCTTCGTGTCCAGGGGTATCAAGCAAATTCACCAAACAATCGTTGTACGGAAATTGCATCACGGATGTGGTAATCGAAATCCCCCGTTGCTTTTCCATTTCCATCCAGTCCGATTTCGCATGAGCCTGAGAGCCTTTACCTTTTACTGAACCTGCGGTTTGAATCGCATTTCCATAGAGCAACACTTTTTCTGTAATGGTGGTTTTCCCCGCATCGGGGTGAGAAATAATCGCAAAAGTGCGACGTTTGTTTACTTGTTGTGGATAGGTCATTTTTTGTCTGTTTTTTTAAGAATAAAATTAATAACGTATTGTCGTTGATTTTGTGGGTGGGTGCAAGGTAAAAATTGGAGAAAAAACACCGCACTTCAATCACTCAAAGTGCGGTGTAAATTTTACGAATTTTTGCTTATTGTGTCGCTTGAATCGCTGTCAACGCAATAGTGTACACAATATCATCCACCAATGCCCCACGAGATAAGTCGTTTACTGGTTTACGCATACCTTGCAGCATTGGACCGATAGACACTAAATCCGCAGAGCGTTGTACTGCTTTGTAGGTGGTGTTACCGGTGTTCAAGTCTGGGAACACGAATACAGTCGCTTTACCCGCAACAGGAGAATTTGGCGCTTTGGATTTTGCCACATCTTCCATCACGGCAGCGTCATATTGTAATGGGCCGTCAATGATTAAATCTGGGCGTTTTTCTTTGGCAATACGGGTAGCTTCTTTCACTTTTTCAACATCTGCACCAGATCCTGATGTGCCTGTTGAGTAAGAGATCATGGCCACTTTTGGATCCACGCCAAAGGCTTTGGCTGAGTCGGCGGATTGAATGGCGATTTCCGCTAATTGTTCAGCGTTTGGATCTGGGTTTACTGCACAGTCACCATAAACTAACACTTGATCTGGTAGCAACATAAAGAAGATAGAAGAAACAATCGAGCTACCTGGTGCCGTTTTGATGATTTGCATTGGTGGGCGAATGGTATTTGCTGTGGTGTGAACTGCACCTGACACTAAGCCGTCCACTTCGTTGGCCTCTAACATCATGGTACCCAATACCACATTGTCTTCTAATTGCTCACGAGCTGAGGTTTCTGTCATGCCTTTAGCTTTACGCAATTCTACTAAACGATCCACATAGTTTTCACGCACGGAGGCAGGATCAATAACCGTAATACCTTTGCCTAATGTTACGCCTTGCGCTTCTGCTACACGTTGAACATCTGCTGGGTTGGCTAATAAAATACATTCTGCAATGCCACGTTCCGCACAAAGTACAGCGGCTTTAATAGTGCGAGGTTCGTCGCCCTCTGGCAATACAATGCGTTTTTTCGCCGCACGAGCTAATTCGGTTAATTGGAAACGGAACGCAGGTGGGGATAAACGGCGGATACGCGTAGAGGCAGCCGCTAATTGATTAACAAATTCTGCATCAAATTGTTCGCTAGTATATTGTTTGATATTTTCAATGCGCTCTTTGTCATCCACTGGCACTTCTAAATTGAAACTTTGTAGATTTAACGCCGTTTGCCATGTGTTACCCTCTACACGGAAAATCGGTAGGCCTGTGGTTTCAAAGGCACGTTGGCAGAGTTTGCTGATTTGTGCATCAATTTTGTAACCACCTGTTAATAAAATCCCCGCTAATTCTACACCGTTAGTGGCAGAAAGTGCGGCGGCAGCTAATACATCGGGACGGTCAGCGGAGGTCACTAATAAGCTACCGGTGCGGAAATGTTCCACCATATTTTGTAAGCCTCTGGCACAGAATGTAATGCCACGGATACGGCGTGTGGTGATTTCCCCCTCATGAAGAATCGCCGCACCTAAATGTTTGACTAAATCAATGGCACGGGTGGCAATGAGTTCTGCCGACCAAGGAATACAAGCTAACACTTTAATTGGGCTAGTGGCAAATAAGCGATAGACTTCACCGGCTTGATTATGGCTATGTTGATAAGAATCGAAGATTTCGGTTAAATCTGGACGAGTACGTTCGGATTCATCCACAGGGGCATTAAATTTGTTTACCACCACGCCGAGTAAGTTTTTATTTTCTTTGCCACCAAAAGAGGCTGCGGCGGCTTCAATACGTTCTTTTAATTCCACAGGGGTGTCATTACCCGGTGCGGCCACTAAAATAATTTCCGCATCAAGGGCTTGTGCGATTTCGTAGTTAATGCTGTTGGCATAGGAATTTTTGCGAGCGGGGATTAAGCCCTCGACCACCACAATTTCATTGTTTTTACTTAATGTTTGGTGCTGTTCAACGATTCTTTCTAATAAGACATCGGATTGATTGCGACCAATTAAGGTTTCTGCCACACTTAACATCACAGGTTCTGCGGTTTCAAGTGCGGTACTGGTGCGAACAATGGAAGTGGTGCGGTCTAATTTATCCTCACCTGAACTTGGTTGTGAAATGGGTTTAATAAAGCCGATCTTGACCCCTTTTTGTTCAAGTGCTCGAATTAAACCCAGACTTACGCTGGTTAAGCCCACGCCACTACTAATGGGAATAAGAATAATCGTTCTTGACATAATATTTCCTATATTGAGATTGTACTGAATGCAAAAGTAAACAGCCGATAATCATCGGCTGTTGTTGGGATTATTTAATGCAAAGACGAGCAGTGTCTTGTGCAATCACTAATTCTTCGTTAGTTGGAATTACCATAGCGATTGGTGACCCCTCTTTGGTAATTACGCCCTCTTTGCCGAAACGTGCGGCTAAGTTTTTCTCATCATCCACGTTATAACCAAATAATTTTAAGTGGTTTAAAGTGATTTCACGTACGTGAGCAGAGTTTTCACCAATACCACCAGTAAATACGATGGCATCTAAACGCTCACCGATAACGGCCATGTAAGAACCAATGTATTTAGCTAAACGGTAGCAATACACATCTAACGCACGTTTGGCTGGTTCTTCTTTATCGTAGTTATCTTCTGCATAACGGCAGTCGCTCGTCACTTCAGTTAAGCCTAATAAACCTGATTTTTTGACTAAGGTTTCTTCCACTTCGTCCATTGACATACCAAGATTTCTGTATAGATAGAACACGATTGCAGGGTCAATATCACCAGAACGAGTTCCCATCACTAAACCCTCTAATGGGGTTAAGCCCATGGACGTATCAATACATTCACCATGACGAACAGCAGACACTGAGCCACCGTTACCTAAATGGCAAGTGATGACATTCACTTTATCTTCCGCCACGCCTAAGCGTTTGGCGGCTTCACGGCTAACAAAATAGTGGCTTGTACCATGTGCACCGTAACGACGAATAGCATGATCTTTATAAAGTGAGTAAGGAAGAGCATATAAATAGGCTTCTTCCGGCATGGTAGTATGGAATGCAGTATCAAATACCACCACGTTTTTGTCTTTTAAGTGAGGGAAAATATTGAATGCTTCTTTAATACCGATTAAGTGAGCAGGGTTGTGTAATGGAGCAAATTGAATAGCGTCTTCAATACCTTTTACCACTTCATCTGTTACGATAACAGAGGAAGTAAATTTCTCACCACCGTGAACGATACGGTGACCGATTGCGACAATGCTGTCTTTTAATTCTTGAGTTAATACATTTTCAACGATAAATTTCAAGGCTTCGCTGTGAGCTGCACCGGCACCTAAATCGGCATTACCTTTTTCACCGTGAATTTTCCATTTAATACGTGCTTCTGGCAGATAGAACGCTTCAGCTAAACCTGATAATTTTTCGTCACCAGACACAGGATCTAAGATAGCAAATTTTAAAGATGAGCTACCACAGTTTAAGATAAGAACTAATTTTGACATAAATTAACCTATATTAAGGGTTGAAGTTAGAAGATATTCAGTAAATACTGAACAGACGTTTTAAAAGTCATAATGTGGTATAGAATACACTTTTCTGAGGATAAAATAAATTATTAAACAGAGAAAAATTGCATCTTTATCAAAAAAAGTTGAAAGTTTAAACATTTTTTATAAAGTGCGGTGTAAATTTATTGAATTCACCCCTTAAAATTGATATTAATCAATGAATAGGTGAATTAGACTTTTTATTTGTAAGGTTTTTGTATATGATTCCCGCATCAAGAGAAGATGCTTGATAATTCATAAAGTTCCTAAATAAATATAACTAGATAATAGCTAAACTACTTTCCTACCACCCAAAATTTGGGTGGTTTTTTTTATTTATAAGCTAGCAATTAGCAACTGGATAAAAAAGATCAGTGAAATAATTATTTCGGCTAAACCCACCTGTTTGGTGGAGAGCTTTTTCGTTGGCAATATAATGGCTCTGACTAATGGTGGCACAAACGCCAGTGCGAATAATATTTGTTGGAAAGGGAGGAAAGCGATTACACAAAGGGTATGAAAAACAATCGAAATGATCAAATAATAAGGATTTTTTCGCTCACGTAGCACTGATTTGACATAAAGTGTGACACCGATAAAAAATAGGCTAGGTAACACGGCAACCCACCAAATCCGTTGATCAAATTGGTTTTCCGCAAAATAATAGGCGGCCATTCCCGCAATCGCAAAAATCACAATGGCATTGAGATCATTGAATAAAGCACGTTCATTTTTTTGTTTTGCATAGTAGATACTGATGAAACTGAATGGAATAAACAATATAGCAAAATATAAAATTCTCCAATTATGCAAAAGTGCGGGAATCACAAAAATGAAACAGGCGACAGCATAAATGAGGGTCCATTGTTTATAGAAGGCGAGATTTCTTCCTTTAAACAAATTGAGAAAAGGGTAGCTCATTAAATATAAGGAAAACCAAGCGAGCAGTAGAAAAGCATGTTGCCAAATGGGGTGGGAAAGCAACATGCCGTATAAAAAGGGCATTAACGCCATCACAATGGCGCCGTGTTGGTTGGAGATTAATAATTTCATGCTTAAATAATTGATTGACAAAATAAGAAATTTTCGTTTATTTTAGCTTTCCCTTATTTAAAACACAATCCAAAGGAAGTAAACATGACAATTCAACGTTTTCACATTAGCAAGCGTTTATCCGAAGTAACCGTATACAATGGCGTTGCCTATTTGGCGGGACAAATTCCAGCCAATACGCCAAATCAACCTATCTATGAGCAAACGAAAGATGTATTAGCTGAAATTGATCGTTTGTTGGCGGAAGTTAATTCCGACAAAACCCGTATTTTACGGGCTGAAGTTGTATTGGTGGATATGAATGATTATGCCGAAATGAACCGTGCTTGGGACGAATGGGTGGCCGACAATAATGCGCCACCACGAGCGACGATTCAAGCGAAATTAGCCAATGAGGCGTGGAAAATTGAAATTGTGATCACCGCTGCAACAAATTAATCACCCTTAAAAAACAGGTAATGTGCATCACTCATAGCATATTACCTGTTTTTATTTTCAGATAAAAACAAAATAAAATGCTTGCATTTTAGGCAAAAATGCGTATTATAGCCGTCTATACTTCTAAATGAAAAATTAAGGAACATTATGTCAAGCTATTTGTTTACTTCTGAAAGTGTATCAGAGGGACATCCTGATAAAATTGCCGATCAGATTTCAGATGCGGTGTTAGATGAAATTTTAAAACAAGATCCTAAAGCACGTGTCGCCTGTGAAACCTATGTAAAAACAGGTATGGCGTTGGTTGGCGGTGAAATTACCACTTCTGCTTGGGTAGATATTGAAAACTTAACCCGTCAAGTGATTTGTGAAATTGGTTATGAACATTCTGATATGGGATTTGATGGCCATTCTTGTGCCGTATTAAATGCCATTGGTAAACAATCTTCTGATATTAATCAAGGGGTTGACCGTGCGAATCCATTAGATCAAGGGGCGGGCGACCAAGGCATTATGTTTGGTTATGCCACTAACGAAACCGATGTATTGATGCCAGCCGCCATTACCTACGCTCACCGCTTAATGGAACGTCAAGCACTAGTGCGTAAAAATGGCACCTTAGATTGGTTACGTCCCGATGCGAAAAGCCAAGTCACCTTGAAATATGATAATAACAAAATTGTCGGTGTGGATGCCGTAGTGCTTTCCACGCAACATAGTGATACGGTGAGCCAAGCCGATTTAATTGACGGCGTGATGGAAGAAATTATTAAGCCGATTTTGCCAGCAGAATGGTTAAATAAAGACACGAAATATTTTATTAACCCAACAGGACGTTTTGTGATCGGTGGTCCAATGGGCGACTGTGGTTTAACTGGGCGTAAAATTATCGTGGACACTTACGGCGGTGCCGCTCGTCACGGTGGTGGTGCATTCTCGGGCAAAGATCCATCTAAAGTCGACCGTTCCGCTGCCTATGCCGCACGTTATGTGGCAAAAAATATCGTGGCAGCAGGGCTGGCAGATCGTTGTGAAATCCAACTGTCTTATGCGATTGGCGTAGCGGATCCAACCTCTATTATGGTGGAAACCTTTGGTACAGGCAAAGTGAGCAATGAATTGTTAGTTAATCTTGTGCGTGAGTTCTTTGATTTACGCCCTTATGGTTTGATTAAAATGTTAGATTTAATTAAACCCATTTATCGTCAAACCGCCGCTTATGGACACTTCGGACGTGAGCAATTTCCGTGGGAAAAAACGGATCGTGCAGAAGAATTGAGAAAGGCGGCTGGGTTGTAGTTTTGATATAATTGAGAGTAAAGTGGGCGAAATGTCCACTTTTTTATTACTAGCTTAATATATTGATGTGTAAACAGAGTTAAAACTAAGTGACTAACTTATCGCATTTTATGGGCAGAAACGCTATAATGTGATTTAATTCTAAGATCCAATAGTAAAATACAATGCGACAATTAACAATAAATTTTGATTATGATATTCCCAAGTTAGACTATGTTATAAAGAGTTCTAATTTGCATAATATTGCGCCTCTTAAAATACAGGAAAATGTGAGAGAAGATAGTTATAGATTAAAGTTCATTGATCTTTTTTCAGGTATTGGGGGATTCCACTATGCATTACATAATCAGGGGGGAGTATGCGTTTTTGCTGCTGAATGGAATAAACAATGTCGAGAAACATATCAAGAAAACTTTAAAGAAATATCCCCCGAGTTATTTAATAATAATCATTTTGCAAGCGATGTAACGTTGGTTGATCCTAACTCTATTCCTGAACATGATATTTTGTGTGCAGGGTTTCCTTGTCAGCCTTTTTCTATTTCAGGAAAACAACAAGGTTTTAATGATACTAGAGGAACGCTTTTTTTTAATGTATTAGAGATTATTCAATCCAAACATCCTAAGGTTATTTTTTTAGAAAATGTAAAACATTTAGTTCATCATGATAATGGTCGTACTTTAAAGGTAATAGTTCAAAGTTTAGAAAAGTTAGATTATCAAGTTGCTTGGAAAGTATTAAATGCAAAAGACTTTGGTTTGGCACAAAATAGAGAACGTATTATTATTGTTGCACATAAAAATAAACGGTTTGATTTTAACAAATTAAAACATAGACCCTCAGTAAAAATTAAAGATATTTTAGATAATTATGACGATGAATATTTGAGTAAGAGTGAATATACTTTATTAGATGAGAGTTTGTGCAAAAAGCAGTCATCAGGTTTGATTTTTTGTGGCTACCGTAATAAAACAATTCGAACTACTGGGGTTCGTCCAAATACAGAACATTTATCAAGAGTGCATAAGCAACCTAATCGCATTTATCATATAAATGGTACACATCCAACAATTCCATCGCAAGAATCATCAGGACGTTTTTTTATTTATGATAATAAAGGTGTGAGAAAATTAACTATTGATGAATGTTATAAATTACAGGGATTTCCAAAATCGTTTAAAAAGCATAGTCAATTATCTGCTTGTTATAACCAAATAGGTAATTCAGTTGCTATTCCAATGATTGAAGAAATTTTTATTCAAATAAAATCTCAACTATTAAATGAGTAATGATAAAATGATAGATACAGATTTTCGTCAAATATTGACAGATTGTTATAGGAAGTCACAAGATATTGTTATGGATTTAGATAATGAAATAATAAACAATGTGGAATATATTATTTCTCGGATTGATAAAAATAAAGGAGTTTATACTGTTTTAATTACACTTGCTTTATATAAGTTTACTCATCCAACACAGGATATTCGTCAACATAAAATTGAACTAAAAAATGGTTTTTCTGGTCGTTCTTTTGATACTCAATATGTCACACCTGTTTTAAAGGAATTAGGTTTACCTGCAATGGCAGAAAGTGGCTGGCTAACAAGAAGTTTAGAACAGGCTTACGCTTATGACAAAAATTATAATGGGAAAATTACCCCTAAAGAACTTAAAGATGCTTTTTTAGATACAGTGGAGAATATCAATAAAAATCAACAGCAAGCTAAAGATATTTTGTTATTGTTATTAAAGGGTGGTTTTCAATTTCAACAAGAAAATAAAATCACTATTAATAAAATAGATCTACTTGATATAGATATTAATCTTATTATTCAATTATTACAACAACACTTTTCTGAAAATTACCATACTCATGGTGGTTCAAAATTACCAGTTATAGCTTTTTATGCGATATATTCTATTTTGGTTACTGAGTTAGGGAGATTTAAAAATTGTATTTTGTCTCCCTTGGGCAGTCATACAGCTTCCGATCGAACTTCTAAAAGTGGTGGTGATATTGAAGTTTTGAAAAATGGGAAAGTTTTTGAATCTTTAGAAATTAAATTAGATAAGTCACCAACAATGCACATGGTGAGAGTAGCTTATGATAAAATCAATAAGTTTTCAATAAGTCGTTACTATATATTGTCAGGAGTAAGTGCTAATAATATAGAACAAGAAGGTATTAATAAATTAATTCAAGATATTAAACAACAACATGGATGTCAATTAATTGTTAATGGTTTATATTTTAGCTTGAAATATTATTTACGTTTGATTTCTAATCCAGTGCTATTTATGAATAAATATATTGAATTAGTAGAACAAGATAAAGAATTGCAGTTAGTACATAAGCAAAAATTACAAGATCTTTTAATTCAGTTTGATATTTTTTAGAATCAAAAAGGAACTAAGTTTCATGATGAAAAAACAAAACCTCGTTATCCTCGGCTCAACAGGCTCAATCGGTACCAGTACACTTTCCGTTATCGAACATAATCCCGAACAATATCAGGCATTTGCCTTAGTAGGTGGACGTAATGTGGATTTAATGGTTCAACAATGCGTGAAATTTCAACCGCAGTTTGCCGCCTTAGATGATGAAAGTGCGGCGAAAAAATTAGCCGAAAAATTAACCGCACTTGGGAGTAAAACGGAAGTATTAAGCGGACAAAAAGCGATTTGCGAATTAGCCGCTCACCCTGATGCGGATCAAGTAATGGCGGCGATTGTGGGGGCGGCAGGATTGTTGCCAACGCTTTCCTCTGTACAAGCCAGTAAAAAAGTGTTGTTAGCCAACAAAGAAAGTTTGGTTACGTGCGGACAGATTTTTATTGATGCGGTGAAAAAACATCATGCTCAACTGTTGCCGGTGGACAGCGAACATAATGCGATTTTCCAATCTTTACCGCCCGAGGCTCAGCAAAAAATCGGTTTTTGTCCGCTAAAGGAATTGGGTATTAGCAAAATTGTGCTAACAGGTTCTGGCGGTCCTTTCCGTTATACGGATTTAAGTGAATTTGATAGCATTACGCCAGCCCAAGCGGTGGCTCACCCGAATTGGTCGATGGGGAAAAAGATCTCGGTGGACAGTGCGACTATGATGAACAAAGGGCTGGAATATATCGAGGCTCGTTGGTTGTTTAATGCCAGTGCCGATGAAATGGAAGTGATTATTCATCCACAATCTATTATTCATTCTATGGTGCGTTATATTGATGGTTCGGTGATTGCACAAATGGGGAATCCTGATATGCGTACGCCGATTGCGGAAACTATGGCCTATCCTAATCGTATTATTTCAGGGGTTGCACCGTTAGATTTTTATCAGCTTAATGACTTGACTTTTTTAGCACCTGACTTTAATCGCTACCCGAATTTGAAATTAGCCATGGATGCCTTTGCCGCTGGGCAATATGCCACTACTGCCATGAATGCGGCCAATGAAATCGCCGTGGACGCTTTTTTAAATGGGCAAATTAAATTCACCGATATTGCCAAGGTCAATCAACAGGTGGTGGAAAAAATTCAACCACAACAGATTTTAGCGATTGATGATGTCTTGGAAGTGGATCGCTTGGCTCGGGAATTTGCAAGGAATGTGGTAAAAACTCAATGACATATGGCTTGGAAATATGCTATATTCACGCCCAAATTTTCAATTCACCTTTGTGATTTAGGATTAAATGAAAGAATTAGATCCGCATAATATACCGAAACATGTGGCCATCATTATGGATGGCAATGGACGTTGGGCGAAAAGCCAAGGTAAAATGCGTATATTTGGGCATACAAATGGGGTAAAAGCGGTACGCCGTGCGGTGTCTTATGCTCGCCAAATCGGGGTGCAATCCTTGACCATGTATGCTTTTAGCAGTGAAAACTGGAATCGTCCTGAACAGGAAGTGTCGGCCTTGATGACGCTATTTATGCAAGCCTTGGATTCGGAAGTGAAAAAGCTGCATAAAAATAATATTCGGTTAAATATTATCGGCGATACCTCCAAATTCAGTGAAAAATTACAACAAAAAATTATCAACGCAGAAAAATTAACTGAAAAAAACACCGCACTTTGCTTAAATATTGCGGCTAATTATGGTGGCTGTTGGGATATTGTGCAAGCCGCACAGAAATTGGCGTTACAAGTGAAAGCGGGAGAACTCGCTGTCGATCAGATTGATGAAAATTTGTTTCAGCAACATTTGGTCACAGAACAGCAACCGCCCGTAGATTTATTAATTCGTACCAGTGGCGAACAGCGGATCAGTAATTTTTTACTCTGGCAAATTGCCTATGCCGAATTATTTTTTTCACCGGTATTATGGCCAGATTTTAGTGAACAAGAATTTAACCAAGCTATTTGGGCTTATCAACAACGAGAACGCCGTTTTGGCGGGGCTTAAAGAGGGAAAACACGTGCTTAAACAACGTATTTTATCGGCAATCGTGATGATTGCACTGGTCTGTGCAGCATTATTTTTATTCTCGCCATTCTATTTTACTTTGGCGTTAGGCGTGATCGTCACTGCTGGCGTGTGGGAATGGACGCAATTTCCACGCTTAAAAATCGTTTGGCGTTTTGTGGCGACCTCGATTGCTTTGGCAATGTTATTTGTTTGGATTTTTAGCCAAGCGGATTATCTCAATGCTGGGCGTGTGTTTGCGGATTATGCAGAACCCTTATTATTAGTCGCCGTGATTTGGTGGGTTGTCGCACTGGGTTTGGTGATCACCTATCCGACTTCCGCCAATATTTGGGGCAAATCGGTCATTTTACAAATTATTTTCGCTTGTGTGACGTTGGTGCCGTTTTTAATTGCGGTGGCTGCATTACGTTTAGAAAATTACAATGTTGACAGTTTACACGGCATTCAATTATTGCTTTATGTATTTGTGTTAGTCTGGGCGGCCGACAGTGGCGCCTATTTTGCAGGGCGGAAATTTGGCAAACATAAATTAGCCCCGAAAGTGTCGCCGGGGAAAACTTGGCAAGGTGTGATTGGCGGTGTGATTACCGCTGGCGTGTTGTCAGAATTATTTATTTATTTTGTCGGCGATCAGTTCTTTATGCACGGAAATACCTTAAGTTTAACCGCACTTTCCATTGCAACCGTAGCGGTTTCGGTGTTAGGCGATTTAACCGAAAGCATGTTTAAACGTCAAAGTGGCATTAAAGACAGCAGTAATTTAATCCCTGGGCATGGTGGTATTTTGGATCGTATTGATAGCTTAACCGCCGCCGCCCCATTCTTTGCGTATTTCTACTTTTTCTGGCTTTAACAGGCGGTATTGATGTCATTTTTGTGGTCGTTAGTTTCGTTTATTATTGTGATTGGTGTACTGGTATCGGTACACGAATATGGGCATTTCTGGGCGGCCAGAAAGTGCGGTATAAAAGTGCATCGTTTTTCCATTGGTTTTGGTAAAGTCTTGTGGTCAAGAAAAGATAAGCAAGGTACCGAGTTTGCCGTTTCCTTAATCCCTTTGGGGGGGTATGTGAAAATGCTAGATGAACGCAATGAAACCGTGCCAGAAGAACTAAAATTCCAATCGTTTAACAGTAAAACCGTGTTACAACGTATGTTTGTGATTGTGGCAGGCCCAGCAGCCAATTTTATTTTTGCTATTTTAGCCTATTGGGTGGTGTTTGCCGTGGGGATCCCGAGTGTAAAACCGGTCATCGATGGCGTTAAACCCAACAGCATTGCGGCACAAGCACAACTTGTTCCGAATAGCCAAATTTTGGCGGTAGATGGCACCGAATCACCGGATTGGGAAACCATTAATATGTTGTTGGCGACCAAGTTAGGCAATGAGCAAGTCACATTAACCGTCACGCCGTTTGGGGAAAATCGTCCACAACAAAAAACCTTAAATATCCAAGCATGGACATTTGATCCCGATAAACAAAGTGCTTTTGGTGCCTTGGGCATTCAACCCGTAGGCAATCAAGTGGAAATGAAAATTGCCAAAGTGGTGGAAAATTCGCCGGCTGAAAAAGCAGGTTTATTGGTCGGTGATGAAATTTATACTGCACAAGGTGAAACCTTTGCATGGCAAGATTTTGTTAAACAAGTGCAACAAGGTCATCCGTTGTCGCTACAAATTCATCGTGAGGGGCAAATCTTGGCGGTGACTTTAATGCCAGAACAGCAAGAAAACCGTTATGTGGTTGGGATCGCACCGACCATTCATCCGATGAATGAACAGTATCGTACGGAATTAAAATATGATATGCTTGATGCCTTATGGAAAGGGGCGGAAAAAACCGCACAACTTTCTTGGTTAACCCTGAAAGTGATCGGCAAATTATTGACTGGCGATTTATCGCTGAATAATTTAAGTGGTCCAATTTCGATTGCTCAAGGTGCAGGGATTTCCTCACAAATCGGTTTCGTGTACTATCTTGGGTTTATGGCGTTAATTAGCGTAAACCTTGGGATGATGAATTTATTTCCATTGCCCGTATTAGACGGCGGACATCTGGTCTTTTTGGCAGCGGAAGGAATTAAAGGCAAGCCTGTTTCTGATAAGGTGCAAAATGTGTTTTATCGCATTGGTGCCACCCTTTTATTGATGTTAACAGCCTTTGCTTTGTTTAATGATTTTTTACGTTTATAGAACGTTTTAAAATTTTAGCAGTCTGTATAGATTGTATGGATGCGTATCCTATTTGTAAACGAATGTGTAAAAATTTTTAATATAGAAATTTTATCCGCGTTACTTTAATTTAATAAGGTCATTGTAAGATGAAAAAACTTTTAATAGCTAGTTTATTATTCGGTTCTGCGAGTGTTTATGCGGCCCCTTTTGTGGTACAGGATATTCGTGTGGAAGGTGTGCAATCTGGTTCAGAAATGAACGTGTTAGCAGGATTGCCCGTGCAAGTCGGCAAACGTGCTACTGATAATGATATTGCCAATGTGGTGAGAACCCTTTACGCTCGTGGTTATGATAATGTACGAGCAGACAGAGAGGGCAATACCTTAGTGATTGGGGTGACTCAACAGCCGATCATTACCGAAGTGACCTTTGATGGTAACAGCTCTATTCCGAATGAGGCATTAAAAGCAAATTTGGAGTCAAACGGATTTAAATCAGGTGAAACCTTAAATCGTGAGAAATTAGAGGGTTTCCGCCAAAGTTTAGTGGAGCATTATGCCAGTACAGGCCGTTACAACGCAAAAGTCGAGGCCATTGTTAACCCATTGCCAAACAATCGTGCAGAAGTAAAATTACAAATTAAAGAAAATGATGTCGCACTATTAAAAGAAGTGAACTTTGAGGGCAATAATCATGTGTCGAGCAGCAAATTAAAAGAACAAATGGAACTGCAAACGGACTCATGGTGGAAACTCTTTGGTAATAAATTTGCGGCGGATCAATTCAGTAAAGACTTAGGTGCAATCCAAGATTATTATGGCGAACATGGTTATGCCAAAGCCAAAGTGACTGACACCGACGTGCAAATCAGTGATGATAAAAATGAAGCTCGAGTGAAAATTGTGGTGGATGAGGGTGAGATTTATACTGTCACCAATGCCAGAATTATCGGGGATGTCGGTGGCATGCAAGATGCTTTGGCACCGCTGTTAAAAACAATTCATTTAAATCAAGAGTTTCAACGCAGTGAAGTGAAAAGCGTGGAAGATAATATTCGTGCCAAATTGGCCGAACAGGGTTATGCGAATGCGCAAGTGAATATTCACCCAGAATTTGATGAAACCAATAAAACGATGGCGTTAACCTATATTGTGGAAGCGGGGCGTCGTTATTCTGTACGCCAAATTCGTTTTGAGGGCAATACCGTTACGGCAGACAGAACTTTGCGTCAAGAAATGCGCCAACAAGAGGGAACATGGTTATCTTCCCAATTAGTTGAACTGGGTAAAATTCGTTTAGAGCGTACAGGTTTCTTTGAAACCGTGGAACAACGTACGGAAAATGTAAAAGGTACCGATGATGAATTAGATGTTATCTATAATGTCAAAGAACGTAATACAGGGAGTATTAACTTTGGTATCGGTTACGGGACAGAGAGTGGATTTAGCTATCAAGCGAGTGTCAAACAAGATAACTTCTTGGGTATGGGTTCGTCTATTAGCTTGGGTGGTCGTAAAGATGACTATACCACCAGTGTTAACCTAGGTTATACCGAACCGTATTTCACTAAAGACGGTGTCAGTCTTGGTGGAAACGTGTATTATGAAAAATACGATAACTCTGATGATGATACGTCAGCCAGTTATGCACGTACCACTTACGGGATCGATTTAACCTTAGGTTTCCCAGTCAATGAAAATAACTCTTACTATTTAGGTGTGGGTTATGCTTATAATAAACTGAAAAATGTGGTTCCAGAATATACTCGCCAAAAATATATTGATTCCATGGGGTATAGTGGTACCTCATTTAAATCACAAGACTTCACCTTTAAAGCGGGTTGGAACTACAACAGTTTAGACCGCGGTTATTTCCCAACCAAAGGGGTAAGAGCGAGTTTAGGTGGTTCCGTGACGATTCCAGGATCGGATAACAAATTCTATACATTAAGTGCAGATGCACAAGGTTATTATCCATTAGATCGTAACCGTACATGGGTGCTTTCTGCCCGTGCAGGTGCCGCTTATGCTAATGGCTTTAGTGGAAAATCTTTACCGTTCTATCGTAACTATGCCGCGGGTGGTATTGGTTCCCTACGTGGTTTTGCCTCTGGTGCGGTGGGACCGCAAGCGATTTATCTTACCCAAGATGGTCCTCGTTGGGACGACGATATTATCGGTGGTAATGCCATGGTGACGTCTAGTATTGAATTGATTGTGCCAACGCCATTTGTCGCAGATAAGAACCAAAATTCTGTACGTACCTCTTTATTCTTTGATGCGGGCAGCGTCTGGAATACAAAATGGTCTAACGCAGATAAAGATAAATTTAAGGCCACCTATCCAAATATGCCAGATTACAGCGATCCAAGCCGTATTCGGACTTCTGCAGGGATAGGATTCCAATGGCAATCACCGATTGGGCCGTTAGTTTTCTCTTATGCGAAACCATTGAAAAAATATGAGAACGATGATATTGAACAATTCCAATTTAGTATTGGTGGATCATTCTAATTGATTTAGATTGAACTAATCGGATTTTATAACCTCTAAGCAATACCCGTGCCAAATAGTGTTTATTTGGCACCTCAACAATATGATAATGAAAAAGGAAATTTATCCCCATGAAAAAAATTGTAAAAGCCACCGCACTTTCTTTAGCCTTAGCTTTCGCCTCATCTGCTGCATTTGCAGCAGAAAACATTGCATTTATTAATGCAGCGTATTTATTTGATCATCACCCTGATCGTGAAGCGATTACGAAAAAATTAGATGCAGGGTTCAAAAAACAAACTGATGAACTTGCAGCGAGTAAAAAATCCATTGATAACAAAATTGCGGCATTACAAAAAGAGGCCAAAAATTTACGTAGTGCAGACATTAAAAAACGTGAAGATGAAATCAATAAATTGATGAAAGCACATGATGCTAAAGTGCAGAAATATCAACAAGAGGCACAAAAGCAAGAAATGACGGAACGTGCGAAATTGTTAGAATCAATTCAAAACGCCACCAATACATTAGCAAAAGAAAAAGGCTATACTTATGTGCTCGACGCCAATTCAGTCGTGTTTGCTATTGACGGGAAAGACATTAGTGATGAGGTGTTAAAAGCCATTGGCGGTAAAGTGCCAACAGCAGACGCTCCTCAAGCTGAAATGAAAGCCGATAGCAAAGACGCTGAAAAACCAGCAGCAAAATAATCTTTTAACAGGTTAATTACTTTATGCGTTCTTATACATTAAAAGAATTAGCAGAACATATCGGCGGTGTCATGCGTGGCAACGCCGATGTTTTTGTGACGGCCATTGCGCCTTTAGATAAAGCGAGCAAGACCCATCTCACGTTTATTTCCAATGTGAAATATCGTCCTTATTTATCCCTTTCACAAGCCGGCATTTTGGTTGTGTCAGAGGCGGATGTGGAATTTTGTGCCGAGCAAGCGAACCTCATCATTGTGAAAAATCCTTATGTAGCCTATGCCTTACTGGCTCAATATATGGACAGTACACCTAAAGCAGCAACAGATATTGCGCCAAGTGCGGTGATTTCTAGCACGGTTTCTTTAGGTAAAAATGTTAGCATTGGCGCAAATGCCGTTATTGAAGATGGGGCGGTGATCGGTGACAATGCGGTGATTGGTGCCGGTTGCTTTATTGGACAGCACGCCCAAATCGGTGCGAACACGCAATTATGGGCAAATGTGTCGATTTATCATCATGTGCAAATCGGTGAACATTGTTTAATTCAATCAGGTGCGGTGATTGGGAGTGATGGTTTTGGGTATGCGAACGAACGTGGACGTTGGATCAAAATTCCACAAACGGGAACGGTCGTGATTGGTCACCATGTGGAAATTGGCGCTTGCACTTGTATTGACCGTGGTGCATTAGATAACACGGTGATTGAAGATAATGTGATCATTGATAACCTTTGTCAAATTGCCCACAATGTGCATATTGGCACAGGAACCGCCGTCGCAGGTGGCGTCATCATGGCGGGCAGTCTCACCGTCGGACGTTATTGCCAAATTGGTGGCGCCAGTGTAATCAATGGTCATATGGAGATTTGCGATCAAGCGGTCGTGACGGGGATGAGTATGGTTATGCGACCGATTACTGAACCCGGTGTTTATTCCTCCGGTATTCCATTACAGCCCAACAAAGAATGGCGTAAAACTGCAGCGTTAACCATGGATATTGACAAGATGAATAAACGGCTTAAAGCCTTGGAAAAGAAATTAGCCGACTAAATTAACGTATTTCGATAAGCTCATCTTCATGGTGAGCTTTTTTATGATTGAAAATTGGCTTAAATTTCACCGCACTTTACCTATTCATGAACTCAGCGGATCACTGTTTTATGACGGTTTTACTACAATCTATTTTTTAAATCATGTATAATTAAGCAAGACATATTAAAAATTGAAAAACATTGAAGGTAATTATTGTGACAACAGAAACTAGCCCATCTCGTATTATTGAAACAAAAGAAATTATGACATTATTACCCCACCGCTATCCATTTTTATTAGTGGATCGTGTGTTAGATTTCAAAGAGGGTGTGTGGTTAAAAGCAATTAAAAATGTGAGCGTGAATGAACCTTGTTTTACCGGTCATTTCCCGCAAGAACCGATTTTCCCAGGTGTATTAATTCTCGAAGCGCTCGCACAATCCATGGGCTTGTTAGCATTTAAAACCCATGAATTACAAGGCGGAGAACTGTTTTATTTTGCCGGAATTGATGACGCTCGCTTTAAACGTCCCGTGTTACCGGGCGATCAACTTGAATTATATGTCGAAGTGATTAGAGAACGTCGTGGTATCACGGCGTTTACAGGGATCGCTAAAGTCGATGGCGAAGTGGCTTGTGAAGCTAAACTCATGTGTGCAAGACGTTAATCATTAAGCATAAGGAGCAGATATGATCCATTCAAGTGCGAAAGTCCATCCCTCTGCCATTGTGGAGGATGGAGCTAAAATTGGTGAAGATGTGGTGATCGGACCATTTTGTGTGATTGGTTCACAAGTGGAAATTGGTAAAGGTACCGTTTTGCATTCACATGTTGTGGTGAATGGTATTACGACCATTGGCGAAGATAATCAGATTTTTCATGGCGCCACCATTGGTGAAGTCAATCAAGATTTAAAATATAATGGCGAACCCACTAAAACCATTATTGGCAACCGTAACCGTATTCGTGAAAATGTCACCATTCACCGTGGTACCGTACAAGGTGGCGGGGTGACACGTATTGGGGATGACAATTTATTTATGGTTAACGCTCATATTGCTCACGATTGCCAAATCAAAAACCGTTGTATTTTAGCCAATAATGCAACGCTTGCTGGTCATGTGGAATTAGATGATTTTGTGATTGTTGGTGGCATGTCTGCTATCCATCAGTTTGTGATTGTTGGTGCGCACGTGATGTTAGGTGGCGGTTCCATGGTCAGTCAAGACGTGCCACCTTATGTGATGGCACAAGGCAATCATGCTCGTCCATTTGGTGTCAATCTTGAGGGCTTAAAACGCCGTGGTTTTGAAAAGCCGACGTTACACGCCATTCGCAACGTCTATAAATTAATTTATCGGAGCGACCGAACCTTAGAAGAAGTGATGCCAGAAATTGAACATTACGCCAAAACAGAATCGGCGATCAGTTTCTTCTTAGCCTTTTTCAAACGCTCCACACGTGGCATTATTCGCTAGAAAAAAGTCGACGAATTTACACCGCATTTTTGAACATAAAGTGCGGTGATTTTTTATAAAGGACAGTGAAGTGGAAAATCAAGTAAATCCTCCGCAAATTACGCCTACTATTGCCATTGTCGCCGGTGAAGTCTCGGGTGATATTTTGGGGGCGGGCTTAATTCGTGCTTTAAAAAGTCATTACCCACAAGCCAAATTTATCGGGATAGCGGGCAAAAATATGCTCGCTGAGGGCTGTGAAAGCCTGATTGATATAGAAGAAATCTCGGTGATGGGATTGGCTGAAATTTTAAAGCACTTGCCTAGACTATTAAAAATCCGCAAAAACACGGTACAAACCTTGTTAGCCAAAAAACCGGATGTTTTTATTGGGATTGATTCCCCTGAATTTAATTTATATGTCGAACAAAAACTGAAAAATCAAGGCATTAAAACCATTCATTATGTCAGCCCGTCCGTGTGGGCGTGGCGACAAAAACGGATTCATAAAATTTCCCGAGCAACCGATCTTGTGCTAGCCTTTTTACCGTTTGAAAAAGCCTTTTATGATCGTTTCAATGTGCCTTGCCGCTTTATTGGGCATACCATGGCGGATGCGATTCCGTTAAAGCCAAACCGTGCCGAAGTATGTCAAATTCTTAATCTTGATCCAACGCAACAGTATCTGGCGATTTTAGTCGGAAGTCGGGGTTCAGAAGTTGAGTTTCTCACCGAACCTTTTCTAAAAACAGCCGTATTGTTAAGACAGCAATATCCTCATTTGCAATTTTTAGTGCCTTTAGTCAGTGAAAAACGCCGTGATCAATTTGAACGAATTAAGGCGCAAGTTGCACCTGAACTTGATGTGATTATCTTGGATGGCAACGCTCGCCAAGCCATGATGATCGCAAAAGCGACTTTACTTGCGTCAGGTACAGCCGCATTAGAATGTATGCTGTGTAAATCACCTATGGTGGTGGGTTATCGCATGAAACCACTCACTTATTTTTTAGCCAAACGCTTAGTGAAAACACCCTATATTTCCTTGCCAAATCTGTTAGCCAATGACATGTTGGTGCCAGAAATGATACAAGCGGATTGTACCCCTGAAAAATTAGCCGAAAAATTATCGGTTTATTTAGACCAATCCGAAAGTGCGGTGCAAAATCGTCAAGTTTTAATTCAGCGTTTTACTGAATTACATCAATTTATTCAATGTGATGCCGATAGCCAAGCCGCCAATGCCGTGATTGATTTATTGGAGGGAAAATAACCATGTCAGATTTTGAATATCCGCAAGGCGTTGAGTTGATTGCAGGCGTGGATGAAGTCGGGCGAGGCCCTTTAGTTGGGGCGGTGGTGACCGCTGCGGTCATTTTAGATCCCCATCAGCCTATTGATGGCTTAACCGATAGCAAAAAATTGAGTGAGAAAAAACGCTTATTATTAGCGGAAGAAATCAAGCAAAAAGCCTTAGCTTGGGCGTTAGGCCGTGCGGAACCCGAGGAAATTGATGAACTGAATATTTTGCATGCCACCATGCTTGCCATGCAGCGAGCGGTAAAATCACTGAAAATTCCACCGCAGTTTGTGTTAGTGGATGGTAATCGTATTCCTGATTTACCCATGCCGGCACAAGCGGTGGTAAAAGGTGATAGTAAAGTTGCTGAAATCAGTGCTGCGTCTATTTTAGCCAAAGTAGCCCGTGATCAAGAAATGTTAGAATTAGATCAACAATTTCCACAATATGAATTTGCCAAACACAAAGGGTATCCCACTAAAGCCCATTTAGAAAAGCTAGCGGAATTTGGCGTGTTACCACAATATCGCCGTAGTTTTTCACCGGTGCGTCAAATACTCGAGCAACATACCCTTTGATTTAAGGAAATATTGTGATGAATGCTGACTTATTTACTGCGTTACACACCCCATTAACCGCTGTGATCGTTTTGTTATTGGGGGCGATCTTTTTGTTTATTCAAAATAAATTGCGTATGGATACGGTCGCATTGGTGGTCATGCTTGCCTTTTGTCTGAGTGGCATTTTAACCGTTGAAGATGTATTTGCAGGATTTAGCGATCCCAATATTATTCTCATTGCATTATTGTTTATTGTGGCAGATGGTTTAGTGCGTACCGGCGTGGCCTATCAAGTGAGTGAATGGCTCATGCACGTCGCCAATAACAGTGAAACGAAAGTCCTTATTTTATTAATGTTATCCGTTGCGGGCTTGGGATCCTTTATGAGTTCTACGGGTATTGTGGCGATTTTCATTCCGGTGGTGTTGGTGATTTGTCAGCAAATGCACATTTCACCCAAACGTTTAATGATGCCGTTAAGCATGGCGGGCTTAATTAGTGGCATGATGACTTTGATTGCCACGGCGCCAAATTTGGTGGTAAATGCCGAATTAGTCCGCACACAAGCGGGACGTTTTGATTTCTTTTCGTTTACGCCTATTGGCTTAATTGTGTTGGTGTTAGGCGTATTCTATATGTTATTAGCTCGTCGTTGGTTAGCCTCGCCAGAGCAACATAATCCGCAAGAAACCGCCCGTTATTCCTTTAATGATCTCATTGAAAGTTATCAGTTACACCGCAGAATTAAACGTTTTGTGGTGTTAGCGGATTCCGATTTTATTGGGCAGAATGTCGAAGAATTACATTTACGGGCCAATTATGGTCTAAATATTTTAGCTATTGAGCGTTGGAAACGCTTTCGACCGATTTTTATGGCCGCCTCCCTTGGCAAAGAAGAAATTCGCCATAAAGATTTATTGATGATGGATATTAGTCAGCCAGACTTGGATTTGAGCGAATTTTGCCGTGCACATCATTTAGAATTGGCCCCTATTCGTAATGTTCATTTTAGTGAACAAGCTAAATCCATTGGCATGGCAGAAATTACCCCGATTCCCGACGGCAGTGCAGTGGGGAAAAGTGCGGTGCAATTACGCTTTCGATCCCATTATGGGTTGAATATTATTGGGATTAAACGTAACGGCGAGTTATTGCAAGGCAATCTTGCGGAAGAAATATTGAAAGTGGGCGATCTCTTGTTGGTGGTGGGGCAGTGGAAACTGTTACAACAATTACGGGATAAAACCAAATCTTTCTTTTTATTAAGTTATCCCAGTGAAATTGACAAAGCCGTTCCCGCAGCGAGCCAAGCATGGCATGCGATTTTTGCCATTGCGACCATGGTGTTATTAATGGTCACGGGCGTCGTGCCGAATGTGGTGGCCGCTCTTATCGCTTGTTTAATGCTCGGTAAATTCCGTTGTATTGACGCCAAAAGTGCTTATGCCAGTATTCATTGGCCGAGCTTGATTTTAATCGTTGGCATGATGCCTTTTTCCATTGCGCTACAAAAAACGGGTGGGGTGGATTTAGCCGTGGATTTTATGATTCACACCGTGGGAACCATGGGTAAACACTGGATGTTGATTAGCTTATTTATGCTCTGTGCGGTTGTTGGCTTGTTTATTTCTAATACGGCGACCGCTATTTTAGTGGCACCGATTGCGATTAGTATGGCGCAGCAATTACAGCTTTCGCCCATGCCTTTTGCTATGACCGTGGCTATTGCCTCGTCGGCGGCGTTTATGACCCCAATTTCTTCCCCGGTGAATACCATGGTGTTAGGGCCGGGTGGCTATAAGTTTGCGGATTTTGTTAAAATCGGTGTGCCATTTACATTGTTAGTTATGTTAGTCACGGTATTTTGTATTCCGTTGTTATTTCCATTTTAAAAATAAGGTAAAAAATGACCGCAGTTGATGAAAAAATCTTAAAAATTGGCTTGGTTTCCGTTTCTGATCGGGCCTCGCAAGGTATCTATGCCGATCAAGGCATTCCCGAATTAACCGTTTGGTTAGAACAAGCATTAGTGGATAAATTTTTAGTAGAAACCCGTTTAATCCCTGATGAACAGGATAAAATTGAGCAAACCTTGATTGAATTAGTCGATCAACAACAATGCCAGTTAGTTTTAACCACGGGCGGTACGGGGCCTGCAAAACGTGATGTGACACCGGAGGCGACACTGGCCGTGGCGGATCGTGAAATGCCGGGATTCGGTGAACAAATGCGTCAGGTGAGTTTACATTTTGTGCCTACCGCCATATTGTCACGGCAAGTCGGGGTGATTCGCAAAAACAGTTTAATTTTAAATTTACCTGGGCAACCCAAAGCCATTAAAGAAACCTTAGAGGGCGTGAAAGACGAACAAGGGAAAGTGCAAGTAAAAGGGATTTTTGCTGCCGTGCCTTATTGTTTACAGTTGATTGATGGGATTTATATTGATACGGATCCTGCTGTGATTGAAAGTTTCCGTCCAAAATCCGCTAAAAAATAGGAGCAAGTGATGAAAAAAATTGAAGCAATTATCAAACCGTTCAAATTAGATGATGTCCGTGAGGCTTTGTCGGATATTGGGATTACTGGCATGACAGTGACGGAAGTGCGAGGCTTTGGCCGTCAAAAAGGGCATACGGAACTGTATCGTGGCGCCGAGTATGCGGTGGATTTCTTACCGAAAGTCAAACTGGAAATTGTGATCGCAGATGATGTGCTACAACAATGTATTGACGCCATTGTAGAAACGGCTCAAACCGGTAAAATCGGTGATGGTAAGATTTTTGTGTATGATGTGGCTCGTGTGATTCGTATTCGCACCGGCGAAGAAAATGAAGAGGCGATTTAACTAAGTGCGGTATATTTTATGATAAAAAACAATCCATTACATCAATTTATTTTTGTGAGTGCCGCCTTGGTGATTATTTTGGCGGGCATTAAAGTGTCCTCTGTGATCGTGGTGCCATTTTTGCTGTCGTTATTTATTGCGATCATCTGTTCACCCTTGATTCGCTTTATGACTAAGCGACATGTGCCGCATTGGTTAGCGATTGCCTTATTATTGCTGTTGATTTTATTGGTGTTTTTCTTTTTAGTCGGCTTGATTAACGGATCGGCGCAAGAATTTACGCAATCCATTCCACAATATCGGCAATTAATGACCGCTCGCTTGAACGATATTCAGGCCATTGCACAAAAATGGCATATTCCCTTTTCTGTCAAGCCCGACGCTATTGTTAAGCATTTTGACCCGAGTTCAGTGATGAATTTCGCTAGCAGTTTGTTGATGAATTTCTCCAATGTGGTGTCCAATGCCTTTGTGTTAATTTTAGTGGTCATTTTTATGTTGTTAGAGGCACCCACCGCTAAACATAAATTTGCGTTGGTGTTTAGTCGTCAAGATGGCGAGGAAGAAAATCATTTAGAACGCGTGTTAGAAAGCATTATTGGTTATTTGGGCGTCAAGAGCATGATGAGCCTGTTGACGGCGGTGGCGATTTGGACGTTACTCACCATAGCAGATGTACAATATGCGATTTTATGGGCGACCTTAAGTTTTTTGTTTAACTATATTCCAAGTATCGGCTCGATTATTGCTACGATACCGATTATTTTACAAACGTTCTTACTAAATGGTTTTACCACCGGATTTGTGGTCACCATTAGCGTGATTGTTATTAACGTATCTATTGGTAATGTGCTAGAGCCGAGAATTATGGGGAAAAAATTAGGACTTTCTACTTTAGTGGTATTCCTTTCTCTTTTATTTTGGGGTTGGTTACTAGGCACCGTGGGTATGTTGCTTTCAGTTCCTCTGACGATGGCATTAAAAATTGCCTTAGAATCAAGCCCAAGTACAGAACGTTATGCCATTTTGTTAAGTGATCGATTGCCGAATAAAGGAAAAATACCGTCATAATTTAATGCAATTTAGTTATAAAATAGAACAAATAGCTATTTTTTTATTATTAAATATTATGTTACAAATAGCATCAACAATTAAATCATTCTTTCAAGGAGAAACACAATGACGATTTTTGCAGATAATTCCTATTCTATTGGTAACACCCCATTAGTTCGCTTAAACCATTTTGGTCAAGGCAACATTGTGGTGAAAGTTGAGGGTCGTAACCCGAGCTTTAGCGTAAAATGCCGTATTGGTGCCAACATGGTATGGCAAGCGGAAAAAGATGGCACGTTAACCAAAAATAAAGAAATTGTTGATGCGACCAGTGGTAACACCGGTATTGCTTTAGCCTATGTGGCCGCCGCCCGTGGCTATAAAATTACCCTCACCATGCCAGAAACCATGAGTACCGAACGTAAACGTTTATTACGTGGTTTAGGGGTGAATTTGGTGTTGACCGAGGGCGCCAAAGGCATGAAAGGAGCAATCGCCAAAGCCGAAGAAATTGTGGCAAGCGATCCAAACCGTTATATCATGTTGAAACAGTTTGAAAATCCGGCTAACCCTGCTATTCACCAACAAACCACTGGCCCTGAAATCTGGCAAGGCACAGAGGGAAAAGTGGATGTTATCGTGGCAGGTGTGGGGACAGGTGGTACCATCACGGGTATTAGCCGTTATATCAAACAAGATCAAGGCAAAGCCATTACCACCGTTGCGGTTGAACCAGCGGAAAGCCCTGTGATTACGCAAACCTTAAAAGGCGAAGAAGTGAAACCGGGTCCACATAAAATTCAAGGTATCGGTGCCGGCTTTATTCCGAAAAACTTAGATTTGAGCTTGGTTGATCGTGTTGAGCCAGTGGACAGTGAAACCGCCATTGCTACCGCACGCCGTTTAATGGCAGAAGAAGGTATTTTAGCCGGTATTTCCTCAGGCGCCGCCGTTGCCGCCGCCGAGCGTATTGCGAAATTACCTGAATTTGCTGATAAATTAATTGTGGTGATCCTCCCATCTGCGTCAGAGCGTTATTTAAGTACCGCTTTATTTGAAGGTGTAGAGGCATAAGCCCAATTTAATCCGAATCCCCTAAATAAAAATAATAAGTATAGATAGTATTTGACCAACTCAACTGAGTTGGTCTTTTTTGTCTGGGAATAGAAAATAAAAGCATGGGAAGTCAATGATTGATAACCTGTTGTTTGGCGTAGTTTTAGTTTATTTCGGCAGTTTATTTCGGCACATAAAAAAGACGGCATAAACCGTCTTTTCTTGTTGATTGGTGCTGAGCGGGACTTGAATAGAGTTTTATTTCATTGATATTTAACTAAAAATTTAGTTTAACTTTTTATGATACTACATACGATACTACTAAAATACAATTCGATGAATATTTGGAGCAGACGCTATACAGTCTGCTTTTTATTTTAGACTGCCTTTTAAATATAGCAAGATTTATTATTTTGCCCTGTGTTTTAAATTTTATTAAAAAAGGTATTCACCTATTCACCTTTTAATAAAAAATCCTTATATATTAATATATTATAGGGTGAATACCTTATTCTTAAGTGTTCACTAGTGTTCACTAGTGTTCACCATATAAAAAAGCCTAAAAATTCTGTAATTATAGATTCTTTCTTTATTCCAAAGATTAAAAAATAATCAATCGAATTTTATTAACTTATCGTATCTTATCGCCACTTAACGCTTAAAAAATAGTCTATTTACATTCTTTTTGATGTGGTTATATTATGATATGGGCTGATTTTAGCCGTCTTAATTAAGATAAATATCAAAGGATTAAATTATGTTTAAAAAACTTTTAGAACTACGCCAACAAAAGGCAAAAGCCGTTGAAGATATGCGTAACATTTTGAGTAAAGCGGATGCGGAAAACCGCAGCTTAAATGAAACCGAATCAGTAGATTTTGATAAATTGAAAGATTTGGTTAAACAATTAAGCGATGAGATTTCACGTTATGAATCAGTTACTGATGAAGAACGTAACCAAGCAGGTAAACCAGTAGAAACAAGTAATAAAGCTCAATTCGGAAATGATGAGCTACGTCATTATATCAAGACAGGTGAATTAAGATCTACGTTATCCACGACTGCAAATGATGATGGCGGTTATACCGTGATCCCACAATTAGACAAGCAAGTAATGACCCGTTTAACAGATGACAGCGTTATGCGTCAGATTTGTAATGTGGTTCGCTTGCCAGTAGGGGCGAAAGAGTATAAAAAACTTGTTTCTGCTGGTGGTGCCGTGATTAATCATGGTGAAGAGGGTAAGGCACGTACGGCGACCAATACACCGAAATTAAATGAAGTCACTATCGCTTTAAATCCGATTTATGCCTATCCGAAAACCACGCAAGAAATTTTAGATTTTTCGTCTATTGATGTTTTAGGTTGGTTGACGGAAGAAATTTCAGAAAGTTTTGCAGAAACTGAAGAAGTAGATTTGACCGATGGCGATGGAAGTAAGAAAGCGAAAGGCTTGTTAGCTTATACTCGTTCAAAGGGAAATGATAAAACTCGTGCTTTTGGCGAGTTGCAAAAATTAGAAGTTGCAGGGGCAGATAAAATCACTGCTGATAATTTAATTGATTTGTTCTACACATTACATAGCAAATATAGAAAAAATGCCGTTTGGGTGATGTCTTCTACCATTGCGGCGATGTTGCAAAAAATCAAAAATAAAAACGGTGATTATATTTGGCGTGACGGCTTAACCGCAGACGCTCCCGCAACGCTTTTAGGTCGTCCTGTTTATTTCCTTGAAACAATGCCGACGAGTGGAGCGAATCAAGCCGTATTAGCGTTTGGTGATTTTAAACGCGGTTATTATATCGTAGACCACGAAACAGGCGTACGCACTCGACCAGATAACATTACAGAGCCTGGATTCTACAAAGTCCACACCGATAAATATTTAGGCGGTGGCGTGGTTGATAGCAATGCGATTAAGTTCATTGAAACGACGGCTTAATAAATTTGATACAGGGGGCGTTAAGCCCCTTTTTTGTCAGTGGGTAGAATATGAATAAAGAGTTTGAAATTAGATCGGCAGATGTTCAAGCAGAGAATAAAAAGCTGATTGGTTACGTAGTGAAATGGAATAGCCCTAGCGAGCTATTGTGGGGCGAATTTTCAGAGCGTTTTGCTCCTAACGCCTTTGCAGAAAGTTTAGCGAGTGGGTCGGATATTCGGGCATTATTTGAACACGATTACAGCAAGTTATTAGGCAGAACGAAAGCCAATACGTTAAAACTGGAAGAAGATAAGATCGGGTTACGTTTTGAATTAACGCCGCCTGATACAACCCTAGGGCGTGATTTATTGGTTAGTGTAGAGCGTGGCGATATTTCGGGCATGTCTTTTGGCTTTTTGGTTAAATCTGAAGAATGGGATTTTGATGTCACACCTTGCCAACGAACGATTAAAAATGCGGAATTAGTGGAAGTTACAGTAACGAGTATTCCTGCTTATCCTGAAAGTAATATTCAGATTGCCAAGCGTTCAATGGAACAGGCAAAAATTAAGCAAAAACCGACCGCACTTTTACACCGTTGGGCTGAATTAGCGGGGCTTTGATTATGTGGTTATTTGGACGAAAAAAAGAACAGCGTAGCACCCAAGTCAATATTGATGAACTGCTTTCTTATTTGGGCGTAAGCAATACAGGTGCAGGGGAATTTGTCAGCCCACAAACCGCCGAAGCCTTGCCTGCGGTAATGAACGCCGTAACGGTGATTAGTGAAGCGGTTGCTAGTATGCCTTGCTATTTGTATCAACTTAAAGATGACGGACGGGAAAGAGTTTTTAATCACCCTATTGACTATTTGCTTAATGAAATGCCTAACCGCAATCAAACCCCTTATCAGTTTAAATACACGATGATGCGACACTGCTTGCTAAATGGCAATGCCTATGCGGTTATCGGGTGGGATAAAAAAGGACAGCCAGAAAGCCTAACACCATTTCCGCCAAGTGCGGTAAATATTATTCGTTTAGTGGGTGGCAAGTATATTTATCAAATTACCGACCTAGACGGAAACACGCACCAATATTTACAAGATGAGATTTTACATTTACGCCATTCTAGCCTTGATGGCTTTATGGGGCGTTCGCCGGTCACGATTTGCCGTGAAACAATCGGGCTAGGATTAGCACAACAAAAACACGGTGCAAGCGTGATGAAAAATGGCTTAATGGCGAGCGGTTTAATCACTACAAGCGAATGGTTAGACGAAGCCAAGGCACAAAAAGCCATTAAAGCCCTAGAGCGTTACAAAGGGGCTAAAAATGCGGGTAAAACGCCAGTTCTTGAGGGTTCAATGGAATATAAGCAGCTAGGCATGACAAACCAAGATGCGGAATGGTTGCAGAGCCGTACATTTACGATCGGGGATATCGCACGTATTTTTAATATCAGTCCGATTTTTTTGCAGGAATATTCAAACAGTAGCTATTCAAATTTCAGTGAAGCAAGCCGAGCATTTTTATCACAGACTTTGCGACCATGGCTAACCAATTTTGAACAACAACTCAAAGATGCCTTAATGGTTGATGTGGCAGATAGAACCGCACCCCGTTATTTAATTGAATTTGATACCGCTGATTTATTGCGAACCAGTCAGAATGAACGCTTTAGCAGTTATGAGATTGCGATTAAATCGGGCGTGATGTCACCGAATGAAGTAAGAAGACGTGAGGGGCTTACGCCTTATGCTGGTGGCGATGAATTTAGCCAAGCATGGAAGCAAACCGTAGAAGTTAAGCAAGGTGATAGCAATGGCACGAATGATTAAGGCTGGCAAATATAACAAGGTGATTACGTTGCAAGAACAAAAGCAAGTAATGACAGATTATGGTGCGGTTAATATTGAATGGGTAGATTTTAAAACTGTGAGAGCGAGTGTAGAACCATTACAAGGCAATGAGTATTTTACTTCTGCTCAATTACATAGCGAAACGCAATTACGCATCAGAATCCGTTATATTGATGATGTGTGTTCTGTAATGCGAGTTAAATATGGTAATAGAGTATTTTCAATTATTGCTGTAATTGATAGTAAAGAAAGCCATAGGGAATTACAGTTAATGTGTAAAGAGGGTGCAACAGATGGGCGTTAGTATTGGATTAGATGAAGTAAAAGCACATTTAAATTTAATGGATGACTTTGCGCTAGATGATAACCTACTTACTGGATTTATTAACGTCAGCCTTGAAGTAGCACAAAAGCATATAGGGAAAACATTTGGCGAACAGGAAACAGATTCAACGATTCCATTTTACCCAGCAATCAAAGTAGGCTGCTTGATGTATATCGCTCACTTGTACACGAATAGAGAAATCACCACAGACACAGCTCAAACCATTATACCAATGACGGTTAGCAGCTTGTGGAATGTGTACAGAGAGCCTTGTATCTATTAAAGGGAAGTTATGCCAATTCAGCCGTTAAAACGTTGTAGTTATCCGAATTGTAGAAACAAAGTTAGATTTGGGCGATGTGAAGAACATAAGCCAAAGGATAGCCGAGCAAGTGCTAGCAAACGTGGTTACGACCATAAATGGAGCAAATATAGAGCCGAATATCTCAAGCATAACCCTTTATGCGTGATGTGTTTAGAGAAAGGTAAATATACTCCAGCAACAGTAATAGACCACATTAAACCAGTAGAGAACGGACAAGCCGATCCGAATTTCTGGCGGTCAGATAATCATCAACCATTATGCCGTGATTGCCATAGCTATAAGACAAGAGTAATCGATCAGCGTGGATTTGGGGCAAAAAAGCAATAATAAACTTAAAGATTAGTTTTTATTTAAATATCAATAAGTTATATTTTGTTTTAAATTTGTTTTAGACGGGTGGGGGGAGTTTTGAAAAGAAAAGCCCAAGCCTAACGAACCGCCCGCCCAACTCAATTTTCACGCACGGCAAATTTTTAGAAAATAAGGAAAGCCAATGAAAAGAACAACTTATAAAACGCCCGAGTTCTTAGATAATATTGCTAAGAGCCAATGGAAAGCACGCATTAAACAGCTGTCAGAGCGTGGCGATATTAAAGCCGAAGACTTAACCAACTTAGAAATTTATTGCGAAAATTACGCTATTTGGCGGCATTCCGTAGCGGATTTAGCGAAGAATGGATTTGTTATTACCAATTCACAGGGAACAAAATCAAGAAACCCCGCTTTGTCTGCTAAATCGGATGCGGAAAAAGTAATGATCAAGATGTCAACCCTGTTAGGATTTGACCCAGTCAGCCGTAGAAAGAACCCAGTAGAAAGCGAAGAACTAGATCCGCTTGATGATATTATCATTATGTAGCTATGAGCATTTGGCACGATTACGCACAATCCGTCAGAGATAACAAGATAAACGCTTGTAAACGCATTAAGCAAGCGGTAGAACGTTATTTTTCAGATTTAGCCAACTCTGATTATATCTTTGATGAAAGTACCGTAGCCAAGTTTATTGCCTTTTCCAGATTATGTCCGCACGTCAAAGGACACCTAAGGGGGCAACCGATAGAGCTAAGCGACTGGCAACAATTTCTATTTGCCAATATTTTGGGCTTTAAATATCGAGACACAGGTTTAAGAAAATACCGATCCGCCTACATTCAAGTAGCCAGAAAAAATGCAAAATCAACCGTTGCAGCCGTGCTGGCGAATTGGTTTTTAATAATGGAACAAGGTCAGCAAGATATTTACACCGCAGCAGTAAGCCGAGACCAAGCCCGAATTGTTTTTGATGACGCTCGTCAGATGTGTTTACTTTCTCAACCTTTGCGGAAACGGCTAAATATTCAACAGCATAAACTTATCAACCCAAAGAACAACAGCATAATGCGACCCTTAGCGGCTAAATCAAGCACCATTGAAGGAACTAACCCAAGCCTAGCTATCGTGGACGAATACCATTTACACGCTGACAACAGCGTATATTCAGCCTTAGAGCTAGGGCAAGGGGCAAGACCGCAAGGGCTTTTATTTGCCATTACAACCGCAGGCAGTAACACTATATCAGCCTGTAAACAGCATTATGATTACTGTTGTCAGATTCTGGACGGCAACGAGCAAAACCCAAGCATTTTCATAATGATTTTTGAACTGGACGAAGAAAGCGATATTGATAACCCTGATAATTGGATTAAAGCGAATCCGAATATCGGTAAATCTATTCCTTATTTAGATTTTGAGAACACAATCAGAAAAGCTAGGGGTATTCCGTCAGAATGGGTGGAAATGCTCACAAAACGCTTTAATGTATGGTGTAACGGTCAAACGCCGTGGTTAAATTTAGATGCGTGGGCGTTATGTCAGCGTAGCTATGATGATAGCGATTTGTTGCAATCTGACTGCTATATGGGCTTAGATTTATCCAGTACGAGCGATTTAACCAGTATTTGTTACAGCTTTCCAGTTGAAAACAAAGTGCGGTTATATTGTCGCCATTATATCCCAGAATATCAGCTTGAAAACGTGGCAAATAAAAACCGAGCTATTTACCGCCAATGGGTGCGACAAGGTTGGTTAACGACCACAACAGGCGATTGCATCGATTATGACAAAATCCGAGATGATATTTTAAAAGACGCTGAAAGATTTAATATCAAAATGATTGGCTTTGATGTTTGGAACGCCACACATTTACGCACACAATTACAATCAGCTGGGCTAGAAGTAGAACCCTTTCCGCAGACTTATCAACGATTCAGCCCTGTTGCAAAGTCCGTGGAAGTGGTAATTAATCGTAAACTGATTGAACATAACGGCGACCCTGTTTTAGCGTGGGCATTATCTAACGTAGTAATGGAAACGGATGCAAACGCCAACATTAAACCGAACAAGAAAAAGGCAGCCAATAAAATTGACCCCGCCATAGCGTTTTTAATGTCTTATGGTACTTATCAGCTTGAATACGGCGATCTGATTTTTGAGCTATCAGAAGCACATCAGCAAGCATTGCAAGATTTTAACGGAATTGATTTATAGAAAAATTGGAAAAAAAACGGCAATACCCTTGAAAAAACGTCAGAATATCACTATCTTTTAGATGTGACTAGCTGGCAAAAAAAGGGGTGAAATATTGTTTAAGATTATTTTATTTATTTTTAGTCCAATTATTGCATTTGTTATGATTCCTATTATTGCGAACCATTGGAAAATAGCTTTATTATCCATTGGCACGAGTATATTATTTTCTGTAATATGGATTATCTATAATGACAGAAAAATCAAGCAAGCGATAGATGGCAAAAGATTAGATAATTATTGGATAAAACAAGAATTAAACCGCCCAATTATCAAAGCGAAATTGGCACAGGAACAAAAGCCCGATATATTTATGCGAGTAAGTCACACGGATAAAACAGGCAAGAAAACAGATTTGCTTGATGTTAATATAAATATTAACGATAATACCGAATAAAAGAATTAAACGCACCTAGGCTGATCCCCGAAAGCAAGAAACCTTATCTTGTTGGTGCGTTCCTATCATAAGGGATAATGCAGAAAGGGGCATTATGGAAACGCTAAAATATTTACCTAAAAAAGTATACTCACTAGATGATGCAGTTAAATATATTTCATCAAACCACAATATAGACATATCAAAAAAAGATTTACTGGAATATTTTCAAAACGGTGATATTCAATTATCTATTCATCTTTCAGGCAATACAAACGAAATCAGAACAATAAACAGAAAGCGAGCGGATCGAAAAAATCCATTATTGATAGATATAAATTCCGTTTTTATCAAAATAAATTCAGAGATAATCAAATCCAAGATGTTATTTGATAATGATGATTTTATTGAATTTAATATTGGTGATTTCAAGATCTCAATCAGATTAAATCAAGAAAATAGCATATATAATGATGTGAAAAATTTTAGCTATATTGAATTGGATAATGAAAAATCAAATTGCTTACGTTCTTTTTTCTTTGATGGTTATTTCCCATTAGATAGAAGCCTTACTGAAAATTATAATATAGAGTTAATTTTAGATTTGGGATATATTAAAAACTTCAGTTATGTATTAGTAAAAAGAACAGATGTTTCCTTGTTTTTATCAGCAGGTAAAAATAGATCTCCAATATATCTTGATGATGTTTGTATATTACATAGTGATTTAATTAAATTTTTAGAAATGTTTTCCATTATTGATAGAAAATATAATCAGATTGATGAAATAAATAGCCTAAAAGAAGAAATTAAAAAATTAAATGAAACGATAGCAGAAAAAGACAACCAGATAGCTAAATTAAAATCTCAACTTGCAGAAGAAAATCGCCCAATATTGTTAGGTGAGTATAGAGAAGATGACCTGTTAAAAGTTGCTATTGAAGTGCGTAAAAAATATTGGTCGAATTATCCCGAAAATATAAAATCTAACATACAAATAAGAGATTACATCAAGCGAGATTATGGCATAGCTACAACAACCGCCGAAGAAATAGAAAAAATCGCTTGCCCGATAAATCGAACGAAAAATAAGAAATAATCTAACTTATTGATTTTATTATATCCTGTCTATGTAGGCAGGATATTTTTTTCAACCTTGTTATAACCCCCCTATATATTCAATGTGTTTTAATTCCCCCCGTAACGTTACGCAACCAACCGAAACCAAACACACAAGGGGGTAATTATGGAAACATCAACCAACCAATCACAGCAATTAATTTCAGCGGTAAATGTTCTGCAAAAAGTGGGATTCGGTCGCACGAAATTAAATGAGCTAGTGAAAGCAAAACAATTTCCGCAACCAATCCGATTTTCTCAAAATTTCATCCGTTGGGATTTAGCAGAAGTGAATAATTGGATTGAACAACAAAAAGCAACAAGGGAGTAATTATGCTCACAAGAGAAATGATTATTTGTAAATCAATGCTTGAAAATCCACAGGCTGGCATCAGCGAAAAAGAAAGCTATTTTGAAGTCCATTTCTTAAACGCACGCAACGAAGTTGGACGCATTGAAAGAATTATTGGCAGCCGTTTTAATCGTCAATGTGAAACCAGTCAACACGATAGACGTTATACAAGATACACGCCAAAGGACGAAAAACAAATTAGAAAAATTGCAGCCTTGTTTAATGAAAAACTGGCATATCACCAAGCTAAGAACCGTTATCTTGATGAATTGCCTATCGGTGAAAGTCAGATTCAAAATGCAGTGAACAGGTTAGCACGCTAATAAAAGTAAACCCCCAATAAATGGGGGCTACAAAGCAGGATAATCTATTTCAATCACATAGAGAACTTTAATAATATGCCTAAAATCAAAGTCTATGCTAGATTTAATATGAAATTAAATCATAGTTATAATAACAAAGATGAAAACAATTCACAATACATTTTCTTGACAAAGTGCGGTGAAATTTGCGATAGTTTTCACGCACTAGCAAAATCTAGTGCCGAGCCTGAGAACTCGAACGTTTTACTTGTGGCGAACGACAGCACGCCAATTTATCACCGTGCTTTTTTTGTTCGTAGCATACGCACACCCGAAGAAAGCAACCGGCTCAATTTTGAGCGGGTTAGCACTTTATCAAATGAAGTTGCAAAGCTCAAATTTGAGCCTAGCAATTTTCTTTCAATGGTGGCGTGTAATGGGAAAGGTTTAGCCCTTTGCTGTGTTCCACAAGTCGCAGTTTCTCAGCCTGTTACACGTTACCGCCCAAAGCCTGAGAACTTTCAAGCGGTAATTTCTACAAAACTTTTACTTGTGGAGTTATCAGCAATGATTTACTTATTCCTAGGCATACACCGCCAAAACTTAGGCAACACAAGCCTATCTGTAAACCGCTTGCCAAAAGCAAGAATTGTTATTCAAGCCGACAACGAAAGCACGGCACGGGCAAAAATCGCTAAAGATTATTGCTTGTTGCAATGCTGGAACGTCAAAAACTCGCACCATTTACACCGCACTTTATCCAACATTAAGGGGGTGATTTATGCGTAAAATTTCTTCCGTCCTATTGCGTAGTCTTAAAAATAGCGGTAGTATTGCCAATGTTGCAACCACTAATTGCAACGAACTACTTACAGTTAACGGCACCCGCACACGTAAGACTTGCGGATTTTTTATACCTCAAATTCAATTCATAGGGCAACTAACCCTATCTGAAAAAGCCGAATTTGTGGCAAGGTTAATACGTCGAACTAAGGCGGACCCAGTCCGCACGAATAAGGCGAGCCGATTAACTGCGGTAGTTGATACCTTGTCACACCTATTACAGGTTGGCAATTCATTACTAATTACAGTTAAGAGACAATTCACAATGAAACAATCCAACACTTTAACCAATGCGTTAAATCCTATTCGCTATTCTCAACCGTTTTCATTAATGGGGGTGACCTATGCTTAAACGTATCAACCATCAATACACAGAACGCAATGCAAGAGATTTAAAATCTATTTGTAATTACATTCAAACTTGCAACTTTTTAAATCAAAGTCTAGACGCTTTCAAAAACGATAGCACGTTAAGCCCTGAAGAATACAGGGAAGTTTTTGAGAATCTCACAACCTTACAATCACTACTTAATGAAATTGACTTTACAGGGGGCAAAAATGCGTAACTCATTCGAACTAATCGACACACTAGAGAACAGAATTAACAAACTACTTCAACCCTTGTCACTGGTTCATCTTCTCACAAAAGTAGATAACTATTCTATTGAGCCTTGTGAGTTAGTTGATAGTTTAATGGGCGTGAGAGACTTAATGCAACGTTCTATTGATGACCTAAATGACTATGTAGATTTATTGCGAAAAGCCGTCAATGATGTGGAGATTGCGAATAATCCACCAACAATAGACAAAAGCGAAAAGGTAGAACAACCGCATGCGGGGCCAAGTAAATCTAAAACAGTCAGAACAAATTAAGGTGGTGGAAATGAATAATAAACCATATCAGCTTTTTATGGTATTCAGTCAAAGCCAAGTGCTTATTGATGAATTTGAGACACTGGCCAAAGCACTGCAAGCCAAAAATGAAATCAGCCAAAAACAGAAAGCGGGCAATGTGTTTTTTGATAATAGCTTTACGCTTTCCATTGTAAAAAAATGAGGTGGTGGAATGAAAAGTAATGAAGTATTGACCGCACTTTGCGAGCAAGCAGAGCTAGAGCAGAAAATCATACATGAATACTTGTTCAAAATGGCATGCCAAATAAAGCTCAATAGCGAGCAGATAACGGCATTAATCCACCACAGCAAGGAATTACAAGGCTATTTACGAATGATTAAAACTGGATTGAATTAAGGGGGACTTATGGAAACAATCACAGAATTAAATTTACAAACATTGACGGAATTAAGCAAACAACCAATTAAAGCAACATTGAGCTTTTTAGATTTTCCCTATATTGCATTAACGCAAAATGACGGCTATCTAATTGGCACATTATGGCTAGATGTTGATAATTTCATTACCGTAGAAATGGCAAATGCGACAGCGTGGCGTGAAGCATTAGCAATTATTGCTTATCACCAACAGCATACTGATACACCATTGTTGATTAATGATGAATTGGAAACCGCAGTTAAATATTTTAGCGACACGCCTAACGGTATTTGTAACTTTATCAATCAGCAAGGAAATAAAATTACGCTTGAAATGATGACTAAACAAAACCGCAAACAGGAAAACATAATGGAGAAAATGGGGGTAAGCAATGGCAAAATTAATTAACGCACCACATTTAAAAGAGCCGTGGAATAATCAGCTATTCAGTGACCTGATTATTTTAGCGGGTAGTACGGCGTGGGGAGCATGGAACAAGGGCAAGGGGGCGTTATGGCACATTCTAGCCGACGCTTTGAAGATTGATGATTTTTCTGTTAATGGGGAGAAAATTCACCGCTACGACCAGAAACCGGTAATTATTGACGTTAAACAGCTTGCGAGCCTAGAAAATACAAGGCTTTGTAATCAAGAACAGAGATTTATTAAAATCTTCCAATATGGCGAGCTAACACAAGAGCAGAAAACCGCTATTTGCTTGAACCTTGCCACCAACAACAAAGTAAACGGCCTAGCTGTTGGCTTGTATGATGGCGTGAGCATGGAGAAATTAGAAAATCTAAGCGGTTATATTGAACGCTTGCGCACGCAAGAAAGCGAACAGGATTTAGCTAAAACGATTGCAAAAGATGCAAGCAAAAAGGCAGATCATTCTATTCGTGAAAATGACCGCACAAGCGAAAAGTCTAAATCATTTTACGGCTGGTTAAATTGGGATATGGCACTTCATAGAAAAAATAAGAGCCTATACCGTTATGACGGCAAAATATGGAATACCGTAGACGAAATTGATATTAAGCATAAAGTGGTAGAGTTTTTTGAGCTGAACAATCAGGGTTATAGTGAGCGGTCGGTAAACAGTCTGATAGAAACCTTAAAAATTCAGATTCCATTAATGCGAGATTCGGAGCTGTCGATAGAGTTTATTGCGTTTAATATGTGGGGTACTGACAATATTTGCATAGTGGGGGATTTTTGGTTTTTTGGTGTAGGTGGTTGATTTTGTTTGGGTTGTGGGGTGGTTGGGAGAGGATTATGCAAATAATGAAAATGGTGGGGAATGGTGGAAAATGGGCAGAAATTGCATCATTATTTGCATAGGTTTGGGCAAGAATGAGCGGGTTTTAAATGTTTTTTAAAATTGACATTTAAGTTTTTAAAATTGGTGTTTAAGTTTTTAAAGTTGGCGTTTAAGTTTTTAAAATTAGGGGTTGGTTTTTAAAATTAGTTTTCGTTTGTTGTGGGGGAAGTTTTGGACTTCCCCTTTTTTTGTTGTTTTTTATTTGCCTTTTTTTGGTTAAAAATCTCGGTAGCCACGGACGACTTGGCCTATGATGTTGAGTTGATTGGATTCTTCTTCGTTGAGTTTTATTGGGTCGTAGAAGTTGTTGTCGCTAATAAGTTCTATGCTGTCAAAGTTTCTTTTAATGCGTTTTACCCACATGGTGCCGGAGTGGTTTATTATAAATATTTTGCCTTCGGTTAGGTCTTTTTTGGAGCAGTCCACTATGATTTCTTCGTTGTCGTCTAGGGTTGGGTACATGCTGTCGCCGCTGACTTTGAACATGGCACAATTCTTGGCATTTAAGCGGTTGCGGAGAAACCATGCACGCTCTACTTTAATTGTGTTTAATTCGGTTGGTTCGTCATTTTCGTAGCCGAAGCCTGCGGAAATTCGCACATCTCTATAATCCACAATGTCATCATAGGTTTCATCTTCTTGTTGGAAATTTACGTTTTTTTCCGTTTCGTTGGGCTGATCTTGCTCTGTGCTTGGGGTAAAGCCTAGTGCTTGTTGTACGACAAGGGGGAATGAGGTGTAGTGGTATTCGTAAGCTACTCCCCTTTTCCCTTTTATCTGTCTTTTCTGCCAATTTTCAGTTTTAGCTTTTCTTGTGATATTACTCGCTCCCTTAGGCAATCCGCCCACATCTTCTAGCTCAAAAGCTGTAAACCACTCTTTATTTTTAGATGAATTCATAATGCACCCTTGTAAATTCAATTTATAAACAAAGTGAATTCAAAATAAATATACCATAAAATCAAATAGTTAAATTAAATTCATTAAAATTTGTGAAATTTCTATGAATTCAGCATTTGACTTTAAAATGAATTCACTATATTATTCAATTCATAGTTAGACAATTTACGTTGTCTATGTAGTTTAAAACTATCTTTTAAGGATCTCACATTATGGCGAAAAATAAAAGAGCTAAAGATATGAGTAACCACGAAATCAGGGGTGAGTTAATGAAAAAAGGCAAATCTCTATCTCAGTTGGGAATAGAAAACGGGTTAGCAAAAACAACCGTGCGTAATGCGTTAGATAAGCCTTATCCAAAAGGCGAACGAATTATTGCAGATGCTTTAGGTATGCAACCGCACGATATATGGCCCAGTCGTTATTCTATGAGTAATTAGGTGGTGATTATGAAACAGTGGTATTCATCAAAAGAACTAGCAGGCATTGCTAATTTACCTAAACAACCTAGCAATGTGACTAGACGTGCAACAAAAGAAAACTGGAAGAAAAGACAAGTCGGTGGAGTAAAGGGTGTCAGCTATGAATACGCCCTTGACTCTCTCCCTGAATCGGTACAAATGGCGATTCGGGAGCGGTTTGTGCGGGCGGTGGTGGCGGATAAGCCACGGTTGCCTGTGGTGCGGGTGCGTGAGGTGGATTTGGCGAGCTTGACGGCACAACAGCGGGCGGTGGCGGATGCTCGGATGGCGTTGGTGGTGGCGGTGTTGGAATTGGAGCAGTCTATGTCACGTCAAAAAGCGATTCATTATTTTTGTGAGCAGGCAAAGTGCGGTGCGATTTCGGGGCGTTTTATGGGGTTGGTGCAGGTGGCTAATGCGAAAAATGGTAATGGGAGCGGTCGGGTGTTGAGTCCGAGGACGTTGCATGATTGGGTGTTGCGGTATGTGAAAGCGGAAACGCCTGAAGATCGGTTGATGGCGTTGGTGCCGTTGCAACGGCAGGCGACGTCGCCTGATATGTTGGGTTGGTTGCCTGAGTTTTTGGCGGTGTATCGGCAGACCAATGGGGTTTGTGTGGCGGAGGCTTATGATGAATTTGCGCAACGTTGGCATGAGGCATTTTGGGATCAGCCGTTGCGGTTGGCTATGTTGCCAAGTTTGAGTACGGTGCGACGTGGGTTAGCGAAGTTGCCTGCGATCGTGCGTGAAGTAGGTAGAAAAACAGGCGCGGAGTTAAGAGCGATGAAAACGTATGTAAAAAGAGATTGGTCAGGTTTACGAGCCAATGATGTGTGGGTGGGTGATGGTCACTCTATGAAGATGAAAGTGGCACACCCTGAGCATGGTCGTCCGTTTATTCCTGAAGTCACTTTGGTGATGGATGCGGCGAGTCGGTTTATTGTGGGCTGGTCGGTGAGTTTGGCGGAGAACTGCTTGGCGGTGGCGGATGCGATTCGCTCGGGGGTTGAGCAGTATGGGTTGCCGGCGATTTATTATTCGGATAATGGGGGCGGTGAGAAGAACTGGATGTTAGATGGCGATATTACGGGGATTTTGCCACGATTGGGGATTAATCATCAGACGGGGATTCCGGGCAATCCGCAAGGGCGTGGGATTATTGAGCGGTTGAATAAGACGTTGTTGTTACGGATTGCTCGGCAGTTTGAGACTTATCATGGTTTGGGTGCGGATCGGGAGACGGTGCGAAAAACAAGTACGGCGGTGGTGTCGTTGGATAAGGCGATTCGGCAAGGGCGGACGGAGCTTACGGATAAACAGCAGTGGGCGAAAGGCAAGTTGCCTAGTTGGCATCAGTTTATTGATGCGGTGGCTGAGGGGGTGCGTTGGTATAACGAGGAACATGTGCATGGGGAAATTGGCACGACGCCTGCGAGGAAGTATGCGCAGTTGTTGGACGGTGAGGCGGTGTTGATGATTTCCAAGGCGGAGGCGAGGGATTTATTCCGTCCGCATGTGATTCGCACTGCAGAACGTGGCTGGGTGAGGGTGTTTAATAATGATTATTTTCACAAGGATTTGATTTTGGTGGACGGTGAACAGGTGCAGGTGGCGTTTGATATTCACTGTGCGGAGAATGTGATTGTGCGAAGTCTTGACGGGCGGTTTTTGTGCGAGGCGGTGTGGAATGGTAATAAGCGTGATGCGTTCCCGAAAGCGTTTGTGGAGAAAGCGAGGGAAGAACGGGGCAGACGTCGGTTGAAGTTGAAAGAAGAACAGGTTGATGAAATTCGTGCGGAGATGATGCCGGCGATTGAGGTTAAGGAAAGCGAGGGGGCGGTGTTGTTGCGACAAATGCGGATGGCACGGCATGAAGAGGAAATAGTGCTTGAAGATGCATCGATTGCGATTTTTCAAGCGGATTTTAAACGGCAGAAAAAGGTAGGTTAAAGATGACTATGCAGACAATAACACAACATGAAATGGGGCTTGAAAAAGCTAAACAGGCTCGTGCGAAAAGACGAGCCAGACAGAAAGCACGGTTGGTTAAAGAGATTGAACAAGAGATGAGTGCTACTCGTATCGATCCAACTGTTCTTGGGTTAGAAAAGGATAAGGTATTGGCTTATTTGTCGGATGAAACGGTAGATCGTCGAGTACGTCTTGCAGATTTGTCCACTCTCGAAAGCATTGGAGAAACCAGATTTCGGGATTCGGGTGGCTGTATTGACCGACTTGTTGCAACCATTCATGGACGAGTTTGCCGTTGGCGAGAACGTGCCAGCGAGCATAGGCTAACAGGTAATTTGGTTCGTGCCATTTTTTGGGATTTTGGCGTTGTTGTGGGGTCGCAGCTATATACGCATAGACTTCGTCAGCATGCTTTGCGAACCATTGATAAAAATTAGGTTTGGCATCAGGCATTAAAAGGCTGTTGAGGTGATCTTGCTGTTTGGGGGAGAGATTATTGAGGATTTCATCCCAGTATTGTTGGCAGTGAAAACTCCGTAACGGTTTTATTGAATCAAACATTTTAAGCTCCTTTAAAGTGGGGTTAAACGGTTTTTAGATTATAGGAAAAACAAGATGAAAGCACAATTACAGCAGTATATGCAGGAAAACAATTTAACACAGGCACAGGTGGCGACAGCGATTGGTAAGTCTGTGGCGGTGGTGAATCAGTATTTGAAAGGCACTTATAAGGGCAAAACTGAGGAAGTGGACGAGGCGGTGAGCCGTTTGATGGGGCGACATCAGGAGCGTGTGGTAGAACGGCGTTTTAATGGGGCGTTTGTGCATACGCATAAGGCGGAGTTGTGTTTAGATGCGGTGAATACGGCACATATTGAGGGGGTGATTGCGGTGGTGATTGGGGCTGCGGGCTTGGGGAAAACGCAGGCATTACGGCACTATGTGAAAGGCAATCCTGAAACCTTATTAATTGAGGTTGATCCGAGTTTTAATCCAAAAGTGTTGTTGAAAACCTTGTGTCAGCAGTTGGGCTTAAGCGAAACAGGGGAAAATCATGATTTGTTTGTGCGGATTTGCCAACGTTTAGGCGCTGGGCGGTTGTTGATTGTGGACGAGGCGGAGCTGTTAAGCACGAAATGTTTGGAGTATATCCGCCGTATTCATGACAAAACAGGTTGCGGTTTGGTGTTGGCGGGTATGCCGAAATTGATTGCCAATTTGCGTGGTAAACATGGGGAGTTGGCTCAGCTTTATAGCCGTTCTGGGGTGTTTTGTGATTTGGGCAATGGGTTAAGTCTGGAAGATGTGGGCTTGTTGGCGGAATCGGGATTAGGCACAAGCGAGTTTAATGCGGTGCTGTTTAAAATCAGTCAGGGCAACGCTCGGCGGTTAAATTATTTAATGCGTGGGGCGATTCGGGTGGCGGCTATGTATGAGCGTCCGATTGATGAACAGATTATTTTAGCCTATGCGGATGCGTTGATTAAGTAAGGAGGTGGCAGATGAAAGGTCGGCAAATTTATGCTCTTTATCGGGGGGATGAAAATTTGGCGGACGGGACGGCGGAGGAATTGGCAAGGTTTCTGGGGGTGAAGGTGAATACGGTATTACATATGTCGACACCGGCACATCATAGGAAAGATAAGGGGCAACAGTTAGTGGTTGTGAAGTTAGAGAAAGAAAAATTAGGTTAAACAATAGGAGAAAATCATTATGGCAAAAACAGCAAGTCGAATTAAAGCACCTACGCAGGCGGTGCGTGTGCAGTCGAGAGAAGAAGTAGAGATTGCGATTAAGCAGTTAGGCGACAAACAGCGTGAGTTGCAACGCTTGACGACAGCTCAGAATGATGAAATTGCGGTGATTACGGAGCGTTATGCGGAGCCGTTGCAAGCATTAAAAGGGGAGATTGGCGACCAACAACAGGCGATTCAGGCGTGGTGTGAGAGTCACCGTGATGAATTGACCCTTAACGGTAAGCAGAAAACGGGGTATTTCAATACGGGCGAGGTGCAATGGCGTACTAATCCGCCGAGCGTGCGAATTACCAAGGCAGATCAGGTGTTGGAGAACTTGAAAACCTTAGGCATGTTGGAATTTATCCGCACCAAAGAGGAAATCAATAAGGATGCGATTTTGCTTGATCCTGAGAAAGCGAAAAGCGTCAACGGGATTTCGATTAAATCAGGTGTGGAAGAATTTGTAATTAAGCCGTTTGAGCAAGATGTGAAATAAGGGGGGGGCGCTATGTTTGGTGAAACTTCTCTGGCAATTTGTACCGTATTGTGTTTTGCATGGTTATGGTATTTGGCAGACCAATGGGAGAACAGACAATGACAGAGTATTTACCCTTTGCCTATTTGGCTTTTATGGCGTGGTTGGGTTGGCTGATAGCCCGTTATTTTTAAATTAAAGCCGTTTTCAATGCCATTTTAATGCGGTTTGAAGTGGCATTTATAAACGATTTTATCTAACACAACAAGGAGAAATTATGGCAAGTGTGAGTGAGAAAAAAGCGGTCTATTTAGAGTGGAGCGAGGCAGCCGTGGAGGCCGAACGCAAGGGCGATTATGCAGCCGCTGCGAGGGCGTGGCAAAGGGCGAAACTTTATGCTACAGGACGCAATTATTACTGGGCGAAAGATCGGATTGAGTTTTGTGATCGTATGATGAAAAAGCCGTTTAGGGGGGAAGAATGAGAAAGAAAAAATTTAATTTTGATGCGCAGTTGGATGATATTTTAGCTCAACTGGAAACCGCTCGGTACTTATATTCGGAAATGTCAGAGCAAGGGGCTTTGTTGGTGCTAAACACAACGTGTACGGATTTAAAAACGTTGATTTTGCGGGTTAAATCAGGCGTGAAAGGTGGTTGACCCTCACCCTAGCCCTCTCCCAAAGGGAGAGGGGATCAGGAAGATGTGTTTAGAATGTATTTACAGCTCATTTTAGCGGCTAAAGTGGGCTGAATAATAGGTTTTAGACAGGAGAAAAAGGCAAATGAAATGTAAATGTCCTGCTTGTGGGGCGGTGTTTTCCCTTGATGTATTGTTACAACATGAACAGGCAAGTCAAGCTGTCTTTTCTGCCTTATCCATTAATGGCGAGTTTGGGCGGTTGGCGGTGCAGTATTTGGGGTTGTTTCGTCCTGAAAAAACCATGTTGACTATGGAACGTCTGGCTAAAGTGTTGAATGAATTGTTAGAACTTGTCAATGCAGGGGGCTTTAAACGTAATGGTCAGCAAGTGAATACCCGTTTAGACAGTTGGATTGACGGTTTAAATGCGGTGTTAATGAATCGCCACGGGATTAAACGCCCGCTCACTTCGCATAATTATTTGTTGGAAGTGGTGAGTCAACGGCAAGGGCGAGGGGTAAGTGTGATAAATCACCCTGAGCCACGCCAATTACGCCAATTTGAAAGTAAAACAGGCAAGGCGGTGGCGAGTTTAGTGGAGTTTGCCAATGAGTAAGGGGTCACCTGAGCAAATAAAGTGGCTAAAAAGTGTGGTGGCGCAAGGATTGGCACGCTTAATCGTGTTAGGTTTGCCCGGTCGCCCTGCGGAGGAAATGACAAAACAGGTGGCGACGGTTTGGGTGGAGGCCTTGTTGTTTAAATTCCCTGATTGGGACGAAAAACTGGATAGAAAGCGACTAGAAAAGGCCTTTTTGCGGTTGTGTTGTGAATGCGATAAGTTTCCGAGTCCGAAGATGTTATTTGATGTGTTATCGCCAAGAGAGGTGATAGCATTACCCGTCCCGCCACCAAGAACCCCTGAACAGCAAGCAGAATCGGCAAGACGGTGGCGAGAGTTGCGGTTACTTTTGGGACAGGCTCGTTTAAAAAAATAAGGAGACGTGAAGATGTATTACAGCAAAGCGAAATTGATTCAGTTGATCCATATTGGTAAGCAACAACTGGGCATGGACGAGGTGAGCTATCGGGCGTTGTTGGTGCAGATGACGGGCAAGGATAGCTGTAAATTGCTCGGATTGGCGGAGCTTGAGGCAGTGTTTGGGGTGATGAAACAAAAGGGCTTTAAGCCAACCACAACGAAGTTTAAGGGGCAGAAACGGGCGATTCCAAGGGTGGATAAGCAAAAATATTTGGCAAAAATCACCGCACTTTTGGCCAATCTTGGGTTGCCTGTGCAGTATGCGGACAGTATGGCGAAAAAAGCCTTTGGGGTGGATTTTGTGCATTGGTTGGAACCGAGGCAGTTGCATAAGGTGGTGCAGATGTTGGCGGTGTATGGGTACAGGAAACAGGGGGCAGGTGTTAGGGAACAGGGATTTGGCTAGGGGGAGATGACCTAGGGTGTTAACCCTAGGTATTTTTTTGTGCGAATTTTGGGCGGAATATCTAAAGTTTTTAAAATGTTGTGGTTTAATTTGGGGGTAAATGGGGTTTAAACTGGTTTTAACAGGAGGCGTTATGGCGAGGGGGTTGCGTGATGTGGCGGAGTTGTTGCCTGATGTGGTGTTGGAAATGGTGGATTTGATTGGGTTTGCTCAGACAGAGAAAGTGATTCGGGCATTTGGTGGGGTGTCGTTTCGGTTTTCGGATGGGGCGGTGTATTTTCCGCAGTTGGTTGAATTGATTGGGCGTGAGAGTGCGGTGAAAATGCGGGAGTATTTTCGGGCGGAGCATGTGTATATTCCCCGCTGTGAAGTGGCGTTGCGTGCGTTACGGAATGGGCAGTTTAAGGCGGAATTTGATTATTTAACCCAAGCGGCGGGGAAAAGTGGGCGACAGGCGATGTTGTGTCTGTGTCCGCAGTTTGGGATTTCGGATAGATTGGGGTGGGATATTGTGACGAAGTCGGTGGCGGATGGGTCGCAGTTGGGGTTGTTTGCTTAGAGGAAGTGAGTTTTACCCTCACCCTAGCCCTCTCCCAGAGGGAGAGGGAATGAGATAGGGAGATTTGTTTTTGAGGTGGGTTGTCTGCTGAATGGGGTCATCTCGGTGAAGTGATTAAAATAGATAAAAATAGTCCTTGAATATTGGTTATTTAAGGGCTTTTTTTATGGGCGTAACTATTGAAAAAATTGTGGTGCATTGTTCGGCTACCCGAAATGGGAAAACATTAGCCCGCAAGGGGTTGTCATCTGCGCAGGTGATTGATGGGTGGCATAAACAGCGAGGCTTTAAGCGACTTGAAAGCAATCGTCAAGGGTTTAATCCGCAGTTGGGGGCGATTGGCTATCATTATGTGATTGATGTTGACGGCACGGTTGCCACTGGGCGCAAGGTAGGCGAAACAGGGGCGCATGTGAAAGGGCATAACCTAAATAGTGTGGGGATTTGTTTAGTGGGTGGGATTACCGCAGACGGCAAAAACCATGGGGAATATACGGCAGCGCAATGGTATGCGTTGTATGCGTTGATTTGTGGGTTAGAACAACGTTTTCCGAATGCCAAAATTTATGGACACCGTGATTTGTCGCCGGACTTAAATGGGGACGGGACGATTAGTCCGAATGAATGGGTTAAGGCTTGTCCTTGTTTTGATGTGTGGGAATGGTTGGACAGTGGCAGTGTGATTAATGTGGATCATTTGTTTAAGGGGTAAGAAATGGACGTGATTATCAAAATGATTGATACATCCTTGGCGGTTTATGCCATTGGTTTTTTATTTGCCTTGGGCGCGATTACTGCTGGGGTAGCGTGGGAGTTTGTGCGTAATGCAGTGGTGAAACGTCAAGTCAGAAAAGAGGTAGAGCGTGAGCGTTAAAGAACTGATTTCTAATCATGATGGGCGACTTTCTACCACGGCCACTATCCAATTTTTCGGTTTTGTGGCAGCGGTGGGGGTGATGCTTTATTCGGTGTATATGGATAAGGCGTATGTGCCTGAGTTGTTTAGTACGTTTTTGTTTGCGTGCGTCGGAACAGCAGCGACGAAAGGCGTTGCCAATGCACTTCAGAGAACAGGTGACAGAGGACGGAGGACAGAAGAACAATGAATTTGATTTTGATTGGGATTGTGTTGGCGCTGATTGGGGTTGCTGTGGGGTGGTTTAAGTGGTTTATGGCAAGCCGAGAGGTTGAGCGGTTGCTGGAAACGACGGCGACATTGGAAGAAGAAAAGGCGGCACTACAACAGCAAAAAGCAGTGGTGGAAACGCAGGTTAAACATTATCAGGTGAAACAAAAAAATGAAGAAAGTACTCGTCATCTTGAGCGTGATGCTGTTATTGAGCAGTTGTACGCCGAAGGCGATCTCCGTGATTAATACAAGTTGTGCGGGGTTCGGGTTGATTAAAGCCAGTCGGCAAGATACCACGGAAACGTTGCGACAGGTGTTGGCGCATAATCGTAATTACCGTTCTATTTGTGGTTCTGAACAGAAAGGAGGCGACAATGGAAGTGGAGATTAATGGGGCGATTGTGTTTAATTTCTTGGTGAGTATTGCGGTGTTTTTTATCGGGCTGTGGTTTAAGCGGTTGGATAATGATTTAAAAAGCATGCAAGGGGATATTGTGCGGATCCGTAGCAATTATCAGCGTAAGGATTTGGCGGAACAAGTCAGTCATGGGTTTGAGGCGCAGTTAGATCGGATTTTGCAGAAATTGGATTCGATTGATGAGAAGTTAGATCGGAAAGTGGACAAATAATAGGGGTGAACATGAAGAAACAACAGCGAAAATCAGCGGAAGAAAAGCTAGATTTGATTTTGCAGATGACGGAAATCATTAATGATAAAGTCGACCAACAAAATCAGGAAATTGCGGATTTGCAACGGCAGATTCGGGGGTTGCAAGAAGATTTAAAGAGTCTCGCTCGTCGCAATCGCTATCAGTCTTTGGTGGCTGGCGGTTTGGGCGGTGGTTTGGTGGCGGTGGGGTTTGAGTTGATTCGCTTAAAACTCGGGGGCTAGGCAATGGCATTTGATGAGAAAACCAAGGCATTTGTGCGGCGTTTTTATGTGTTTGAACGGTTGAGCCTTGAACTGGCAGCGGAGAAAGCGGAGGTGTCGTTTAATACGGCACGCCGTTGGAAAAAGCAGGCGTTAAGCAAGGGGGATGACTGGGACAAGGTGCGTGATGCGCATGTGATGGCGGGCGGTGAGTTGGAGAATGTGTCCCGTTCTTTGTTGACGGGGTTTATTTTGGAATATCGGCAAGCCATGGCAAGCCTGAATGAGGCGGATTTAGACCCGCTTGAGAAAGCGGAAGTGTTGGCGAAGATGGCAGACAGTTTTACTAAGATGACGGCAGCGAGCAAGCGGATTATGCCCGAGGTGTCTGCGTTGGCGACGGCACTTAAAACGGTGGAATTGTTGGGCAAGTTTATTCAACAGCATAAACCGCAGTTGTTGGCGGAATTTTTGGATTTGTTGGGGGCGTTTGGGGAAACGTTGGATAGCGAGTTTAAATAATCCTCACCCGAGAACTACCCTCACCCTAACCCTCTCCCAGAGGGAGAGGGGATTTTTGTAGAAAGGGATTAATAAGAGAAATGGCGAATGAAAAGTAAAGAATTTTTGAAAGAGTTGCAAGCCTATGCGGAGAGTTTACGGCAAAAGGTGGAGGCTTGTTTTAGTGGGTGGGACGATAGCCCGACTGCGGTGTTGGCACGGCGTGAGAAAGTGTTTGACCCCGTGTCGGGCTATGATTTTTTTGTGAGCCATTATTTCCCCCATTATGTGCGCAGTGAAAGCCGTTCGGATTTGCATCATTATTTGTTTGAGCAGTTGCCAAAAGCGTTGCAAAAAGCGAGTTCTGCCCATTTGGCGATTGCTGCCCCTCGTGGTGAGGCAAAATCTACCTTGGTGTCGCAGTTGTTTAGTTTGTATTGTTTGGTGACGCAGCAAAAACGCTATGTGTTGATTGTGATGGACAGTATCGATCAGGCCTACCCGATGTTAGAGGCCATTAAGGTGGAGTTGCAGTTTAATCAACGGTTGTGTATTGATTTTCCTGAGGTGACAGGGGTTGGTCGGGTGTGGCAATCGGGGACGATTATCACCAGTGCCAATCAGAAAGTACAGGTGGCAGGGTCCGGCAAAAAATTGCGTGGCTTACGACATGGGGCGTTTCGTCCGGATTTGGTGGTGTTGGATGATATCGAAAATGACGAGCAAGTGCGCTCGCCTGAACAGCGGGATAAATTGCATGGTTGGTTGAAGAAAACCGTGTTGCCGTTAGGGGCAGCGGATGGCAAGTTAGATATTGTGTATATCGGGACTATTTTACATTATGACAGTGTGTTAAGCCGTACGCTTGCAAGTAAGGCATGGCAGACGGCACGCTTTCAGGCGTTGCGAAAAATGCCGGATGATATGGCGTTGTGGGATAAATGGGAAAGTTTTTATCTGAATGAGGGCGAGGCGGTGGCAGATGCCTTTTATGCCTCGCACAAGGCGGAAATGGACAAGGGGGCGGTGGTGTCTTGGGCTGCTCGTCCGTTGTTGGCATTAATGAAAATTCGGGCCAGAGATGGGCATGCTGTGTTTGATTCGGAATATCAGAATGATCCGGTGAGCGGTGAAGAGGCCATTTTTTCGCAGAGTATTCAGTATTGGACCACCCTACCTGATGATTTGGTTTATTTCGGGGCGGTTGACCCCTCTTTAGGCAAAGCGGGGGCAAGCCGTGACCCGTCGGCGATTTTGGTGGGCGGTTATCAGCGAGCCACGGGCAAGTTGTTTGTGGTGGAGGCGCAAGTGAAAAAACGGTTGCCGGATTTGATTATTGAAGATGTGATTCGGTTGCATCAGCAATATGGTTGTCAACGTTGGTTTGTGGAAACGGTGCAGTTTCAGGAATTTTTGAAAGATGAATTGGTTAAGCGTTCGGCGTTGCGTGGTGTACCTGTGCCGGCGGTGGGGATTAAACCAAGCAGCGATAAGATGTTGCGGATTGAGAGCTTGCAACCGCATATTGCCAATGGGTTGATTTTATTGCATAGCTCGCAGTCGGCGTTGATTGCGCAGTTACGGCATTTTCCGAAAGGGGATCATGATGACGGCCCTGATGCGTTGGAGATGTTGTGGAAAAATGCGTTAAGCAATTCAGCGGTGATTGAGTGGACGGCATTAAATGATAATTTGGCGTTTGGTGAGGCCATGAATGATGAAGATTATTCGGGTTTTTGGGATATTTAACGGGGGCGTAAATGGCGGATAAATTTTGGTTAAAAGTAAAAAGTGCGGTGAAAAAATGGGTTAATCCAATGCAGACCGACGAGGCGGAAGTGACGGCAAGTGGTCGGGTGATTGCCGATCACCCGAGTTTTAAAATTACCCCTGCCAAGTTGAAAGGCTTGTTGGAAGATGCCGAGGCGGGCGATATTACCGCTCAACATGAGCTGTTTGCAGATATTGAAGAACGGGACGGCGATATTGCCGCCAATATGGGGACAAGAAAGCGGGCCATTTTAACCCTAGATTGGGGGATTTTTGCCCCTGAGAAAGCGACCCCACAGGAAGAAAAATTGACCGAATCGGTACAGGCACTCTTTGAGCGGATGGGCTATTTAGATGATTTTTTAATGGACTGTATGGATGCGGTGGGGCATGGTTTTTCAGCTATGGAGATTGAATGGCAGTTGGTGGACGGTCAGCAGTTGCCGTTACGTTTTTTGGCACGTCCGCAGTCGTGGTTTCGGTTAGATAAAGATGATAATTTGTTATTAAAAACCCCGGCTAACACCATGGGCGAACCGTTGCGTCCGTTTGGGTGGGTGGTGCATGTACATAAAAACCGTTCTGTGCAACTGGCTCGTAACGGGTTGTATCGTACGCTGGCATGGCTGTATATGTTTAAACATTATGCGGTGCATGATTTTGCGGAGTTTTTGGAACTTTACGGCATGCCGATTCGGATTGGTAAATATGGTGCCGGTGCCACCGAGGGCGAGAAGAAAACGCTTTTACGTGCGTTGGCACAAATTGGGCATAACGCTGCGGGGATTATGCCGGAAAGTATGGCGGTGGAACTGCATAATGCCGCCAGTGGCACCAGTAGCGGGAATAATCCGTTTTTGCAGATGATTGATTGGTGCGAAAAATCCATTGCACGGTTGATTTTGGGGCAAACCTTAACCAGTGGCGCAGACGGCAAGAGTTCGACCAATGCGTTGGGGACGGTGCATAATGAAGTGCGACGTGATTTGTTGTTGTCAGATGCCAGACAGATTGAGCAAACCATTACGCAACAGGTGATTTTGCCGTATTTGCAGGTGAATGTGGATCCGAATATGGATGTGAGCCGTTTACCGTATTTTGCCTTTGATACGCAAGAGACGGAGGATTTAGCGAGCTTTGCGGAGGCCTTGCCGAAGTTGGTAGATGTGGGCATGCAAATTCCTGAACACTGGGCGAAAGATAAACTGGGCATTCCTGAACCGAAAGAAGATGAACCGGTTTTAAAACGGGTTTTAAATGGCGTTCAAATGGGGAATGAAACCGCATTAAAAAACACCGCACTTTCTGCTGTTTCGCACGGCGTGGGTTGCCCTTGTGGTTGTCAGGCGGTGGCGTTGGGGGCAACGATTGACCCAACTTCCCCGCAAGGACGGTTAGATGGGGCGATTGATGAGGCGTTAGGGGCAGTGGATTTTAATGCACAGTTAGATCCCCTAGTGCAAGTGGCGGTGTCGGCGTTGATGCGTTGTGAAAGCTATGCCGAGGCGAGCGATAAGTTGGCGGAGATTTACCCTGATTTGACCTCGGTGGAACATCAGCGGTATTTACGCAATGGCTTATTGGTGGCGGATTTGTTAGGGGGCGGTCGTGGCTGATGTGGGGTTTTTGTTAGGGCTTGAGCCGAAAAAGGCGATTGAATTTTTACAAAACAAGAAAGTGGCCGCAGGGAAACTTAATCAAGCGGGCATGATTGATAGTGCCACGGCAAGAGCCACCAGTATTGCCAATTTGTCGAGCCTTGAGATGACCAAAGATATTTATCAATCGCTGGCAGAGGCGCAGGCGAAAGGCATTGCGTTTGGGCAGTGGAAAAAGGATTTAGTGGCTCATTTTGAAAAGAAAGGCTGGGTGGTTGGGCATGATAAGAAAATCAGTCGAGGCATTGATGGCACGATTTTAGCCGACCCGAAAACAGGCGAGCTGTTTGGTACGCCTCGGCGATTAGAAACCATTTTCCGGACCAATATGCAACAGGCCTTTGCCGCACAAAATTATCAGGCGTTGCGGGATAATGCGGATGAGCGCCCTTATTGGCAATACAGTGCAGTGAATGATGACCGCACTCGCCCGAGTCATGGGGCTATGGATGGGTTGATTTATCGCTTTGATGATCCGTTTTGGTCGGTGTTTTATCCGCCAAATGGGTTTAATTGCCGTTGTACGGTGATTGCCTTGGCGGATCGGGATATTGAGCGGGATAAGTTGTTTGTGTCGGATGGTGAGGACAATCTGATTGAGCATGAGCGTCCGTTAAAACAAGGTACGGAGAAAACCACGGCATTTAAGTTGCCTGATGGGCGGTTGGCAGTGACGGATCGGGGCTTTGATTATAATGTGGGGAAAATGAGCTATCGTCCGAATTTGGATAATTACCCTGAAACTTTGGCGCATGCGTTTGCGAAAAGGGAAATGAGTGGGGGGGAGTTTCGGTTTGAGTATGGGCGGTTGGAGAAAACCTTTTTTGAAGCGAAACAGAAACTCGGTTTTGATACCTTAACAACAAAAGATTTGCAGTATATTGAAAATCGGCTCACTAGAAATTTTAAATTCGCTACTGGGGTGTTATCCAATGAAACACAAAAAGCGATTCAATCAAGCGTGAAAACGGTTTGGCTATCGGATTCCACGCTGATTAAACAATTTGATAGCCGAGAGGGACAAAATTTTAGTGTAGAGAATTATGCAGTTGCACCTGATGTGATTTATCAGCCTGATAAAGTAGTTGTTGATAACACTGGATTTAAATTATTTAAATTAGTGAATGGGATTAAATTGATTGCAGTGTTGAAAGTGTTAAATGAACATGGTGAAATCTTTATGACTTCATTTAGAAAAGCAAGCGATAAACAATGGAAGAAAGCATTTGAATAAGCCACTAGGCAGGGCTCGAACCCACTGCACACAGTCCAGATACTATTTCAATCCTACGCTCGCGATATCGAGATTCATCGCTTTTCTAGTGGCTGAGAATAATATAAGTGATTGTGGGTGGGATGTCAAGGGATATGTAGGATAAGCCACTAGGTAGGACAGCGACCCCTACACACGCGCTCGGTCACCTGAGCAGAATAAATTCATCCCAAGTAGGCTGCGATTAGCTGATTCATCGCTTTTCTAGTGGCTTGATGGCAACTAGGGGGTACTGCCACGCCCCACACGCACTCGTACACCTGAGCAGAACTAGTCATCCCAAGTAGGCCGCGGTCGGCAGAATTCACCGCTTTTCTAGTTGCCAAAGGTAGTGTAAAAGGTTGTAGGGAGGTTGTCAATAAATGTGTAGTATTGGAAAAAGTAGTGAAACAAAAAATAAAGCTAACTATCTGGTGGGACTCGAACACACCCACACATGTATCCCTGCCCTACGGCATTCGTTTAACAGTTCTCGAGATTCACTGTGTCAGATAGTTAGCATGGATAATATAAGGGGTTATGAGTGAGGTGTCAATGTGTGTAGGATAAGCCACTAGGTAGGACAGCGACCCCTACACACGCTCTCGGTCACCTGAGCAGAATAAATTCATCCCAAGTAGGCTGCGACCAGCTGATTCATCGCTTTTCTAGTGGCTTATAGCAACTAGGGGGTACTGCCACGCCCCACACGCTCTCAGTCACCTGAGCAGAGTAAACTCATCTCAAGTAGGCAGCGGTGGGCAGAATTCACCGCTTTTCTAGTTGCTGTGGATAATATAAATGGTTGTGGGTGGGGTGTCAAGGGTTTACCCTCACCCTAGCCCTCTCCCAAAGGGAGAGGGGATTGGTTAGGTTTTTTTGGAGGGAATATGATTCAGGTTGAGATTGATGATCAGATTTTGGTTGAGCAGTTGCGGAAGTTGCAACGGGGGGTTGTGCGACGTCAGCGGTTGATGAAAGCGTTGTCTGGGACGTTGAAAACGGCAGTAGATAAAAACTTTGCTCAGGGTGGGCGTCCTAAGTGGCAGGGGTTGAAGTATCGCAATGGGGTGCCGTTGGTGAATACGGGACATTTAAAAAATAGCATTCAGTCGGTGTATGATAATGATGTGGCGCAGGCGGGGACGAATGTGGTGTATGCGGGGATCCATCAATTCGGGGGTAAGGCGGGGCGCAATCGTCAGGTGACAATTCCTGCTCGTCCGTTTTTACGCTTGACTGCGGAAGATGAGGGGGATTTGGTGACGGATATTCAACGCTATTTACAGGGATTATTACAATAATTTGAAATCATGCGTCAATCGCTCGCTGTGGGGCTTTTAGGGGTAAGACGTAGGGTTGGTTAGATAAAAGTTTTTAAAAAAAATTAAAATGGTTTTAAAAGGGTTTTAAAACGGGTTTACCTCAACTTTGCCCTCTCCTATCGGGAGGGGGATTTTTTTATTCATTTCCTCTTTCTCTTCATTTTTTCATTTCGTTTTGTTTTTTAGGTATTGGTTATCTGCTGAATGCGGTCATCTCTTTGGGCGTTTGGGGCGGGGGTATGCTGTGAGTATGGGCGTCATTGTGAGGAGATGGATTGCGTGGAAAAGTTAAAACTGGCGGTGGCTGGGTTTGAGTTGCAACAAGGGCAACATGGGCGGATTCAGTTATTGCCCTATGGCGAGTTTCGGGCGGTAGATGGTCGCCCAACGGATGTGAAAGCGTGGATTGTGGCGGATAGCAACGGGCAAGATGTGGTGGATTTGGCGAACGGTCAGCAAAACCCCTTGCCGATTGATTATGAACATCAGATTTTGCATAGCAAAACCAATGGCAAAGAGGCACCGAGTGCGGGGTGGATGGAATATTTGTATTTTACCCCTCAGGGCATTTTTGCCGATGTGCGGTGGACGGATAAGGCAGCGGAGTATATTCGGTTGGGGGAATATCGCTATATTTCGGCGGTGTTTGCTTATGATACGGAGGGTTTCGTGCGCAAGATTTTTCATGCGGCATTAACCAACTTCCCTGCTTTAGATGGGATGGACGAGGCTATTGTGATGGCCAGTTCAGGATTTGATTTATCAACAACAAAGGAAATGAAACCAATGGATAAAGAACTATTAACGGCGTTATGTGCGTTATTTGGGCGTGAGGGTGCCACTGAGGCGGAAATTAAAGCGGAAGTGTTAGCTTTGGCGGAATCTAAGGGCGAAAGTGCGGTGGCCTTGTCGCAAGTTTATGCAGTGTTACAGGCTAAGGAGCAGAAAGTCGCCAGTCTGACGGCAGAAATGGGTAAGGTGGATCCGGCTAAATTTGTGCCAGTAGATCAGGTTGTCGCCTTGCAAGCGGATTTAAATGCGTTGAAAGCGGAGCGTGAGGGCGAGAAGAAAGCGCAGTTGATTCAAGCGGCGTTAAGTCAGGGCAAGTTGGCCCCTGCGTTGACAGACTGGGCGAACAGTTTGTCGGTGGCGGATTTATCGGCCTATTTAGATAAAGCCCCTGCGATTGCAGCGTTAAGTGGTGATACGCAAGCGAAAACTGATCCGAATGTTAATCAGGTGGCGTTATCAGCGGAAGAAGTGGCGGCAGCGAAGATGTTGGGTATGTCGGCAGCGGAATTTATCCAACAACATAAACAGTAATTATTAGGAGAATGAACATGAGTTTTAATAAATCTGCGGTATTAAGCATTTTAGACAGTCAATTTAAAAAGGACTTTGTGGCGGGGTTAGCGTTGACTAAACCACAATGGGGCGAGGTGGCAATGAAAATTGCCTCTAACACGAAAACCAATACTTATGGCTTTTTGGGTCAATTCCCGAAAATGCGTGAATGGGTGGGTGAACGTCAAATTCAAGCCATGCAAGCGCAAGGCATGAGCATTGAGAATAAAACCTATGAAACCACGGTGTCTATTCCTCGCACGGATATTGAGGACGACCAAGTGGGCTTGTTCCGTCCGATGGTGCAACAAGCGGCACAAAGTGCGGCGGAATTGCCGGACGATTTGGTGTTTGGGTTGTTGAAAAAAGGCAAAACCGAGCTGTGCTATGACGGTCAGGCGTTTTTTGACACCGATCACCCTGTTTACGAGAAAGTGGACGGTACGGGTTCGGCATCTCAGCAAAGCAATATTAGCAAAGGCGGTAATACGGGCGAACCGGCATTTTATTTGCTTGATACTAGCAATGCGATTAAGCCGTTAATTTGGCAAGAACGCACGGCGCCTGAAATTGAGACCAAGTTTGATCCGAGTCAATCGGAGAAAGTGTTTATGGAAGATGTGTACCTGTGGGGTGTGCGCTCCCGTGGTGCAGCGGGCTTTGGTTTTTGGCAGTTAGCGCACCGTGTGGAAGATACCACGCTGAATGCAGAAAATATTATGGCGGCACTGGCGAAGATGAAAGCCTTAAAAGGTGACGGCGGTAAGCTGTTAAATCTGCGTCCGAATGTGTTGTTAGTGCCACCAAGTTTAGAGTTTAAGGCTCGTCAGATTTGTGAGGCGGAGTTGATTAATGGCTCGTCTAATATTCTGAAAGGGGTGTTAAAAGTGGTGGTATCTAGTCAGGTGGTTGAGTAAGTATACCCTCACCCTAGCCCTCTCCCAACGGGAGAGGGGATTGGTTAGGGCAATATGTCTTTTGGAGTGAAGAATATGGCGAAGAAGAAAACGGAACAAGGGGCGGATGTGTTGGATAACGCACAAGAGGCGGTACAGCCAGATAATGAGGCAACGCAATTTGTTCAACCTAGCGGGGTGATGGTGCGATTGCGTGAGAATCATCCGCAAGATAGCTATGGGCGTGCGGGCATGCGTTTTGGCAAGGAGAAATGGGTGGAAATTGGCATGGCTGAATTAAGCCATGAGCAACTTGAAGCGCTTCTCCATGACGATTGGTTGCAAGTGGAATTTATCTCTCAAGGTTAGGTGATGTGATGGCAAGTTATGCGAGCGCAGCGGATTTTATTTTGCGGGTGGGCGAATTGCAGAGTTTGCAGTTGACCGACCGTGAGGGCAAGGGGGAGATCAATACCCTGTTGTTGGAATTGGCGTTGACGGATAGCAGTTCGCAAATGGACGGCTATTTGACGGCTCGTTATGGCTTGCCATTGGCAGAGATTCCGCAGAATCTGGTGCGAATCTGCTGTGATTTAGCCCGTTTTCGGTTGTGCAGTATGTCGGATGTGGAGATTACCGAGGAAATTATTGAGCGTTATAAGTTGAGCTTGAAAGAGTTGGAACAGTTGGCGAGCGGTAAAATTTCGTTAGGTTTAGTGCCTGCGGACGACTTGGATAATTCAACGGCGGAAAATGCGGTGCAGTTTTTTAATGGCAATAATCGGGTGTTTGGACGTGATTACGAAAATTGAGAATGGGTTAGTTGAACGGCTGACAAGGGGCTTGGGACGACTTGCTGCGACGGTGAAAAGCTATGGCGGTGAGTTGGACGACAAGAGCCTTGGCACCAGTCGGTTGCCGTTGGTGATGGTGACTTATGGCGGTTCTCGTATTCATTGCAAAAATATTCGGGCGGGTCGGTATCAAAGCGAGGCGAGTTTTGCGGTGTTGGTGGTGACCCAATCGTTACGCAGTAATTTAGCCGGTCGGCAAGGGGGCGTGGATAGTCGGGAAATTGGGGCAAATACCTTGATTTCAGCGGTGCGCCGTTTGTTAGATGGGCAGACGTTGGGCGGGTTATGTCAGCCATTGCGACCGATGCGGATTGAAACGCTGTTTAATCATGCGCAGGTGCAAGCCAAGACGTTGACGGCGTACAGCCTCGAATATGAGGCGGTGTTTGATGACTTGGCGCCGTTGGAAGATGGGCGATTCCCTGAGGTGACGCAAGATGAACGCAGTGCTGATTATGTGTTTAATGCCTATTCGGGGGAATTATCGCCTGAGTATGGTTGGCTTGAACAGGTAACGGGCAAGATTTTTGATCCGACCACGGGGGCAACAGTGCCGTTTGAGGTGGAAACGCAGACGCCATCAGCAGAAAGTGCGGTTAAAAAGTAAGGAGTTTTTTTATGTTAGTAAAAGCGAAAGATGGCGTGAAAGTGCCGTTTGAAAATAACCCCGCTCAGGTGATTGAGCAAGAGGCGGTGAGCGTGGTAGATAGCCTGTATTATCGCCGTTTGGTACAGCAAGGGGATTTAGTGATTGTGGAAAACGTGGCAAAAACTAAAACCAGTGGCAAAGTGAAAACAGAGAAAGGAGCAGACTAATGGCAGTTGAATTTGAACATATTCCAACCAGTACTCGCCATCCAGGCGTATATACGGAATACAATACCAAAGGGGCGGTGAGTACACTTCCCACCAATGAGCAGGAAGTGTTAATTCTTGCCCCGATGACGAAAACGACAGAAAACGGTTTTACGGCGCCGGTGCGTGTGTATTCGGATGTGGAGGCAGCGGAGGCCTTTGGGTATGGCTCATGGGCGCATTTGATGGCCCGTGTGGCGATTAAAAATAATGCGTTGATTCGTTTATCCATTGTGGGCTTGGCGGATCACCCTGCGGGGGTGGCAGCGACAGGCTCGGTGAGTTTAGCGGGTACCGCTGGCGGACAAGGGGTGGTGACGGTATCTGTTGCCAATCAGGATTTTAAAATTAGCGTGACCACAGGGGAAACCGCCGCACAATGTGCGACTCGTTTGGCGACGTTGATTAATGCCACACCTGATGCGGTGGTGACGGCAGCAGTCAATGAGGGAACGTTAAGTTTCACCGCAAAATGCAAAGGCGAGATCGGTAATGAGATTTCAATCGGCACCCAAAATACGGTGACGGGCTTGAGCTTGTCCGCCACGGCGTTTAATGGCGGGCAAGAAAATGCGGAATTAACCCCTGCGTTAACTAGCGTGGCGGGCGAACAATATCATGTGATTATTTCGCCGTTTGCAGATGTGAAAAATGCCAAAGCCTTGGGCGAGCATTTAGCGGCGGTATCCAGTCCAACGGAGAAAAAGCCCGGTATTGGTGTATTGGGTTGGTCTGGCAGTATGGCCAGTGGCACCACCTTTACGCAACAGTTAAATGATGCTCGTTTGACTTGTGGTTGGTATAAAGGCTCGACGGATTCGGTGGCGTTGATTGCTGCTGGCTTTGGGGCGGTGATTGCTGGGGAAGAAGATCCAGCTCGTCCGTTAAATACCTTGCAAGTGAAAGGCTTGGCGGAAGTGGATGCGACGCAGATTCCGTTATTTACGGAGGCGAATCAAGCGTTATTTCATGGTTTAACGCCGTTAAAAATCGTCAATCACAAGGTGCAGATTTTGCGTGCGATTAGTACGTATACCAAATCGGCGACCAATACGGACGATCCGTCATTGTTGGATTTAACCACGATTCGTACGCTAGATTATGTGCGTAAAGCGGTGGAACAGCGTATTGAGTTGCGTTTCCCTCGGGCGAAATTGTCGGCACGTACGCCAGCGAAAGTGAAATCGGAAGTGTTGGATGTGTTGTTGCGGATGGAAGATTTGGAAATCTTGGAAAATGTGGCAGCGAACAAAGGCAAGTTGGTGGCAGAACGCAATGGGCAAGATGTGAACCGTTTAGATGTGGTGATCCCTGCGGATGTGGTGAACGGCTTGCATGTGGTGGCGAATCGTATTGATTTGATTTTATAGGAGTAGATTATGGCGTTGAAATATGCAAGTTTGGGCGTGGTGGACGTTGACGGTCAGGAAATTGAACTGACTAAGTTGGATGTAAAAGTCATCACAGGGCGAAAAGCGGTAAAAACCATTAATCGTAAAGGGCGTGTGAAAGGCTATGCGAAAGGCATTGCGGAGTTTAGTTTGTCTATGACGGTAGCCGTGCCATTAGATGGCTCAGAGCCTCTGTGGGATGATGTGGATGATGCCCGTGTGACGGTGGAAGAACAAAACGGGGAGCGTATTTCTTACTTAAACTGTTTTGTGACGGAAGTTGGCACCAGTTACACCGTGGATAACGAAGAATTGCGTGATATTCAAATGGTGGCGTGCGATAAGGTGGCTGAATAATGAACGGTCGCTTGTTGCTTGGGCTAGCGGTGGACGGGGCGGTTTACTTTGATTTTGAAGTGAACCTGCTCACGCTCGCTGGCGAATGTCGGGCGGTGGCGATGTTGGACGAGTTGGGCTTGGTGGGCTTGCCAGAGAATATGTTATCGGCAGAGCAAATGCTGTTAATTGAGATGGTGTATTTGTCGCAACAGTTGAACATTGTGGGCGTGCCGTCTGAACAGCTTTCGGCGGAATTTCTGTTAAACCATCTCACCCCGACAGATTATGAACTGGTGGGGCAATGTTTGGCGGATTTGCGAAAAAAGCGTATCGCCGCTGGGGAGCGCCTAAGCGAGAAACCCATCAGCCCGTAGTGCCTCTTTCGCTGTTTGAACTGGAAAAGGGGCTGCGAAGTGCGGTGCTTTTTTTAAGTAAATTTGGCTTTGGGTATGTGCAAGTGGCGAGCATGTGTCATGCAGAGCTTGGCGCTTGGGTAGACAGCGGGTTGTCGGCGTTGGGGATTTCTCCACAAGATCGGCGCTCGGCGCAGGAAAACCATACGCAGTATGTGTTCCAACGGCGGAAAAACACAGCGGAAAAAACAAGCAATGTGGGTCAATAGACCCTAAGAAAAAGGGGCGTGATGCCCTTTTTTATAGGGGTTAAATGAGGTTTAAATCAGGTTTAAAGAGGTTTTTATGGCAGATAATTTAGATTATACGGTATCGGTGCGATTTGATGATCAGGCCAGTGATGGGGTAAAAAAGGTCACGTCTGAAATTGAGAAAGGGGCGAAACAAGCCACGGAGGCGGTGAAACGGGGGCAACAGGAACAACAAAACAGTGCCAAGAAAACCGACGAGGTGCAACGGGGCTTGTCGGAGAAAGCCGCCAATTATGCACGGCGATTAAGTGCGGTACGGTCGCAGTTGGGCGTGCGGTCAGAGCATCAGATTCGGCGTGAAATTCAACGCACGGAGGCGGCCTATAATCGGTTGGCTCGCAGTGGCACGGCCTCGGCGGGGGAATTACGACGGGCGTTTGCGGCGCAACAGCAACAGGTGAGAGCGTTGAATGCGGAGATGGGGCGTGTGTCTGTGGGGGCGAGAGTTGGCTCGGTATTTCAGGGCGTGGCAGGGTTAGCGGCTGGTGTGACGGCTGGCGCAATGGTATTGCGTGAGCCGGTAAAAAAAGAGATGAACTATGATCGGCAATTAGCCATGGTGGCAAATACCGCCTTTTCTGAGCGGGATGTACCTGGGCGTATTGCGGGCAAAAAGGAACTGCATGAGGCAGTGAAAAAAGCGGTGGAAGTTGGCGGCGGTAGCAAAGAAGATGCCTTGAGTTCGTTAGATACCATGTTGGCCTCGGGTGTGGTGAAAGCCGATACGGCAATGGCATTGTTGCCGACTTTGCAGAAAGGGGCGGTTGCCACGGGGGCAAGCTCGGAGGATTTAGCCAAGATTGCGATTTCGTCTATGCAACAGTTTGGGATTGGTGAGAATGACATTGGCAAGGTGTTGGATATGGCTGTGGCTGCGGGGCAAGCGGGGAATTTTGAGCTAGCCGATATGGCTCGTTGGCTACCGCAACAAATGGCAGCCGCCAAAAGTGCGGGATTGAGTGGTATTGATGGCTTGCAAACCTTGTTAGTGGCGAATCAGCAAGCAAGGGTTACCGCAGGGAGCAGTGATGAGGCGGGCAATAATTTGGTGAATTTGTTAGCCAAAATCACCAGTAAGGAAACCACGGAACGCTTTAAGAAAATTGAATATACGGATAAAAAAGGCAAGAAATATGACGGCATTAACTTAATGCAGTCTATGGAAAATTATAAAGCCAAGGGGCAAGACAGTTTGCAAGCCTTTATGTCGATTATGGATGATGTGATCGGCAATGACAAAAATTATAAAACCTTGCAGAAAAAGCTGAAAACCGCCAAAACGGAAGAACGCAAAGCCTTATTGGAGCAGATGACGAACTTGGTGGAGGGAACGGCGATTGGGCAAGTGATTTCGGATCGTCAGGCGTTAATGGCGTTGTTGGGGATCCGCAATAATGTGCAGTTAGGCGAGGAAGTGCGTGAGCAAGTAGAACATTCGGATGGTGCGGTGGAAACGTCCCATCAGGTGATTAAAGATACCAATGATTATAAGACGGAAGATTTAAAAAATACCGCTGATTTTGCGCAAATGGCGAGCATGAAAGGGTTTAATAATGTGTTGGGTAATGTGAGTCAGCAGTTGGCGGATTATGGTAAGGAATACCCTGAGCTTGCCAGTGCGATTGCGGGCGCTGGCACAGGCATTAAAGCCTTGGGTGCAGCAGCTATGACGGCTGCTGGTGCGGTGGCGTTGCTAGGGGGTGGTCGTGGGTTAGGCGGGGGCATGTTACGTGGCGGATTGGGACGAGTGTTTACTACCGCTGCGACGGCAGGCACCGCAACAGCAACTGCTGGAGCAACGACGGCGACGGCAGGCACAACGGCTAGTGCAGTGGGTGCAGGGTTGATTGCACCCGTTTTGGTCGGGGCGATTGGGTTGGGCTATTCCAGTAATTTAAATACGGGCGAAAATGACACCGTGGCATTGCAACAAAAAGTAGCGAGTGGCACAGCGACGCCGACGGAGTTGGCACAAGCGGATAGCTTGTATGCCAATAATCGGGCGGAAGTTGAGCAGAAACGGGTAAAACGTGAGGCGTATTTTCAACAGCAAGGGCGCCCTGCGTTGAACGCTGAACAACAGGCGGAATATGAATCAGCGTTAGCGCCTATTTTGGCGGCGTTGGCGGCGAAAGAGAAACAAGCCAATAAGAAAAAAAGCGACGATGCCAGAAGTACGTTGAATAACTTTTGGGCGAGTGATGAAGAAAAAACCGAGGCTCGGGCGTGGTTGGATAGTCAGAAAAAAGGTAAGTTGGGCGTTTCTGCTCGTGGGGCGACTGGGGGCTATTCAGGGTTGGCGAATGCAGAACTCGGCAAGCCGTCGTTATTGTCTGGGCAAAGTGTGGGGGCGATTGATTTTGCACCGTTGCAACAATCACAACAGCAAGGTTGGGAGGCGTTACGCTCGGGGTTGAGTGCGGATATTGCGGGATTGGGGCAGAAAATAGAAAGTTTGTTTATGGGCAAGGAAACCACGATTCAGAACAAGATTACGCTAGAAATGGACGGTCGCCCTGTGGCAGAGAAAACGTCAGAATATCAGTATCGGGAATTTAAGCGAGGGGGTTAAGAATGAGTTTAATGCGTGGTTGGACCATGTCGGTGCGTCAGGCGAAATTTGGCGGGGTGAGCTTTGATGTGTTGGCAGTGGAAGATAGCTTTGAGCGTGCGGTAGTGGAACATAGCTATCCGTTTGTCAATGGAGCAGATTTGGAGGCTATGGGGTTAAATCCGTTGTCGGTGAGTTTGTCGGCGGTGTTTTTTGGAGAAAGTTATTATGCGGATTTTCAGGCGTTTTTAAAAGCGTTGGAGAAAAATAAGCCTGATGTGTTGATGCACCCGATTCGAGGGCGGTTGCCGAATATGTTGTGTGTGTCGTCGAATTTTCGCCATGAGGCAGATTTGGTGGATTATGTGCAAGTGGATTTGCGCTTTGAGGAGGCCTCCCCTGCGCAACCGATTTTTGTGTTTAACAATGCGTTGTTGTCGCTGATTAATCAGGCGTTAGAGGCCATTGATAATCTGATTGAGACGATTTTAGATTATTACGATGTGGTGATGAAAACGGTGGTGACGGTGTTGAGTGTTAAAAATCGGTTGCTTGGCATGCGTGATACTTTGTTGGGGCTGTTTGATGCGGTGTGTGAGATGTTTGGTAAAAAAGCCACCTCACCGTTGCGGTCGGGAACGGTGGCCACGGTGAAAACCCTAAGCGAGGTGTTAAATGAGGGGTTGATGGCGATTGCGGAAGTAGATCAGGTGCAACAGGAACAGGCCATAGCGCATGAAAGTGCGGTGGAAAATAGCGCTGTTTTTTCAGCCAAAAGCCGTTTTGATGAACTGTTGCGCCAAGTGGAGGCGGTGTTGGCGTTGCCAGAGGATTTGTTGGTGGGGCGTGAAAGTGCGCCAACGGTGGATCAGGTGATGTCGGCGTTGGCGAACCCTGAGCAGGCGAAAACCAGTCAGGCAGGCTTTACCCCAGAGAATATGGCGGCATTGGCTTGTACGGTGCGGTTGTTGTGTGCGGGGTTGGTAGCGAAAGCAGCGGTGTTATTGATTGAGGAGGAGGCGGAAACGCTGTTGCCGACAGAGATTGAGCATATTTGCACGCAGGCGAGATGGCAGTTGTTGGGGGCGTTAAATGGGGTGCGTGCGTTGTTGGTGGAAGAAGAAAGCAAGCAAACGCTGCAACAGGGCGAATCGGGGGTGTATACCGCCATGCAGGAAACCGCCGAGGGGTTGCGTGAGGTGGCTCATCAAATGACGGCGTTGGCGTTGAGTGCGATTAATCAGAAACCGCCGTTGATGGTGCGTGAGGCGCCGGTGTCGGGGGCGTTGGTGCAACAGGCGCATAGTTTGTATGGGGATTATTCTCGGGCGGACGAGTTGTTGCGGTTAAATCCGCATATTCGCTATCCAAATTGGGTGGAAAAAGGGACGGTGTTAAATGGCTATGCAAGATAATGGGCAAGATAGTGGGCAAGATAACGGTTATCCGTTTAATAATGAAATTGTGGTTGAAATTGACGGCAAACAGCATAAAAACTGGGCGAGCTATGATATTGATAGCGATTTTCTGATCCCTGCGGATGCTTTTAGTTTTGAGCTAGGCAAGGGGTCGGATGACAATGTGGTGGCGGATTATTCGGGGCAGTCGGCGTTGGTGAAAATCAATGGGGAAACGGTGTTAACGGGGATTATAGACAGCGTGCAACATGAGATCAGCAAACAGGGGCGACGGTTAAGTTTAAGTGGGCGTGATCGGGCGGGCATTCTGTTGGACTGCTCGGCGCCACAGGTGAATGTGAAAGGCTTGACGGTGTTAGCAGCGGTGAAAAAACTGGTTGAGCCGTTGGGGATTACGCAAGTGAAGTTGAAAGCGGAGAGTAATCCGACACTGGACAAGGTCGATATTGAGGTGGGCGAGAGTGCGTGGGACGCTATTATTCATTGTGCCAATTCGGCGGGCTTGCATTGTTGGTTTGAGCCAGAGGGCGTGTTGGTTGTGGGCGGGGCGGATTATAGCTCGCCCCCTGTGGCGACATTGTGTTGCAGTAAAAATGGTGATCGGAATAATTTTTCACAGGCGAGTTTGATGTTTGATGTGTCGCAACAGTTTAGTGAGGTGACGTTTTTGGCACAACGGCATGGGCGCTCGGGGGATAGCAATAAAAATGATTTGAAGTGGGTATATCGAGATCCTGAGGTGGCGGTGTATAAGCCGAAAACCGTGGTGGTGCCGGATGTGGAGGATTTGACTGCGTTGCAGAAATGGGCGAAGAAATATCTTTCAGATAGCCAGTTGGAGGGGTTTACCTTGACGGTGACGGTACCCGATCATAAAACTCAGTCGGGGGTGCTTTGGGTACCAGGGCAACGGGTGCATGTGATTTGTGAGGAATTTGGCTTAGATGGGATTTTCTTTTTAATGGGTCGGCGGTTTATGTTGTCCCGTCAGGGCGGGTCGCAGACGGAATTACGCTTTAAGCAAGATGGGGTGTGGACGCCTGATGCTTATGTGGCGAAATCGGAAAAAGCGAGAAAACGCAAAGGCAAGAAAGGTAAAAAAGGCAAGAAAAAATTAGAGTTGGCCTCACTGGGTGCATAAATAACGGGTAAATAAGGGAGAACGTATGCGAAAAATGATTCGGCAAGTGAGAACGGTGGCGGAACAGGTGCAGTCTGGGGTGCGTCAGGCGTTTCGTGGGGTGTTGAATTTGATGTTGTCAGGGGATGAAATCCAGAAAACGCAGGTGTCGGGCTTGGCGGGGGAAACGCTTTCTGATGTGGAATTGATGCAACAGTTTGGGTTTACCTCTGTGCCTCCACAAGGCACGCAGGCGGTGATTTTACCGATTGGCGGGGCGACCACACACGGGGTGGTGATTGCCACGGAATGTGGGGCGTTTCGGGTGAAAAATTTGCAAGATGGCGAGGTGGCGGTGTATGACAAAAGCGGGTCGTCTATTGTGTTGAAACAGGGGCGGTTGATTGAGATTGATTGTGATGTGTTGAAAATTACCGCCTCAAGCAAGGTAGATATTCATTCGCCGTTAGTGGAAACGGATCGGGTGTTGACGGCTCAGGGTCAGATTAATGGCAATGGGGGGATGGCAGTGCAAGGCGGTTCGGGGGCGAGCTTTACGGGCAATGTGGCACAATCGGGGGGCAGTTTTACCACCACTGGGGATATGACGGCGAGTGGCAAGTCGTTTTTAGCGCATACGCATAAAGAACAGGGTGATGGGGCTGCGACAAGTCCGCCGTTATAAAGAGAAAGTGCGGTGTTTTTTTAGCGAGTTTTGGGGTTTTAAAGGGAGGAGATGTGCTGAATTGGCTCATCTCTTTTATTTGGGCTGAAAGACGAAAAATGGCGATTATGGATAGAGAAATTCACCCTCTCACTGGGGATTATACAGGTGAGCAGATTAATACGCTACAAAATGCGGTGTATGTGCGGTTGACTACCCCACTGGGTTCTTGGTGGGCAGATCCTTTGTTGGGGTCGCTGTTGCATACCTTGGCTCGTGAAAAAGATGTAGAACGGGTGCGGTTGTTGGCGCAACAGTACGCTGAGGAGGCGTTGCAACCGTTGTTAGAGGATGGGCGTGCAGCGGAGATTAGCGTCACGGTGAGTCAGTGGCATGCAGGGGCGTTGTTGTTAGCCATTGCTGTGACGGATTTGAGCGGTCAGGCGTTTGTGTTTAAGCATAATGTAAAAGTGATTTAAAAGGGGTTTAAAGCATGTTTAATGTGCCAAGTTTTGAGGTGATTCGCACGACGATTCTGCGTGATTATCAGAGTTTGGATAGTCGGGCAGATGTGAGTGTGGACAGTGACCATTATGCCCGTGCGTCGGCGTTGGCTGCGGTGGCAGAGGGCGTGTATGCCCATCAAAAATGGTTGGTAAAACAGTTTTTCCCTGATACAGCGGATACGGCATTTTTGGAAAAACATGCGGCGTTGCGTGGGATTCGGCGAAAATCGGCAACACTTGCTAGTGGTGTGGGTAGTGCCACGATTACAGGTCAAGCGGGTGCGGTGATTGCGTCAGGCGTGCAGATTAAGACGGCGGATAATCGGTTTTATGTGGTGACGGAACAGGCTACGGTGAATGCTCAAGGGGTGGCAAAGGCGAGTGTGCAAGCCTTGGCGGTGGGCAGTGAGAGTAATATTTTTTCCGCCGTGAAAGCGACGTTTATGTCTCCGCCTGCGGGTTGTCAGTCGGAATTGTTGTTGACCAATGTGGTGGGTGGGACAGATCAGGAAACGGATGCGTCTTTGTTAGCCCGTTTGCTTGAGAAAATTCGCCGTCCTGCGGCGGGAGGCAATCGGTATGATTATAAAAACTGGGCCTTGGATGTGGACGGGGTGGATGCGGCTTATGTGTATCCGTTACGGCGTGGGTTAGGAACGGTAGATATTGCGATAACCAGTGATAATAATGTGCCGAGTGATGAAACGGTGGCACGGGTGCAGGCCTATATTGATACGGTGCGACCGGTGACGGCGAAAGAGAGTTTGGTGGTGAAACCTAATGTGACGAGGGTGAATTTTACGATTGAAGTGAGTTTGTCGGGGATCACATTGGCGGAGGCGCAATCTTCTATTTATGCTGCATTGGTGGCGTTCTTTAATGGCTTAAATCCAGGCGATAGCTTGGTGGTGTCGCAATGTGAGGCGGTAGTGAGTGATTTGGTGGGGGTGGTAGATCGGCGATTTATTACCCCGAAAGCGAATTTGAAAGCGGATGTGGTGAATAAAATTGAGTGGTTTCGGTTGGGGAATGTGCAGGTGCGGTTAATGGGGGCGTAATGGGTGAGTATTGAGCATAAGCAAGTGTTAGCGGGGCTTTATCCGCCCGTAGCCTATGATATTAATGGCGAGCAGTTTTTGATTCAATGTGAGGTGGATGGCAAGGCGTTTGACCGTTTGCAACAGAAAGCCACGGAAGTTTTAAATGCAATTTCACCTGAAGAAAGTGGCTCGCTGTTGGCGGACTGGGAGCGTGTGTGTGGGTTGGTGACAGATTTAAGCCTGAGTTATAGTGAGCGAGTGAATCGGGTGATTGTGCAGTTAAATGCGGTGGGCGGGTTGTCTATTCCCTATTTTACTCAGTTGGCAGAGAGTATTGGCTATAAAATTGTAATTAAGGAATTTTCACCGTTGCAGCATGATTTGCCTGATCCTGGGGACATTGGACAATTTTATGGGGAACCTGAAGATCGTTTGATTTTTATGTGGCGTGTAAGCGTGATCAATGGGGAAAACAATATTGTATATTTTCGAGCGGGAAATAGTTGTGCGGGCGAGCCGTTGGTGGGATTTGGAGATCCGATTATTGAAACCTTTTTCCGTGATTTGAAACCAGCCCATACTTATTGTTATTTTGCCTATCCCGTGAGTTAAGACGGCAGTTAAACAGGAGAAAAGATGAAAGATTTATTAACGAAAATTGACAGCGAAGATGGTCTGTTCCATAACGGCAACCCAGCCACGGGGACGGCGGGAACCAGAGTAAATGATGTTTGGCTAAATGATGTACAAGCGAGCTTGCGAGATGTGGGGGGGGAGCTGAGCTATTTGTTGAGCAAGGCGAATATGCGTCCCGTGCCGTCTGATACGACGCAGGTGTATAAGGCGATTAAGCAGATTATTGGGGCGGAGCGTCCGCTTTATTCGGGTTATGACAAGAATGATGAGAGTTTAGGTGCGACAGCTAAGGCTGTGAATGTATTGAAAGGGTTTATTGATAGTAATACAAGAAACTTTGCTAACTACATTCCGAATAGCAAAAAATCCAATGCAGTGAATTCAAGTTCTGCTGATAACGTGGCCACCAGTGTGGCGGTGAAAACCGCCTATGATAAAGGGGTAGAAGCAAAAACTGCAGCAGATAAGGCGCAACGTACGGCTGATGAGAAAGTGAGTAAATCGGGTGATACGATGACTGGTGAGCTTAGACTAGAAAAACGTGTTGTCCGCTTTATCAAAAATAATGAGTTGTTAGGCTATGCTGGTGTCCCAAGCCCAGAATCAGAGTTAATTCGCCTTTGCTCCAACAAATGGAATAGCTATATTGAACTGCAAAACGGAAAGGTCGTTAGCCCCCAACCTTATTATGTCGGCAATGATAAAGTAGCGTTAGAAACGTGGGTTAATAATAGTTTTGTTAAAAAAACTGGCGATACGATGACCGGTACATTGCAAATTAATGCAGCAGATAGCTATGTTCGTGGGCAGCGTAGCGGTAAAAATATTTGGTATGTTGGCACCACGTCATCAAGCTCAGAAGATGTTGCGTTGAATAATTATGCCAAAAACACTAGTATTCAATTGCAAGATAACCAAGTGGCTATTAACAAAGATTTACAATTACCCAATGAAGGAGCGGTAGTTTTCGGGAGTAACAACCGAAACAACAAAAATGTTGACCATATCCACTTTTCAGATGGGGATAATCAGCCAGGGACTTATTATTTTTGTGCCGATGCCGCTTATAAAGGCAAAGAGGCTAATTCAATGGCAGATATTGCCACAGGTTGGTTACGCACTTATGGCAATAAAGGCTGGTATTCGCAAACTTACGGTGGCGGTTGGTGTATGACTGACTCTACTTGGATTCGTTCATATGGTAATAAAAAAGTCTATACAGGAAACAGTGAGAATGATGCATTTTATACTTTAGGTGGTGTGCGTGCGAACAATGGATTTTACTGGGGTTCGCAAAGTTTAGATAACCGTTATTTAAAACAAACAGGTGGAACTTTAACTGGCGTATTAGAGTTAAATTATAACAACGGCTATTCACAAATTAATCAGCACAATAAAGACGGAAAACATGCTCGCATTGAAGTTACACCTGATAATAGTAATGCGTTCTATCAAATAAGCTATCGTACAACAAACCCAGATAAACCAATACATGTAGTTTATTTTGCTAAAAAATCAGGCACCGTAGCATTACTAGATGATATAAAAAATAATGTTGTTGTCTTAAGCGGATATATAGTCCACGGTGGGACTATTCCTTTACCTAATGGATTTACTGAAAGTCAATGTAAATGGATGGTTTCCATGAATTCTGATAACCCAACTAGTAGCACATGGGATATTTTTGAAAGTGGTGCACACATGCACTATCGTTTTGAATGTTATGCTCATACTCGTAAAGTCACGGCGAAAGCATATCATAATGGATCTGAAATAGTGGGTGTAGCTAATTATATCATTATAGGAGTGAAATAATGTTTTATATCTTTGACCCTAAAGGCAATTTTATTGCCAGTTGCGACTTTGCCCCCAATCTTGAAGATTTAAATGAACGTCAAGAAAGTGCAGTGGAAAGTGAGGATAAATTTATTAATCCAGTTTTACACGAAGGACGGATTTTAGAAAAAGGTATTGCTCCGTCCAATTATCACCAATGGAACGATACTGAATGGATTTTACCAACTGAAAAACAAGCAGAAATTAAAGCAGAGCAACAAGCCCAAATATGGGAACAAATAAAACAGAAACGCTACGATAACGGACGCAATGGCGTGTATGTCAAATCGGTGGATAAATGGTTTCACACCAACGATGTGAGCCGTCAACAATATACCTTTCTGCGAACTTTAGAGAGTTTTCCTGATACCGATTGGAAAGTGATGGACAACAGTTTTGTAAAATTAAATAAAGCCTTGTTAGATGAACTTTCTCTGGCTATGTTCAACCATGAACAAGCTGATTTCAAGAATGCAGAAATGCACCGCATGAAAATGTTGCAAGCAGAAAATCCACTAGATTACGATTATTCAACCGGTTGGAGTGCGATTTATGGAAACTAAGATTTATTTAGCTTTTTACAAAAATAAGCGTTCATGGCGACAAGAGCCGTTAAAAGCCTTAGCAGATTGTGTCACCCGAAAACTGACGAAAGGGCAATATTCTCATTGTGAAATTGTGGTGGAGAAAACAGTATTCACTAAAGGCAGGCACTACGAGCAAGAAAGCCAGTTTGAATGCTATTCTGCATCTGTTCAAGATGGAGGTGTGCGTTGTAAGGGAATCAATGTGAAAGATGGTAAGTGGGATTTAATTGAGCTTAAAAATATCACTGAAAGCGAGATTAAAGCCTATTTTAACCAAACTAAAGGCAAAAAATATGACTGGTGGGGAGCCTTGGGTGTGGTACTTGGTATTAAGCAGAAACGCAGTAAATTCTTTTGTAGTGAGTGGTGTTTTAATGCCATTTACAATAGTCAAAACGGCTGGCGGTTTAGTCCGAATGATTTGGCGGTGATGGTGAGATAATATAATAACAATTTTGGTTTTTAAGTTTGATTAAAAGTCAGTTTTATTTGCATAGTTTTTGATGTGGGGCTATGCAAATAATTGTGGTGTTTTATGCAAAAAGTTTTGGCGGTTTACAAATAATGGCATTTTAAACCGCACTACGGGCGAATTTAAGCCACATACAAGAGATTTATATTTAACTAATATGATTCCCTATGATTATCAAAATAACGCCGTAGCAACGCCGAATTTTGATAAATGGCTTGATTTTGTTTCAGATGGAAACGCCGAGAAATCAAAGAATATTTTAGCCGCACTTTATGCGATTTTAACCAATCGTTACGACTGGCAGGTATTTTTTGAGATTAACGGCGTAGGCGGATCAGGCAAATCTATTTTTGCTAATATTGCTACAATGTTGGCAGGCAAGCAAAACACCGCATCAGGTTGTTTATTTGATTTAGATACCGCAAGGGATCGGGCGCCATTTTTTAATAAACGGCTGATTATTTTACCCGAACAGACAAAATACGGCGGTAGTGGAGCAGGACTAAAAGGTATTACAGGCGGTGATATGTTGAGCATTGATCAAAAATATCAAACTAGATTTGATGCAATAATTAAAGCGATTGTTTTGATTGTGAATAATGAGCCGACTATGTTCGCTGAACGAGAAGACGGAGTAGATCGACGCAGAGTCATTTTCAAGTTTGATAAATCTGTTCCACCTGAACACAGAGATGAAAAATTAACCGATAAACTTTTATCGGAATTTGGCGGCATTGTTCGCAAATTACTAGACACCTTCAAAGATCCAGACGAGGCGAAAAAATTATTAGATGCTCAAAAAGACAGTAAAGAGGCGTTAGAGGTTAAAATAGCGTCAGATCACATTACTCAATTTTGCCAATATTTCGAAACTAGAGAATTAATAGAGGGGATGTTTATTGGTAATGCTCAGCAAGCAAAACGAGAGAAAACACATCTATATCCTGCTTACTGTTCATTCATAAGTGCATTAAATATCAATCACGGATTATCACTAAATAATTTTTCAAACTCACTTAGACAAGGATTAAAGCAACACGGGAACAAACACGAATTTCAAAAAAAGAGAACAAACGATGGAGTGAAAACCAACGTTTTTTATCGTAATTTTGAAGAGTTCTTTAATGAGTTCATAAAACCATAAAGGCGAAATAGTAAGTAAAAATAGGGCGAAAAGCCCTTTTTTTTATGAAAAAAGTGAACACCTTTATAAAAAAAAGGTGAACACTTTAAATATGTGTTCATACCATAATATATTGATTTTAAAAATAAAATTAGATTTTGGTGAATAGTGAACACCTTATAGCAAAACAAAAAACACACAGCACAAAACACAACGCACATTTTATATTTTTGGAGTGCTTTTTTCTATGTATTCACTCCATAATTGCATTACTGATTTTCTTTGTTCTAAATAATTAGAACGATTGTACGCACGTCTAACCCGATCTTTAATTCCATGCGATAAACAAGCCTCAATAACATCTGGCGAGATAAATGGCTCATATTCGTTTAGGTAGGTACTAGCAATAGCTCGTAAGCCGTGGCCGTCTAATTTATTTTTGTAACCTAAATCAATCAGCGCTTTATTCACCGTTTGGCTGTTCATTGGTTTATGTGGATTTCTGGCACTTTGAAAAACATATTGCTTGTTACCGTTGAATTGTTGCATTACATTTAAAATCTCAAGCGCTTGAGTAGATAACGGTACAATATGCTCATTGCGTTTTTTCATTCTTTTAGCCGGAATCGTCCATAATTTTTGATTTAAATCAATTTCAGAGCATTCAACATTACTTGCCTCAGATGGGCGAACCATTGTTAAAAGTTGGAATTTAATCAAGCATCGAGTAAATAGCGTCAGTTTTGAGTTATGGATTTTAAAAAGTAGAGTTGGTAATTCTTCCGGTCTAATTGTGGGATGGCTTTCACTTTGACCGAAATTAAAAACTTCATTCACATTTAAGCAAGGATTAAATGGCAACAAGCCACTATTGACGGCATACGTCAAGATCTCATTAATCAAGCGTATGACACGTTTTAATGTATCGCCTTTGTTCTGTTGGTTTAATGGTTCAAGGGATTTAATGACGAGATTTGGCAAAATGTCTGCAACGGGCATATTAGCCAAAAAAGGAAACGCATAAATTTCTAATCGCCGCCAATTTTTTTGCAAGGTCAATGGCTCAATTTCTTTGGTTTTTTTCTCTTTCCACTTATTGGCAACTGATAAAAAACTGTTTTCTATTTGGGCGGTTATATCCGCTTTCTGTTGATTGCGGTGTATTTGTGGGTCAATGCCTTGAGCAAGTAGCGTGCGGTATTCCTCTTTTCTTCTTCGAGCATCCGCCAAAGTAACTTCAGGATAAATGCCAAGGCTAATATCTGTTCGTTTGTTGGTAACAGGTTTTACATAATTAAACCGCCATAGCTTTATGCCGGTGGATTTTACAAGTAAATAAAGTCCTTGCCCATCAGCAAGTTTATAATCTTTATCTTTTGTTTTTGCCTTAGAAATTTCGGTTGCATTAAGTGGCTTTGTAGTACGTGGCATAAGGCTTTCCCCTGTTTTTAGTAGTACGCAATTTTGCAGTATCTTTGGAGTATAGTAAGATCCTACATAGGATACTACTAAAATCCGCAATAAGAAACGATTGACTACGAGTGGTTACGATAAGCAAAAACACATTAAAGTCTGATTTTACTAGAAAAAACAAAGCCTTTCGAGTGGTTACGAAAGGCTACGTTAAAAGACTTGGTGCGCTGAGCGGGACTTGAACCCGCACGCCGTGAAGCACTACCCCCTCAAGATAGCGTGTCTACCAATTCCACCACCAGCGCATGTTGTTTTGAGGTTAAATTAACTGTTAGTTTTGCGGAATATCTGCATTTTTATTTTCTTCAACGGTTGGCGCTACTGCTTTTTGTTGTTCTAACTGTTGTGCAGCTTGAGATAAGTCGTCAAATTTACCCTCTTTTACTTTATCATGGTGAGAGTTTAAGTTGCCAAGCACGATACTTGAGGCGAAGAAAATAATCGCTAAGACAGCCGTAGTACGAGATAAAAAGTTACTTGAACCCGCAGAACCAAATACCGTACCAGAGGCACCGCCACCGAATGAGGCACCTGCATCAGCGCCTTTTCCTTGTTGAATCAGGATAAAACCGATCATCACGACGGATACGATAAGGTAAACAAATAATAATGCGTTGTACATTGTAAATTCTTCTCTGTTATCAATTTATAATTTAAAAAACGTGTGGATATTACCGAATATTTCGTGTTTAATCAAGGCGTTTTTATTCGGTTGATGAAAATCTAAGCGGAATTCACCGCACTTTCTGGTTTATTTTTTGTTTTCGCATTTCCTTTGTTAAATTTCGGCTTGGCTGGATTGTTTGCCACCGTACTTAATTGGCGTAATGCGGAGAAATTCACGTAATGCACTAAATCCGGTAACATTTGTGTGAGTTGCCACATAAAGTGTTGATAATTCGTTTCTTTTTTACTAATACTGGTTAATTGTGATTCCCATTGTGCGGTCATGTCGGGTTGGGTCGCCATATCGGGTAAGGCCTGAATTAAAATCCGTCCAGTGTCGGTGCTGTGGATATTTTTACCTTTTTTAACTAAAAAACTGCGTTTAAATAATAATTCAATAATGCCCGCTCTAGTGGCCTCGGTGCCTAATCCATCCGTTTCACGTAGGATTTTTTTCAATTCTTTATCTTGCACAAAACGTGCAATGCCCGTCATGGCGGAAAGCAAGGTGGCGTCCGTGAACGGTTTGGGGGCTTGCGTTTTTTTACTGACAATTTCCCCGTGATGACAAAAAAGTAATTGCCCTTTTTTGACGATGGGTAACGGTGGGGATAATTGTTCTTCGTCATCTTCTTTGCCGATTAACTCTTTCCAACCGGCAATTTGTAAGTTGCGAGCTTGGGCAATAAAGGTGCCGCCCGCAATGGTTAAGGTGATTTTGCTTTTACGATATTCCGCATCAGGACAAAATTGCATGAAATATTGACGAGCAATAAGTTGGTAAATTTGCTGTTCTCTCAAATTCAAATTGACGGGGCGGTTTTTGGCAGTCGGAATAATGGCGTGGTGAGCCTCGACTTTTTTATCATTCCAACAACGATTTTTTTGTTCTAAATTCACCGCACTTGGCACATTCTGATATTCGGCACAATGCGTGGCAATGGCTTGTATGACTTTATGGCGGTCAGCAAAATGCTCATTGGGTAAATAACGGCAATCGGAACGGGGGTAAGTAATAATTTTGTGTTTTTCATATAAATCTTGGCATGTGTCTAGCACTTCTTGGGCAGACAGGCCAAAACGTTTTGCCGCATCAATTTGCAACGCCGAAAGGGAATAGGGCAGTGGGGCGGTTTCTTTTTCCCGTTTATCTTCATAAGCTGTGACTTCAGCAGGTTGTTGGGTGATTCGTTTCACCACATTTTCAGCTAAACCTTTTGATAGCACTCGGCCGTCATCATCTTGATAATCTTCGCAGGCTTTGCTCGGTTGCCAAAGTGCGGTGAAATTTGCCGGTGTTTGTTCATCATGGGAGAGATGGGCTAATACTTCAAAAAAATCTTTTGGTTGAAAATGTTCGATTTCTAAATCACGGCGAACGATCAAGCCTAACACGGGCGTTTGCACCCGCCCAACAGACAGCACGCCATTGTAACCCGCTTGGCGACCTCGAATGGTGTAGGCTCGGGTCATGTTAATGCCATACAGCCAATCGGCTCTAGCTCGGGCTAAAGCTGATGTGGCAAGGGGAATAAAATTGCGATTGGGTTGCAATTTATTGACCGCTTTTTCCACCGCACTTGGGTTTAAATCACTGATTAAACAACGTTGGATTTGCGGGTATTTGTCGGCCGGTAAATTGGCGTAGTTAAACACTTCATCCACCAATAATTGCCCCTCTCTATCGGGGTCGCCTGCGTTAATCAGAATATCGGCTTGGTGAATGAGTTTTTCTACCGTTTTTAACTGTTTAGCCACTTCTTTGCGTGGTATTAATTGCCATTTTTCCGGTATGATCGGCAAATGCTCCAACCGCCATTGTTTAAAATTGGGGTTGTAAGCATCAGGTTCGGCTTGCTCAAGCAAATGACCGACACACCAAGTGACATAATCCTGTTCGCCACAGCGAATAAAACCGTCACCACGTTGATGTGGCTTGGGTAAAATATCCGCAATGGCACGTGCCAAGCTCGGTTTTTCTGCAACAAATAAACGCATTCAGTAAAAAATTAAAACACTTTTTTGAACGGTTTGATGATCACATCACCATATACGCCTGCGTCCACATAAGGATCCTCACTGGCCCATTGTTGCGCTTGCTCAATAGAATCGAATTGTGCAATAACCGTGGAACCGGTGACGCCAGTGCCATCAACGGTTGGATTGGGGCCTGCCGTTAAGAGGCGATTTTCTTGTTGAAGTTGTTCTAAACGAGCCAAATGTTGGGCACGCACAGCCAAGCGTTTTTCTAACATATTGGGTTTGTCTTGCGCAAAAATCACATAATATTCCATATAAAACTCCTTAATTACACATTTTCGATCATAGCTAGCGCTTGATCTAATTCGGGATTATCCTCACGAGGAATGGCTTTGGGTTTCCCATTTTTATCAATCGCCACATAGGTAAATAACGCCTCGGTGACACAATAGCGATCACGTAATCCTTGGTACACTTTTTTGATCCAAACATCCACTTTCACTTGTAAGGAGGTTCGTCCCACTTTGACCAGTTTCCCATAGCAACAAACCACATCACCGACCGCAATGGGTTGTAAGAAACTCATTTTGTCCACGCAAACCGTGACCACAGGGCTTTTCGCAATTTCTTTGGCTAAAATCGCCCCGCCAATATCCATTTGCGACATAATCCATCCGCCAAAAATATCCCCATTGGCATTGGTATCAGAAGGCATGGCGAGGGTTCTTAATAAGAGGGTGCCGTGGGCTCTTGCGTCGACGGGTTGCTCGGTTACGGTATTACAACTCATATATCACTCCTTGTCTTTCGGTAAATAACGATAAATATAAACGCCTGTGCCAAGGGTGGCAACAAAGGTCATGGCTAAAATGCCAAAGGATTTAAATTCCACCCAAACTTCTTCGGAAAAGGCTTGGCTAATATAAATATTCACCAACATACACAGGATAAAAAAGATGGCCCAAGCAAGGTTAAGATTATGCCAAACCGCTTGTGGCAGTTCAATTTCTTTACCCAATAATTTTTGAATTAGCGGTGTTTTGAAACCAAATTGCGCCACCAATAAAATCAGCGCAAACAAACCATAAACAATGGTTACTTTCCATTGTAAGTATTTAATTTCATTAAAATAAGCGGTAAGTAAACCGAAAAAAACGACCGCACTTCCCATCACGATTTGTTGTTTTTCAATTTTGCCGTATTTCCATTTTAAAATAATCAGTTGCAAAAGCGTGGCAATCACCAAGGTAATTGCAGCCTCACGTACGCCGGCCAGTTTATAGACGACGAAAAATAAAATAAGTGGAATAAATTCTAACAATTGTTTCATATCAAGCCTGCTGATTGAATACGCTGTAAAAGCGGTAAGTAAACACAATGGAGAACACATTAATCAATGACATAATGATTAAGGCGATCACAGTTAACAGAAAATTTTGAGCGAGTAAGGCCAGTTGAAAGCCAATCAGCGGAAAGAATAAATAGCTGATTGTGCAATAGAAAAACAACACAGAGGCACGTCCTTTGGCAGAATTAAGACTATTTTGCACCGCACTTTTTAAGGTTTCATTGGCCACTAAATAACGAACCGGTGCCAAGCACAAGCGAATTAAAATAAAAATCCCCGACACCATTAAAAACAGGCTCACAAAAGAAAGTGAGGATTGACTTAACACGCCCGCAATGGTGCCGATTGCGCCGATAAAAAAGGGCAAAAAGCACAGTACAGTGAGCAGAATAATGCCAATTAAGCGACTGAATGTCAGCCCCGCCATGTGGGCTAATCGTGGCGATTGACGTTGACTAATGTGATGAACGGTTAAGGTACCCCAATAGACAATAAACACGGTGGCAAGGCCTTTTGCGAGGGTGAACCATAAAAAGGTTAAGTCACTGCTTTGTTGGAGTAAGACGTCCATTTGTTGTTCTTCAGTCAAACTGTCAACATTTTCCAGAACAGGAAAAATCGCCTGTTGCAACAGGCCAAAACCCGCCGAGGCTAACACAAAGAGAGAGAGAAAGATGAACGCAAACTTTCGTTCATTTTGTAAAAAATGCCAACTGTCTTTAAAAAGTTGGGTAAAATTGATCGGCATGGCTTTTCCTTTTCGCACATCACAAATTCTTCGCCTAATTATACCGATTTTAAGGATAAATGTATAAAAAAGTGAGAAATTGATTTTCATCAACGTAGCGGGTTTGTTTAAAAAATTAACAAATAAGTAAAAACAATAAAAATTTTTTAACAATCTTTCAATTTTATGATCTAGATCACAGTTTTTATTTTCCAAAAGGGGTATATTTCTCCTCGTGTTAAACACATATTTTTTTTATGGGTATAATCTAGGGAATAAACCCCCTAATAAATAATCAAGGAGATCAATATGAAAAAATCAGCATTAGCAATCGGTTTAGCCACAGCGTTATTAAGCAGTGTGGCCATGGCTCACCAAGCAGGTGATGTGTTAATTCGTGCTGGTGGTATTTTTGTTAACGCCAACTCTCATTCTAAAACCACAACTGCAACTGAAATTGGCTTAGAAGTGAATAATAATGCACAAGTCGGTTTAACAGGAACTTACATGTTCACTGATAATATCGGTTTAGAATTATTAGCAGCCACACCGTTCTCTCACCGTGTGACAGCTAATGTGCCAGCATTGGGTGCAAATTTAGGTAATGTTGTTTCCCTTAAACATCTTCCACCAAGCCTTTATGCACAATATTATTTCTTAGATAAAGATGCGGGTTCTCGCCCTTATGTGGGTGTGGGTATTAACTATACTCGTTTCTTTGATGCGGAATCAACCAACCCTGCCATTACTAATTTAAGAGTGAAAAAACACTCTGTTGGCCCAGTGGCTAACTTAGGTATTGACATTAAATTAACTGATGACCTTTCTTTGAATGCGGCAATGTGGTATACACATATTCGCACCAAAGCGAATTTCACTGCATTAGGTGCAGAACATGAAGTGAAAATCAAATTAGATCCAGTTATTTACTTCGCTGGTTTAACTTATCGTTTCTAATTAACTGATTTAATCACTAACCTCGTACATTCGTACGAGGTTTTTTATGCCCTGCACTGGCGTACAGGGCTAGGCAAATTACGATGCTCCGCATCTTAAACTATATTGAACGCTACGGCGTAGCGACACTATGTTAACCACGTCAGTGCGGGGTATTTTAGTGAGCTATTTACCCTTGCTTTATACTACTCTTAACTCGCCAAATCCAACATTTCTTGTGCATTCGCTAAGGCGGAATCCGTAATTTTACTTCCACCCAATAACTTCGCTAAGGCTTTAACCCGTTGCGAGGCGGAAAGTGCGGTCATTTTTGTTTCTGTTTTTTCATCAACGGTAAATTTTTCTACCACAAAATGATGATTACCATAGCTTGCCACTTGCGGTAAATGGGTGACGCAAATCACTTGGCATTTAGTGCCTAAACGACGTAAAAGTTTGCCTACTACGCTTGCTGTTGCTCCGCTAATTCCCACGTCAATTTCATCAAAAATCAAGGTTGGAATGGCACTTTTATCGGAAGTGAGTACCTGAATAGCTAAAGCGATCCGTGATAATTCCCCGCCAGAGGCTGTTTTTGCCAAAGATTGTGCGGATTGTCCCAAGTTACTTTGTAAATCAAATTGCACATTATCCGCACCATTTGCCCCAATTTTGCTGTAATCGGTATTTAATTTTATAAAAAATTGGGCGTTTTCCATGGCTAATTGCTTAATGGATTTTGTCACTTGATCGGCTAATTTACTTGCGCCCATTTCACGGCTTTGATGTAAGGCAGTGGCGGTCGCTTGCATTTGGGCAAAGGCCTGTTTTTCTTGTTTAATCAGTTCATCTTCACTTTCAGAATAATCGATCAACTGTGCCAACTCTGTTTTTAAAGTGCGGTGAAATTCCACTAAGTTTTCTGGCGAAATATAATGTTTCTTGGCTAAATGAATCGCTTGGCTCATGCGTTGTTCGATTTCTTCTAATAAATACGGATCTTGCTCAATATCAGAGGCCAAATGTTGCACTTCACTACTGGCTTCTTGTACTTGAATTAACGCATCTTGCAACATAGTTTGAATGTCGGCATAGCGAGGATCGAGTTCTGCCAATTCATCCACATATTGGGTGGCTCGATAGAGTAGGCTATCCGCACTCACGGTATCATTTTCACTTAAAATACCGAGCAAAGACTGGGAAAGCGAAGTTAGTTCCTCACTATTAGAAAGCCGTTTATGATCTTCTTCTAATTGCTCAAATTCATCTTCTTGTAGATTAAATTCATCTAGTTCATTAACTTGATATTGGAGTAATTGTTTTCTAGCCTCATTTTCTGCACATTTTTGTTTAAATTCAGCCACTTGTTGTTGCAAGGATTTCCAACGGTGGTAATCAGTTTTCATTTGTGCCAATAAAGGCGCATGAGAACAGAACGTATCTAAGGTTTGTAATTGATACTCGGGTTTTAATAATAATTGTGAGGCATGTTGTCCATTAATATGAATAAGATAAGTCCCCAATTCTTTTAGTTGCGCCACCGACACGGGCGTGCTGTTAATAAAGGCTTTAGAACGTCCATCTTGATTAATAATACGGCGTAAAATACAGTTCTCAGGATTATCCTGATCTTCTAATTCTTGCTGTTGTAACCAATGGGCTGCGGTACTTTGGGGATCAATTTGAAAGGTAGCACATACGTCTGCTCGTTCTTGCCCCTCACGTAGCATAGCAAGCTCGGTACGTTGGCCTAAACAAATCCCTAAGGCATCTATGGCAATGGATTTACCGGCCCCCGTTTCACCGGTGATCACCGACATACCTTGGGATAATTCAATATCTAAATGACGAACAATGGCAAAATTATTAATAGTGAGTTGAGTAAGCATAAAAAAATCCCCTTTACTGTATGGAATGCAGTATAATTCATAATAAATTTACAGTAAAGGATTTTTTTACAGTTTTTAGAAAAGTTTTTTTAGCCAACCTAATTTTGAACTTAACACATTGTAATAATTGTAATTATGCAAATGGAGTAAACGGAGCTTATAGGCGCTTTTTTGTACGGTAACCACATCATCACTGGTTAAATTTAAAGCTAATTGGCTGTCGCAGCTCACTTCTAATTGCGGTGTGTTGTAATCGGCAAAACGCAGTGAGATCTTGCTGTCACCGTCAATAACCAAAGGACGAGATGAGAGCGTATGTGGATACATAGAGACCAACGTGATTGCATTCATATTCGGGGTTAAAATCGGGCCTCCGGCAGAAAGCGAGTAGGCTGTGGATCCGGTTGGGGTGGCGATAATTAACCCGTCTGAACGTTGCGAAAAAGCAAATTTATCATCAATATACACATGGAAATCAATCATATGGGCGATTTGCGCAGGATGAATGACCGCCTCATTAATGGCGTTACCGTTATTGATCACCACGCCGTTATGTTCAATATTAACCTCTAATAAAAAGCGTTCTTCGACAAAAAACTCACCGTCCAGACAAGCCTGTAATTGGGCGTAAGCATTTTTCGGGTCAATATCGGTTAAAAAGCCCAAGTTGCCACGGTTAATGCCGATTAACAACAGATCGTATTTCGATAAAATCCGAGCACGCCCAAGCATATTGCCGTCGCCGCCAATAACGATAGCCAGTTGTGCCTGTTTGCCGATTTGTTCTAATGACGCAATTTGTTGCTCGGGCAGTGCTAAGGCTTGGCCCACTTCGGTTTCCACTAAGACGGTATAGCCCTTTTCTTGCAACCATAAAAAAATATTTTTGTGCATTTGCAAGGTCATATCATTGCGTGGGCGACCGACTAACCCAATGGTTTTAAAGGTTTTATGTAGCGGGTTAATATGATTATTGATAAATTCCATGATCCTGATGACTTGAATTTTAAAAAAACGCCTTTATATTACATTGAAAATGACTTGGAGCAAAGGTTAACATTTGATTATTCCTTTGTTACAATGCGCAACCGCTCAGATTTTATCATATTTTTAATGGAGTACATGATGACAGAACAAGAAAAACAACCTACCGAAGACATGATCGCAGAAGAAATGGTTACAGAAGAAACGCAACCAGAGCAAGTGGAAACAGCAGAAGAAAGCGCCGAGAATGCAGAAGCCAATGAAGAAACAGATGCCTTGGAAGAAGCCATTTTACGTGTGCAAGAATTAGAGCAACAACTGGTTGAGGCCGCTCAAAAAGAACAAGAAAGTTTGTTGCGTGCCAGAGCCGAAATGGAAAACGTTCGTCGTCGTGCGGAACAAGATGTGGAAAAAGCGCATAAATTCGCCCTAGAAAAATTTGCCAAAGAGATTTTGAATACCATTGACAACCTTGAGCGAGCCTTAACTACGCCGGCAAATAAGGAAGATGAATGTGTGAAAGGCTTATTTGACGGTGTAGAATTAACCCTGAAAGATTTATTGGCCACCGTTGCTCGTTTTGGTATTGAGCCAGTGGGTGTGGTGGGCGAAACCTTTAACCCAGACTTGCACCAAGCGATTTCCATGCAACCCACCGAGGGATTTGAAACCAATCAAATTACCGTGCTATTACAAAAAGGCTATTTATTAAATAGCCGTGTGATTCGTCCCGCCATGGTGATGGTCGCTGCGTAATTTCACTAAAACGCCCTCTTTATTGGCGGGCGTTTTGTTCTCTAAGATCGGGCCGTGTAGTCCCCCACAGCCACCCATTTATAGGTAGTTAATGCCTCTAGTCCCATTGGCCCTCGAGCATGTAATTTTTGTGTACTGACGGCCACTTCTGCCCCTAAACCAAACTGCCCACCGTCAGTAAATCGGGTGCTGGCATTAATATAAACAGCCGCCGCATCCACTTGTGCCACAAATTGTTGAGCCAGTTTTTGTGATTCTGTCAAAATCGCCTCAGAATGTTGACTGCCGTATTCACGAATATGATCAATGGCTTGTGCCATATCTTTCACGATCACCACGTTTAAATCTTTGGATAACCATTCTTGGCGTAATTCTTGATCTTGCACAGCCACCACGTCTGCTCCTGCTTGTTGTAAAATAGAAAGTGCGGTGGAATCAGCGTGAAATTTTACCTGTTTAGCTTTTAAATGTGCTGCCAATTTAGGTAAAAATTGGCTGGCAATGCTTTCTTGTACTAACAGGGTTTCTAATGTATTGCAGGTGCTAGGACGTTGGGTTTTGGCATTATCAATTACAGAAAGTGCTTTATTTTGATCCGCACTTTGTTCTACAAAAGTGTGACAAACACCAATCCCACCGACGATCACAGGAATGGTGGCGTGTTGTTTACAAAGCTCGTGCAAACCCGCACCACCACGAGGGATAATCATATCCACATAACGATCGAGTTTGAGTAATTGCATGACTAAATCACGATTGGGATCCGTAATTGCTTGCACTGCAGTTTTCGGTAAACCGGCTTGTTCAAGAGCCGATTGTACCACTTCTACCAGCACTTTATTAGAATGTTGGGTTTCTTTGCCACCACGTAAAATCACCGCATTCCCGGTTTTTAAACAGAGGCTTGCCACATCAATGGTCACATTCGGGCGCGCCTCATAAATGGTCCCAATCACGCCGAGTGGCACACGTACTCGTTCGAGTTTTAAACCACTATCCAATATGCCACCGTCAATTAATTGCCCCACCGGATCGGCAAGGGAAATCACATGACGTACATCATTCGCAATGCCTGTTAAACGCTCTGGCGTGAGCAATAAGCGGTCAATAATCGCCTCACTTATGCCCGCCTGTTTAGCCAATGCAATATCTTGGGCATTGGCCGTTAAAATACGTGCTTGCTGTTGTTCTAGCTGATCGGCAATAATCGCCAAAGCCTGATTTTTTTGTGGTTGAGAAAGTTGAGAAAGAATAAAAGAGGCTTGTTTAGCCGCTTTACCCATGGCAATTAAATCGGTCATGATATTATCCTGTTAATTTGTGCGTTGAATTTGTTGCCAAAGTTGACGTTTGGCTTTGGTATCTTGTTGTAATGTGGTTAAATCTGGGCTTTGCCATAAATGAGATGATTGTTCACATAATGGCAAAGTGCGGTCTATTTTTTCAGCATTTTCACTGAGCAACCAATAAGTGACCTGCTGTGTTACATTGAGATGATAGATTTGTTCAAAATCAATGAATAAACAGTCATTGGATTCAATTTGAGAACTTCGTAATACATCTTGTATAAAATCGCCATCAGCGGAGAGCGGTGTTTCTGAAATAATAATCAAACGGATATGTTCAGCCACTGGAATATATACCGCCCCTTTTAAGGTATCCGGACGGCGTAATTTCCACTGGGTAATACCCATTTGTTGTAACAGAAGATCTCGGCGGTTCAAAATGGTATCCACAAAAATAAAAAATTGGCTTTATTGTAAATAGGTTTTAGAGTTTCGTAAATAGATTGCGTATAATAGTGAAAATTTTATATAGGATTATTACCATGCTCAGTCTTGAAAGCCAAGTTTTACAGCGCCATTTGCCTTTTTTTGAACATAAATCTGTGCTATTTGCCGGGGGAATCAATGATGATTTTCCAACTCAAATTCGTTCGCAAGCTAAATCGGTGCAGATTTGGTCTTGTTATTTTGATTATGTGAACCGTTTGCAAGACAAAAGTGCGGTGCATTTTGGCGAAATTTTTCAGGATCAAGCAGATTTGATGGTTTTTTATTGGACCAAAAATAAGCAAGAAGTGCAATTTCAGTTAATGCAATTATTAGCCCATTCGCCACTCAATCAAGAAATCTTGATTATTGGGGAAAACCGTTGCGGTGTGCGTTCAGTGGAAAAAATCCTCGCACCATTTGGGGATATTGGCAAAATTGATAGTGCAAGACGTTGTGGCTTATATCATTTTTGCTTAAAAAAAGCACCGCAGTTTGATGTCGAGAGTTATTGGAAAACCTATCAAAATGCAAAATTAGGTGAGCTAAAAATTCAAAGTTTACCTGGGGTGTTTAGTGCCAATGAACTGGATATGGGAACGGATTTATTGCTTTCAACTTTGGCTCACAAAATAGCGGGTGACGTGTTGGATTTAGGCTGTGGGGCGGGGGTAATTGGAGCGTTTATCAAGCAACATCATCCACAAATTAATTTAGTCATGAGTGATATTCATGCAATGGCGATTGCTTCGGCTAAACGGACGTTAGCTGAAAATGGGTTGGCTGGTGAGGTAATTGCAAGTGATGTCTTTTCTCATATTCAAGGTAAATTTGATTTGATTATTTCTAATCCACCGTTTCATGACGGCATTGATACGGCCTATCAGGCGGTCACGACCTTAATTGAACAAGCCAAACAACATCTAAAAGCCGGTGGAGAATTGAGAATTGTCGCCAATGCGTTTTTGCCCTATGCAGATTTGTTGGATCGATATTTTGGTCGGCATCAGGTGCTGGCGAAAACAGGGAAGTTTAAGGTGTATTCGGTGTGTTTGTGATGGTTTATCCCCGTACTCTCGTACGGGGTAAATAAATTAAATCCCTTTAATCGAATTAATCACTAAGTCCCAAAAACGATCTTTATCCAATTTTTTAGCCACAAACGTATTGCAAGGTTTGGGCGGATAGCGGAAATCCGCAACTGTCATACCTAGCGTATGCGTGCCAGTAAGTTCAATATTGACAGGCACATTTTGCACTTCAATCAATGTAGGATCAATCACATAAGCCACCGCACAAACATCATGCACCGGTGGGGAATCAAAGTTTTGGTTCTTTTTGTACATTCGCCCGAAGAAGTCTAATAATTCCACCACAAATTGAGAAACAGGCGTGCCAATATCAGCAATGCGTTGCACCACATCAGGCGTGGCTAAGGCCTGATGGGTAAGATCTAAGCCAACCATGGTGACTTTCCAACCCGCATTGAACACAATGTGAGCCGCCTCGGGGTCAATTTTAATATTAAATTCAGCCACCGCAGACCAGTTGCCTGTATGATAACCGCCCCCCATTAACACCACTTCTTTCACCCGCTCAATAATACGAGGTTCAAGGCGAGCGGCTAAAGCGATATTGGTTAATCCCCCTGTTGGCACTAAAGTAATGGTTTTTTCAGGGTGTGACATAATTAAATCAATGATTAAATTGACCGCATGCTTTTCGCTTAATGATTGGCGAGGATTCGGCAAAACGGGACCATCTAAGCCTGAATCACCATGAATACTCGGTGCATTTTCCACTTCTCGCACTAACGGACGGGTTGCCCCTTTGGCAATAGGGATGCCACGAATGTTGGCAATTTCTGCCACCGCTAGAGCGTTGCGAGAAACTTTGTCAATGGTTTGATTGCCGACTACCGTGGTGATTGCCAATAAATCAATGTTCGGATTGCCATGAGCCAGTAAAATCGCAATCGCATCATCATGGCCAGGATCGCAGTCGAGAATGATTTTTTGTGCCATAATTTTTCCTTTTTAGGGTAGTTCTCTCAAGTGCGGTTAAAAAATATCATTATTTTTCACCGCACCTTTACAAACAATTATTCTTTTCTCAACAAAAATACCCCATGCTCACTCAAATACACAAAAGCATTTTCCGCATTAGGATCAAAATCTTCTGGATTACAATTCACCAATAAATCTTTTCCGCCCCAATTCGCCACAATTTCCCAATGGTTACCCATATATACCGCCGTTTTAATTTGGCATTTTTGGCTAGGATCGCCACTGTGTTTTAAGTGAATAGCCTCAGGACGCACACCGACCAAACATTCGCCATCTGGCAAACCAAATTGAGCCGTGTTCGGTAAATGGAATTGATAGCCGTTAATAGTCACTTGATCTTGTGAAACCGAACCCTCAAAAATGCTACTTTCGCCCATAAAGTTGGCTAAAAACAACGAATTAGGGCGTAAATACAGTTCTTTCGCTGGGGCTTTTTGCATAATTTTGCCTTTGTGCATGACGATCACTTCATCCGACACCGCAAAGGCTTCGGTTTGATCGTGGGTCACATAAAGGGAGGTAATGCCCAAACGTTGTTGCAATTCACGGATTTTTTCACGCATTGAACGGCGAAGATTCGCATCCAAGTTACTCAATGGCTCATCAAATAACAACACTTTCGGCTTTAACACCAAGGCACGAGCCAAGGCGACACGTTGTTGTTGACCACCTGAAATTTGATCCACAAAGCGATCTTCAAAACCGCCTAAATCCACTAATTCTAAGGCCTCTTTCACACGCTGTTTGCGTTCTTCACCGCTCACACCTTGCATTCGCAAGCCATAGCCCACGTTATCGCCAATCGACATATGCGGAAATAACGCATAGGATTGGAACACAATACAAATATCCCGATTTTGAATGGATGATTTGGTCACATCTTCGCCATCAATAAAAATTTGCCCTGAAGTGGGGTTTTCTAACCCTGCCACCAACCGCAACACAGTGGTTTTACCGCAACCAGATGGTCCTAAAAGCGTGACCATGGTGCCACGTTTAATGGTTAAATCTAAATTATCAATAACAATCGCTTTGCCAAAGGCTTTAGTGATATTTTTTAATACTAAGAAATCTTGACTCATAATTTACAACCTTAAAATTAATTCATTTTTTTCGCTTTGGAACGAGAAATGCGAGTATCGCCCACGATCCAGTCAAAGAATAAGATAATCGCCATCATCACCACGATTAAAATCGAACCATAGGCAATGGCAATGCCGTATTCACCGTCCTCTACACGGTTTAAAATATAGGCAGTTGCCACACGAGTATCGGCGGTGACTAAGAAAATAATCGCACTTACGGTGGTCATTGCACGCACGAAACTGGTGACCAGAGCGGACAATAATGCAGGTTTCAACAACGGAAACACAATATACCAAATGGTTTTGAATGAGCTGCCTTTCAAAGAAAGGGACGCCTCATCAAGGGATTTATCTAACTGTCCTAAACCTGCTATCGCTGCACGCATCCCGATTGGTAAATCACGCATGACCATGGAAATAATCACGATAATGCTGGTGCCAGTGATGTACATTGGGGCATCATTAAAGGCTAAGATATAAGACACCCCTGCCACCGTCCCTGGCACGGCAAAGCAGAGCATCGTTAGAAATTCCAACGTTTTTTTGCCTTGGAAGTCTTTGCGAACCACCACATAAGCAATCAGTAAACCGAAAAGTGCGGTTAAAGGTGCTGCAATACCAGCATAGAACATGGTATTAAGTAGTGAAGGCCATGCCCCATCGCTTAATCCTTGCCCGAATAATAAGGCATAGTTTCTCGTGGTTAAGGTGTAATCTACCCCCCAGTTGACAGTGAAACTGCCGTAGAAAATACTGCCGTATAACGCCAAGTTAAACACAATCCAGAACGCTAATATCGCTACGATTGTCCATTTCAAGCCATTTGGTAATTCTTGCACGTCGCCACGATAAGATTTGCCTGATACGGTGACATAGGAACGATTACCGATCCAAATATATTGCACCACGAAAATCAGCAAAGAGAAGATTAATAACATTGAACCCAAGGTACTCGCAGACGCATAATCTAATTGTGATCCTGCAATGTAGAAATAAATTTGGGTCGCAATCACGTCAAAGCTACCACCCAGCACCAACGGATTACTAAAATCCGCCAAAGATTGAATAAACACAATCAAAAACGAGTTTGCTAAAGCAGGGCGGAGCAGTGGGAAAATAATGTTATAGAACGTTTGATAGCGATTAGCTCGCAAGGTATAAGACGCTTCTTCAATGGACGGATGAATAGATTTCAACGCCCCATCTAATAACATAAAGGACATCGGCGTAAAGGCTAAAATCTGAGCCAATGCAATGCCGTTAAAGCCATAAAGCCAGTTATGATCGGTGAAACCCAAATAGTCACTTAAAAATTCCGTCACATAACCTGAACGTCCTAGCATCAAGGTTACCCCAAGACCGACTACAAACGGCGGTGTCACAATCGGCAAAATGGAGAAAATTTTACCAATAAAGGCGGTTCGTCTGGCAATTCTTGTGGTATAAAGGGCAAATGCCAAACCAAAAATCGTGGAAATCAAGCCCACAAATGTGGATAACGCCAAAGAATTGGTAATCACCCGAACAATGTAACTTTGCCCTAAAATGCGTAACACTTGTTGCGGTGCAAAGGTATCGCCGTCATAAAACATCGAAATAAAAATGGCGACCGTTGGATAGACAATAAAGAAGAAAATCAATAGGACAATTGTCAAAATTGAGCCGATAATAAATTTATCGCCTTGCATGACTTTAAGTTTGGCAAGAGCAAAGGTGGCTAACGCTGACAGTGTGCAAATTAAAATCAGCACTGAATAGCCCATGGAAACTTTGTAAATCATCGCCGTGATAAACAAAAATAAAAAGTTAAATGCGACTAAACCTAGTTCGGCTTTGGCTTGTTTTTCAGTGGATAAATTTAATTTTGGAATAATCAAAAAGCCGATTAATGGTAAAAACCATAATATCGTCAAATTAACAGATGACCAACCCATGGCATCATAAAATTCATCGGCGGTACTTTCTAACAAGCCATAATCCAAGGCTTGTGATGGTAACACCAGAAAGGCGATTAAAGAAAGCAACAACCAAAATGGGGTTGTTTGTGTAAAAGGTGTTTTTGCGGAATACATATTATCTCCATTTTTTGTATGAGATACATCATTCAATTTGTATGATGTTGCCGTATAGCACGACATAACTCGCTTAATTCAATGTGAAAAAAACAGTTGGATAATACTATATTTCTAAATGTAATTCTGTGATGATGATCACAAATTTTGTAGATTGGAGAATTGTTTGAGGAAATAATCTACTTGAAATTATTACTTTTTAATCAGGTGGGCTAATCGTTTTTTTTGCTTTGGTGAAAGATGAATGAATTGATTACTGGAAGAATATCTTTCTTTTATTTTGAAAGTTTATATTGGGGGGAGTTGTTCTATGTCCAGTTTTTTATGTAAAAAACTGGACATATTTAGTTAAAAATAAAACAAGGTTAAGTCCACTCAAACTTAGCCCTAATTCAAAACTGCGGTGTTTTTGCAGCAAGTTTTATCACTTCGCCAATTTCACTTCATCCACCCATTTTGTAATCAAACGTTTACGTAAATCGCTTGCACCATATTTATCAAAATCATAATTAATTAAATTAATAGATTTGAAATCTAAAGAATAAGGTGATTGTTTGGCTTGGTTATTGGTTAAAATTTGATGCGTTTCACCTTTTTGCCAAGAGAGTTCTTGTGCCTCGGCAGATAATGCCCAGTCCACAAATTTTTTCGCATTTTCAAGGTTTCTTGCACCTTTAATCACGCTTACGCCGCCAATTTCATAGCCAGTTCCCTCGCAAGGAACGACCAATTCAACAGGTGCGCCTTTTTCTTTCTCAATAGAATGTTCGTGTAAGAACCCTACACCAATAGCGGCCTCACCACGAGCGGTGTTGCGAGTAGCAGTGTTGCCTGATTTGGTATATTGCGATACATTTTTATGTAAATCTTTCAAATATTGGAAAGCCTGATCTTCGCCCCATAGTTGTACAAAGGTGGCTAGGGCGGTGTAAGCTGTTCCTGAACTTTGTGGATCGGCCGCTTGAATTTCATTTTTCAAACGTGGATCGGTTAAATCTTTCCAGCATTTTGGTACAGGAATACCGAGTTTGGCAAGGCGTTCTGTATTCACACCAAAGCCTAAAATACCTAAATAAATCGCTGATGTATAATTACCTTTTACTTTAGCGGGATCTTTTAATTCATCAGGAATAAATTGCAAATTAGGGGATTTATATTGAACCAATAAGCCCATTTCACCCGCTTGAGAGTGCGGATCTAGCGTTCCACCATACCAAACATCGCCTTGAGGATTGGCTTTTTCTGCATCAATTTTGGCTAAAATACTGCCTGTGCCGCCACGAATAAAACTGGTTTTAATCCCTGTTTTCTTTTCAAATGCCAAGGTTTCTTGTTCACACATGGTATTTTGAGCGGAACAATACACCACTAAACGCCCATTATCTGCTATTGCATTTTGGCTTAATGCTACGCTACCTAATAAAAAAGTAGAGAGTGAAACAGCAATTTTAGATATTTTCATCAGATTTTCCTTTCATTATTAATGTGTTAATAAACATCAGGGCGTACAAATACGCCCTGAGAATACTTTTAACGAGAAATTATTTCGCTAATTTCACTTCCTGAACCCATTTCTCAATCAAGCGTTTACGTTCGGCACTGTCGCCATATTTTTCAAAATCATAATTGATTAAGTTTAATTTGGTTGGATCGAATGCCACAGGGGATTGTTCAGCGGTGGTGTTGGTTAAGATTTGTAGGCTGTTGCCTTTTTTCCATGCCAACTCTTGACCCTCTTTGGATAAGGCCCAATCCACGAACAATTTCGCATTATCAAGGTTTCTTGCGCCTTTGATAATACTTAAACCGCCCAATTCATAGCCTGTTCCCTCGCAAGGAACGACCATTTGGATTTTGGCACCTTGTTGTACTTGTAACGCATAGTCATGTAAGAAACCGATACCCACCGTGGCCTCACCACGTGCCGCACTGTTAGACGGCGTGATACCGGATTTAGTGTATTGTGAAATATTCGGGTGTAATTGTTTGAAGTAATCAAACGCACCTTGTTCGCCCCAAAGTTGTACGAAAGTCGCAATGGCGGTGTAAGCGGTACCGGAGCTTTGCGGGTCAGCGATTTGGATTTCGCCTTTTAAGCGTGGATCGGTTAAATCTTTCCAGCATTTTGGCACTTCTTTAATGCCTAATTTTTCTAAGCGTTCAGTGTTGACCCCAAACCCCAAAATCCCCATATACACAGCAGACACATAATGTCCCTTGACTTTACCTGGATCTTGGAATTTTTCTACGATTTCTTTAATGTGTTTGGATTCATAAGGTTGTATTAAACCCATATCTGCCGCTTGGGCTTGTGGGTCAAATGTACCACCATACCACACGTCAGCTTGCGGATTGTTTTTTTCTGCCTCTACTTTAGCAAACGTGGAACCAGAACCGTTACGAATAAAGGCGGTTTTGACACCATATTTTTCCCCAAAGGCTTGGGTTTCGGTTTCGCACATTTCATTGGTGGCGCTACAATAAACTACTAAGCGACCTTTGGCGAGAACTTGTGTTGATAGCATTAAACCTGCACCTAAGAGTGCGGTGGAAATGGCAAAAGAAATTTTATTGAATTTCATAGAATACCTCATTTTGTTGAATGTCATGTTAAAATACTCGCATATCATAACGGTTTTATGGATTCAATTCTGTGAGATAAGTCACAAAAATGAAAATTCATAATAGAATATTCTTCTATTTGATATAAGAATCGAATATTTATTGAGCGTTTTGGAAAGGCGGCTTAGATTGATAAAGATGAAATGGGGTTCTCTATCTCAAAATAAATCCCATAATGCTTTTTACACCCTGCATTAAATTGTGCTTGGCAATAAGGGCAATGGGTGACTTGCATATATTGTTGAATTGACAACGTGCGTTGGCAATGACCACATAAAATCGCTTGTTGCTCAAATTCGTTAGGTTGCCAACGTTCAATGGGGTGATTTTCGCACGCATTATGGCATTGGTAGCAAGGATAAAATTTTCCACAACATTTGAATTGAATGGCAATAATATCTACCTCGCTGTGATAATGCTCACAGCGAGTTTGATCATCCACTAATAAACCATAAACGTGCATTATTTTTTCTTCGCCAACATGGTAACAAATTTCATTTTAATCCGATTGCCATTGGCATCGGTTTTGTGCAATTCACCCAATTCTTCGTTATATTTTAATAATTCCCAGTCCGCATAATAATGGTGCAATTCATTTTCTTTAAAGGTGAAAGAAAATGGCACAGGGCAAGGATAATCGGCAGTGTCCATGGCCGCAACGATTAAATTATAACCGCCAGCGTTGGTGTGGCTTTGCATATTTTCAATAATCGCTGGCACAGCCTCACGATTAAGGAACATAAATACCACGGTTGAAAGGATAAAATCATAATTTTCTTGAATATTGGCCGAGTTAATGTCATAAACTGCGGTGGAAATCGGCAGATTTTCTTTAGTTTTGGTTTCATTTAAAAAAGCCAAACTGGTTTCATTGTGATCCCAAGACGTCACATCATAGCCAAGTAAACTTAAGAACAGTGAATTTCGACCCTGTCCGCAACCTAAGTCTAACACTTTGCATGGCTGAATTTGTTCAACTGCCGCTTTGACTTCGGAGTGAGTAGGGGTCATATTGTATTTTTTGCTGAAGTAATCTTCTTTTTTGCAATGAAATTCAAGGAAACATTCTAAATCATCAGATAGGGCCTCGACTTTATGCCAAACTTGCGGTTCCACTAACGGAATCTCGCTTTCCGGTGTGAAAATATGTTGGCTTAATTCCGTGCCGTTTTCATCTAACACATAGAATTTCAGTTGGCCTTTCAGCACGGTTAATTTTCCCCATGTGTCGACTTTGGTGTTGTGCTTTTCTTGGAACATTTGCGGTAAGCTATTTTTGTTCCATACTGGCATGCGTTTATAGCAGATAAGTTCATTTTTCATGGTCAATTCCCTGTTAAATAATAGTTGAGTTTTATACTAGGGTATTTTATGGCATGACGCAATAAAAAACGGCTCAAAAAATTGAGCCGTATCAAGTTTTGGTGGATTAAATTATTTTAATGAACCGACCATATCTTCTGGACGCACCCATTTATCAAAATCGTCCGCAGCCACTAATCCAAGGTTAATGGCCTCTTCACGTAATGTGGTGCCATTTTTGTGAGCCGTTTTGGCGATTTTCGCTGCATTTTCATAGCCAATGTGGGTATTTAAGGCCGTCACCAACATTAAAGATTGTTCTAACAATTGTTTAATGCGAGGGTGATTTGGCTGAATACCGCTCGCACAATGTTCATCAAACGAAATGCAAGCATCAGCTAATAATTGTGCAGATTGCAAGAAGTTATACGCCATTACTGGTTTGAACACGTTTAATTCAAAATGCCCTTGGCTGCCCGCAAAAGAAATGGTTGTGTCGTTGCCTAACACTTGAGCACACACCATGGTTAAGGCTTCGCATTGAGTTGGGTTGACTTTACCTGGCATAATAGAAGAACCGGGTTCGTTTTCAGGAATCAAGATTTCGCCGATACCTGAACGTGGACCCGATGCCAATAAACGCACATCTTGAGCAATTTTGAACAATGACATGGCTAATTGTTTTAATGCACCATGGGTTTCTACCACGGCATCATGCGTCGCTAAAGCCTCAAATTTATTGTCAGCGGTAATAAATGGAAGTGCGGTGAATTTTGCAATATATTCTGCCACTTTCACATCATAGCCTTTTGGCGTATTTAAGCCAGTACCCACTGCTGTACCACCTAAAGCCAATTGACCTAAATGCGGTAAGGTATTTTTAAGGGCTTTTAAACCAAAAGAAAGTTGTGCGGCATAGCCACTAAATTCTTGACCTAATGTTAGAGGAGTAGCGTCCATCAAGTGAGTACGGCCGATTTTCACCACATCTTTAAATTCTTCCGCTTTTTTAGCTAAGGTTTTTTGTAAACGTTCTACCGCTGGAATAGTATGTTCCACGACTTTTTTGTACGCCGCAATATGCATGGCAGTTGGGTAGGTGTCGTTGGAAGATTGGGATTTATTCACATCGTCATTTGGGTGAATATAAGATTTTTCGCCTAATTTACCGCCATGTAACACATGCGCACGGTTCGCAATCACTTCGTTTAAGTTCATATTAGATTGCGTACCAGAACCGGTTTGCCAGATGACAAGTGGGAATTGGTCATCTAATTTACGGGCTAAAATTTCATCACAAGCCTGTGCAATTAAGTCACGTTTATCAACAGGTAACACGCCTAAATCATGGTTAGCAAAGGCTGCTGCTTTTTTCAAATAACCAAAGGCTTCAATAATTTCATGTGGCATAGAGGCTTCAGGCCCGATTTTAAAATTATTGCGAGAGCGTTCAGTTTGTGCTGCCCAGTATTTATCCGCAGGTACTTGCACTTCGCCCATTGTGTCTTTTTCAATACGATATGTTGTCATAAAAATCACCTTTTAAAGTTAAAATCAAATTCTGATAGAGTGTAGCACTTTATACTGTCTTTGTTAAAAGGGAAATGTTGGTTTTGTGACGTAGATCATATTTTTTGATGACGCAAATCATATAACCATTTGTGCAAATTACTTTGTATTTTATAGTATTCTCGTCTAATTTTAGTCCACAAACTTCTACGTTGAATGATAGCGTGTGGGGCAATATTGGAATTCTGACTGAAATCAGGTTTAACAAAAGGTGGCGTTAATCCTAGAAATTGAACCTGATTTTCCCAATAACGATCCATGGTAATATCTACGTTATACACCCATTCTTGGCATTGACTGAGAAATTTTTGTGCGGCTTTGGGCGTAATATAATAGCCTGTCGTATTGCCCCAACCCTTAAAATATTGGCGAAGTTCACCCACCTCTGGTGAAATGCGGAGGTAATTTTTAGATTTGTGTGGTTTATTTTTGCCTGTCCAATATGCCGACCAACCCGCAGGACAAAGCCAGAAAAATTCAGCTGTATTTTGTGGTGTAGCGGTAAAATCGTATGTGGCTAAGAAATTTTCTTGTAGTATGGCGTCATCTTCCAACACAATAATCGGCTGATTTAATTCCACGCATTTTTCCCATAATAAATAATGACTGGCAAAACAGCCGAGTTGCCCTATGTTCATGGCGTAACCTTTACGGGCAAGACGTTTTTGTTCATTGTATTTTTTGAAAAGATAAAAATCGGGGTTTTCTTTGCCGTAAACTGCGGTGAAAAATTGGTAATTTATTTGGCGTTGGGATTGGGTTTGTAATTGTTCAAATTGGTCAGAAATAAATTTTTTGCGTTCGGTTGACTTGGCTAAATTAATCACGAAAATCGCTGTTGGTTGGTTGGTTGGTTGGTTGGTTGGTTGGTTGGTTGGTTGGTTGGTTGGTTGGTTGGTTGGTTGGTTGGTTGGTTGGTTGGTTGTCATAATGTTATCCTCAAATTCCCCGCACTGGCGTACGGGGTTACATAAGTAACGATGCTCCGCATCTTTTTTATGAAATAGCCACAGCGTGGCGTTATATAATTAGCCCCGTACGTGAGTGCGGGGCTTTTGTGGTATTTTTCTATTCTTCTGAATTTTCGATTTCACCCTCAAATTCATCATCTTCCGTTTCGGCTAAACGTTCTAAGCTGACGACTTGCTCGGTTTCAGTGGTACGAATTAAACGTACACCTTGAGTGTTACGGCCCACAATGCTGACTTCGCTGACGCGGGTACGCACCAGTGTGCCTGCGTCAGTGATTAACATAATTTGGTCAGTATCAATCACTTGCGTAGCCGCCACGACTTTACCATTACGCTCACTCACTTTAATGGAGATCACGCCTTTGGTGTTACGTGATTTGGTTGGATATTCTTCCAATTTTGTCCGTTTACCGTAACCGTTTTGCGTAGCGGTTAAGATTTCGCCATCATTTTTTGGCACCACCAAAGACACCACTTTATCAATATTCAGATCTAAGCTGTCTTCGCTGTTATCATCAGAAACGTCTTCCATTTCCACCGTACTTTCATCATCAGAAAGATCGTTGGTTAAAGCAAGTTTAATGCCTCGAACACCCGTCGCAGTTCGTCCCATGGCTCGCACGGCCGTTTCGGCAAAGCGGACCACACGACCTTGTGAGGAGAACAACATAATTTCACTTGAACCGTCGGTAATATCTACGCCGATTAATTCATCTTCATCACGTAAGTTGACCGCAATAATGCCGTTGGCACGTGGACGACTAAATTCGGTGAGAGCAGTTTTCTTCACGATACCGCCAGCGGTGGCCATGAGGACAAATTTATTTTCATCATAGCTCGCCACTGGGAGAATCGCTGTAATACGTTCGTTTTCTTCCAACGGTAAAATATTGACGATTGGACGTCCACGTGCGCCACGACTGGCTTGTGGTAATTGATAGACTTTCAACCAATATAAACGGCCACGACTAGAGAAACAGAGAATCGTATCATGGGTATTGGCGACCAATAATTTTTCAATGAAATCTTCTTCTTTCATTTTGGTGGCCGATTTACCTTTGCCGCCCCGTTTTTGCGCCTCATAATCGGTGACGGGTTGATATTTCACATAGCCCTCGTGAGAAAGGGTCACCACCACATCTTCTTGGGCAATTAAATCTTCTAAATTAATGTCACCGGAGGCAGCGGTAATTTCGGTGCGACGGGCATCATTAAAGTTCGTTTTAACTAACTCTAATTCTTCACGAATTACTTCACGTAGCCGTTCGGCACTGGTGAGAATATGCAATAATTCGCCAATTTCGACTAAAATATCGTGATATTCTTCCACGATCTTTTCGTGTTCTAAACCAGTTAAACGGTGTAAACGTAATTCTAAAATGGCACGAGCCTGTGCATCTGAAAGGAAATATTGACCATCATGCACGCCAAATTCAGCGGCTAAATCATCAGGGCGAGAGGCATCTACGCCCGCCGCCTCTAACATAGGCGCCACATTGCCTAAAGCCCAAGGTTGCGCAAGTAATCCCTCACGGGCCTCTTCGGCTGTTTTAGAGGCACGGATTAAATTAATCACCGGATCAATATTGGCTAAGGCAATGGCTAATCCCTCTAAAATATGCGCTCTTTCTCGGGCTTTGCGAAGTTCGTACACGGTACGGCGTGTGACCACTTCACGGCGGTGTTTGACAAAGGCGGCAATGATTTGTTTTAAATTGAATAATTTCGGTTGACCGTGATCCAAGGCGACCATGTTAATCCCGAACGTGACTTGCATTTGAGTTAAGGCGTAGAGGTGGTTTAATACCACTTCACCTACGGCATCACGTTTAATGTCAATTTCGAGGCAGATCCCCTCTTTGTTGGAAAGATCGAGAATGCCCGCAATGCCTTCAATTTTCTTTTCACGAATCAGTTCAGCAATTTTATCGACCAATTTGGCTTTATTTACCTGATAAGGAATTTCCGTGATAATGATTTTTTCACGGCCCTTGTCATTGGTTTCTACGCTCGCTTTGGCTCGTACATAAACTTTGCCTCGCCCTGTTTTATAGGCTTCTTCAATGCCTCGGCGACCGTTAATTAAGGCGGCAGTCGGGAAGTCTGGGCCAGGGATAAACTGCATTAATTCATCAATGCTGATGTCCTCATTATCGATATAGGCTAAACAGCCGTCCATCACTTCGCCAAGATTATGGGGGGGAATATTGGTCGCCATACCGACCGCAATCCCTGAAGAACCATTGACTAACAAAGACGGGATTTTGGTTGGCAAGACGTCAGGAATCATTTCTTTGCCGTCATAGTTCGGCGAGAAATCCACGGTTTCTTTATCTAAATCCGTTAATAATTCCTGTGTGATTTTTTGCATGCGCACTTCGGTATAACGCATGGCGGCGGGTGCGTCACCATCAATGGAACCAAAGTTCCCCTGACCATCTACCAACATATAACGCAACGAGAACGGTTGTGCCATACGCACAATGGTGTCGTACACGGCACTGTCACCATGCGGGTGATATTTACCGATCACATCACCGACCACACGAGCGGATTTCACATAAGATTTATTGTAGGTGTTACCACTTTGATCCATGGAGAACAACACACGGCGGTGAACGGGTTTCAAGCCGTCACGCACATCAGGCAAAGCACGGCCAACAATGACCGACATGGCATAATCGAGATAAGAAGATTTCAGTTCTTCTTCAATACTAATCGGGGTGATATCTTGGGTTAATTCAGACATTGCGTTTTCCTAAGTCTTAGAGAAAAATTGGCGTTATTATAGCATAAAGTATGAGGTTTTACCTAAGAGAAATTTTCGCCATTAGGGCGAGGTATAACAAAAAAGTGCGGTGAAAATCACCGCACTTTTGAGGTTTGTTTGTGATAGGGGATTATTTCTCACATTTCTCAATATCCGTACATTTTCCATACAGATATAAGCTGTGATTTTCTAATTGAATACCATGTTCTTTACTGATTTGTTTTTGGCGTTCTTCAATCACGGTGTCGTTAAATTCAAACACTTTGCCACAATCTACACAAATAATGTGGTCGTGATGAACAGTTGGGGCTAATTCAAACACCGATTTATTGCCCTCAAAATTGTGACGGGTTAAAATTTTGGCCTCATGGAACTGATTTAATACACGATAGACTGTGGCTAAACCGATTTCTTCGCCTTGTTCAAGTAACAGTTTGTACACATCTTCCGCAGAAAAATGTTCCATTTTGTGGGCTTGCATAAGTGCCAAAATGGTTAAACGTGGTTCAGTGATTTTGAGGCCCACTTTTTTGAGTAATTTGATATTTTCTTCTGACATAGTGATTTTCCTTATGCGAGTTCTGCTAAACACATTTCATCATAAACTTGTTTCACCCAAGTTTCGACACGTTCAGCGGTTAATTCTGGTTGGCGATCTTCATCAATACACAATCCGACAAAGGTGTTGTCGTCAATAAGCGCTTGTGATGATTCAAAAGTGTATCCTTCCGTTGACCAGTTTCCGACAATGATCGCCCCATTTGGTTCAATAATATTGCGTACGGTACCCATGGCATCACAGAAATAATCGGCATAATCTTCTTGATCGCCACAGCCAAAAATGGCTACTAATTTGTCCGTAAAATCAATTTTTTCTAAGGTTGGGAAGAAGTCATCCCAGTCACATTGGGCCTCACCGTAATACCATGTTGGAATCCCAATCATGATAAAATCGTAGCTTTCAATATCTTCTTTGGTGCTTTTGGCAATGTCACGAATATCTACTAATTCGTTGCCAAGTTGTTTTTGAATCATTTTGGCAATGTTTTCTGTATTGCCTGTGTCACTACCGTAAAATAAACCAACAATAGCCATTTTTTATTTACCTATTTCCTTGAATATTAAAATAATTTTGTAATATGTTTTCGATTACATCCGCTCGGCTGAGTTTATTCAGTTGGGCCAGTTCTTCTAATTGTTGAACCAACTGGTGATGTAATTTTAATTCTATTCGTTTTAATCCGCTAGATTTGTCACGCCGTAGTTGGTTGCGTTTATTTATGCGGATTTGTTGTTCTCTGCTTAACGGATTGGTTTTCGGACGTCCGACACGTCTTTCATCAGCAAAAAGATCCAACGTAATGCAATCTGCGTCTTGTTTTGCCATTTTTTATTACCGTTCATTATCGCCTTTATTAACAATCATTCGTATGCTGATAATGATTAGCTGAAGTGAGAATAATGGCGGAACTATATCATAAATTCCCTATAATTTAAATGCCTAAATTAAGATTAATGTGATTGAAGAAACCGTTCAATGGCTCTGACCACAAAATCCGGCTTTTCCGCATGGATCCAATGGCCAGCACCGTTGACGGTAAACGAGGTGGCTTGCGGAAATTGGGCTAAAATTCGTTGGGTATCGTCGGGGTGAATATAATCCGATAAACCGCCTTTGATGAACAGTGTTGGTATCTGGCATGGCGATTGCGCTTGCCAATCCATAATATCCGCATAATGTTGATAAAGTGCGGTGGTATTAAAACGAAATTTTTCAGGGGCCTGAGAATCGAAAGATTTCAACATAAATTGTTGAATGCTTTCCTCTTTGATATGTTCGGATAACAGCGGTTTAGCCTGTTGTCGACTGTCAACCTTGGCTTGTTTCACTGCCAACAGCCCCATAAACACATCATTATGCCAGTTGTGCTGATAACGCACGGGGGCAATATCAATCACAATTAATTTGTCGAGTAAGTCAGGGCGTAAATGTGCCACTCGCATGGCGGTTTTGCCGCCCATGGAATGACCCACTAAAATCACCTGATTGAGTTGGAGATGGTTTAACACCGCAATCACATCTTGTGCCATTAAATCATAGTTCATTTCGTCAGAATGGAAACTTTGGCCGTGATTGCGTAAATCAAGGCGTAAAATATGGTATTTTTCACTGAACGCACGGGCGATAATCCCGAGGTTATTCATGTCACCAAAAAGGCCGTGAATAAAGACAATGGTTTTCGCTTGCTCGTGCTGACAGGCGCTAAATTGATAATTGAGTAATTGTTGAGCTGACATGGCTTTTTTAATCGTTTTTTACATAGAGAATTTGATCAGAAGTAGGTATAATGCGAAAAAATGGATTGTTAATCAAGTTTTGAGAGCAGAATAAATGAAAATAATTGAAGTAGATGAAGAACTCTATCAATATATTGCCAGCCATACGCAGTCTATTGGCGAAAGTGCGTCGGATATTTTACGCCGTTTATTAGCTTTGCCTTGTTTAAGTATTAGCTCGGTGGCGTTGGATTTATCGGAAAAAGCGGAAACCGAACAGACCGGCTTACCGCAATCGTCGTCACCAGAGGAAGATATTCCGTCGACCCCGTCTGAAGTCGAGGTGAGTGTTGGCGAACCAGAGAATACACCAGAACCACCCGTTCAAACAGCGCCAACAGAGGTAAAACAAGGGGATAGTCGTGCGTTAGTCGCCTTATTGGACGCACCTGAATTTAAACAAGAAACCAAAGCGGTGGTGCGTTTTCTAACGATTTTAAGTGGATTGTATCAATCGAATCCAACGGATTTTTCCGCTGCCATTCGGAGCGAAAATGTACAAGGTCGTACCCGAGTCTATTTTGCACAAGATGAACAAACCTTATTGGCGGCGGGCAATCACACCAAACCAAAACAAATTCCCAACAGTCCACATTGGGTAATTACCAATAATAACAGTGGCCGTAAAATGATTATGTTTGAGGGCGTGATGCGTGAAATGGGCTTTGATGAGAAAACCATTGACTACGTGAAAAATGCTTTTGTGGCCGATTAAGCATTCAGGCAAGATTATCGTTATGCAACTATTGCCTTGGCAAATTTATGCTCATCAGCCGCAGAAACAAGCCCAAATCGCCTTGCGAGATCATTCGCAGGGCGTTGCTTTTAGTTGGCTTGAACTGGCGCAGCAGATTTCAGCCAAATTGGCTTGGTTAACGGCATTAGGATTAAGCGCAGGCAGTGGCGTGGCCTTGTCGGGGAAAAATAGCTTTGAATTATTGCTGTGTTATTTGGCGGGATTGCAAGGTAATATGCGGGTTTTAGGCATAAATCCCGCTTTCCCTCGTGAAAAAATACATCAACTTTGTGTGACCCATCAAATTCTATATTGGATTGATTGTACCCATACAGAAAAACCAATGGCCATATCGCCTATGGCAGATCGGGTTGAACGCCATGAGGGATTGACATTAACCTTAACCTCGGGTTCAACAGGGCAACCAAAAGCGATAGTGCATAATGTACAAGCTCATTTAGCCAATGCGGCGGGCGTCTGTGCTTTAATGGCTTTTACGTCAGACAAATCTTGGTTACTGTCGTTACCCTTGTATCATGTGTCCGGTCAAGGCATTGTGTGGCGTTGGTTAGCGCAAGGGGCGGAATTGCATGTGCCGAGTGTGGATTTTTACGCCTCGGTATTACAAGCAAGCCATGTGTCTTTGGTGCCAACACAGGCATTACGCTTGTTTGATTATGTGGCCACAAAGCCGAAAAGTGCGGTGCAAACGCAAGCGATTTTATTAGGGGGCGCAAATATTCCCCTCGAAATAACCCAAAAATTAACCGCACTTGGTCTACAAACCTATGCGGGTTATGGCATGACAGAAATGGCCTCGACGGTTTTTGCCAAACGTTGTGATGGTCAATCGGGCGTGGGGCAACCTTTGTTGGGGCGTGAATTTCAGATCGTCAAAGATGAAATTTGGCTTAAAGGCGCAGGATTGGCTTTAGGCTATTGGCAACAAGGCCATCTTCAGCCGGTGACTAATTCACAAGGTTGGTTAGCCACCAAAGACAAAGCCATTTGGGACGGTGAACAGTTGCATATTTTAGGACGCTTGGATAATCAATTTATTTCGGGCGGTGAAAATATTCAGCCAGAAGAAATTGAGCAAATTATTCAACAACATCCCAGTGTAGAACAGGTTTTTGTCCTCCCTGTGGCAGATCAAGAATTTGGTCAACGTCCTGTGGCAATGGTGACATTTCAACAGGATTTTTGTCAAACTGCGGTGCAAAATCTGCAAGATTGGTTACAAGATAAAATTGAACGATTTAAACAGCCAGTGCGTTATTTTCCGTTAACGGTGAAATCGCAAGGTAATATTAAAATTTCACGGGCTAGCCTTAAACAGGCATTGGCCGACTTAATCAGAGCGTAATTTATGAGTATGTTTTACAAGGCGTTGAGCCACCTTTTTTTCGCCATATTATTCACCCTGAGCTTGCCTGCGTCGGCGAATTTACCCACGGCGAAAGAGATTCAAACCCAATTAGCCAGTTTGCAAAAAGACAATCAAGCGGAAGATAACCAAGCGGACATTAAGAATTTAGAAGAAACCTTGGCATTACTGACGCAATTGGATAAGCAGAAACAGGATAATGAGAATTTAACCAAGCAAATTCAAGATTCCGCAGAGGCGTTACAACATAGCCAGCAAAATATTCGTCATCTGAAATCAAAAGCGCGGAGTGCGGAACAGATCCAAAAATCCTTGGCGAATTTATCTGTGGATCAGATGAAAACCCATGTAGATGAAATTAATCAAAATTTGCAACAAATTCAAGCGGATTTAACCACGCTGAATGCAAATTTGTCGAGTCAAAAAAGTGTGCCAGAACGGACACAAGCAACCTTGACGGAAAATTCCGCACGTATTCAAGCCATTAATGACGCCCTTGCATCAGCCAGTACCTCAAGCACCAGACGAGCAAGATTGGCGGTAGAATTAGATTATTTACTGGCCAGTAACAATTACAAACAAATTCAGCTCAGTGGCAATGAATCCTTAACCAGTTTGTACACCAGTCAGTTAGAAGAAAAAACCTTAATGCAACAGCAATTACAAGCCGAATTGGTGGAATTGCAAACGGCAATTAATACAAAAAATCTGCAAGAGAGCCAAAATCAATTAGAACAAGCGACGGCACAAAAAAATAGTAATACCACCGATAATCCTGTGATTGTCCGTGAACTCGAATTTAATGCTCGAGTCAGTGAGGAATTATTGGCGCAGACCACGCAGCTTAATGCTTTGTCGCAAGATCACTTACGTATAAAAAGCATTTTAGATAATTTACAACAAACCCAACGGAATATTGATGAACAAATTAGTTCGTTGCAAGGCACCTTGATTCTTTCTCGTGTGATTAATAAACAACGTCAATCGTTGCCTAAAGATGAGATGATTTCTGGCTTATCCAAAAAGATTGCCGATTTACGGGTGAGAATTTTTGATATTAGCGAATTTCGTGATCGCATGAATAACGTTGACAGCTATATTGATAACTTGGCGAAAGAAGAAAAAATTACCTTTACCGATAAAGAACGGGTACGTCTGAAAACCATTATTGAAGAACGTAGTAAGGTGATTTCGGACGTATTGAAACAGTTAAATAACCAATTAAATTTATCTATCAATATTGAATTAAATCAGCAACAAGTGCAAACCATCAGTGATACATTGCAAGATAAACTCAAACAACAAAGTTTCTGGGTGAAAAGTAATGCGTCGATTGATCTGGATTTTTTCAAGAATTTACCCACTTATCTTAAATTCCAATCTCGTGATATTGCTAAACGTTTTGACTTTTCCAACTGGCGGGATAATGTGTGGTCAGCGAGTTTTTTAGTGGCGATATTATTGTTGTGTACGTTAGCGATTTTGCGTCAAAAAAACAAGATTAAGCAGAAAATTACCGAAATTAATAATAAATTAAAAACCTTAGGTAGCGATAATCAATGGAACACGCCAAGTGCGGTGTTTTGGACCTTAATTTTGTGTTTGCCAAGCACTTTTGTATTTTTAATCCTGTTTATTTTGGTGACCTATTTCTGTTTGCAAGATCCCACTGAGGCTTGGACGTGGGGCTTAAAAATGGCGGGGTATTGGTTGTATTTTGCCTTTATGTTGGCATTATTACGCCCAAATGGCATTGCGCATACCCATTTTAAAATGCCAAAACAAAGTTCTGAAAATTTCCGACGTATTCTAAAACGTTCCATGTGGGTGGTGGCATTATTATTAAATACCTCCATTTTCACGAATTTAGAGGGCGGTGTTGCCTACGATATCCTCGGTGAAATCATGACCATTTCCGTGTTGATTATCCTGTTGTTGTTGATCGGCCCTGAGATGCGTTTGGCGATCAGTTCTTACCAACATACCTTAACGCACCAACAAAGCATGAAAATCTATTTGCTGCGGTTTTTGCGGTTTTTCTCCTTGCTTGCGCCAATCTCTCTAATTATTTTGATTGGGTTGGGGTATTATTACACCTCATTAGTGTTGATTGAGCATTTAATTTCCTCTTACATGGCGCTCACCACTTGGTTGATTGTGCGTAGTCTGATTTATCGTGGCTTAGAAGTGTCTGCACGTCGCTTGGCTGCTCGGCGTTTAAAAGAAAAACGTGAGCAAGCCATGGCAAAACAACTGGCAGACAATAATAGTGGTGACAAGAGTAAAGAAGAATTTATTATTGATGTACCGCAGCAAGATGATGTGTTAGCCGTGAGCCAAGTAAAAGATCAGGTGTTACGTTTAATCGATTTTACCCTCTGGGTGGCTTTATTGGGCTTAATGTATTTTGTGTGGTCAGATTTGGTGACAGTGGCTTACTATCTCAACGGCGTCACATTATGGCAACAAAGTGTTGCTACGGAGACAGGAACCGTAATGGAATCCGTCACATTATTGAATTTATTGGTGGCCTTTGTGGTGCTATTTGTCACCTATGTGATTATCCGAAATCTAAGTGGTTTATTAGAAGTCGTGGTTTTCTCGAATATTAAATTATCTCAGGGAACACCTTATACCATTACCACCTTGCTCACCTATATAATAATTGCCTTGGGGGCGGCGTTAGCTTTTGGCATGTTAGGCATGTCGTGGTCTAAATTACAATGGTTATTTGCTGCATTATCCGTCGGGCTTGGGTTTGGTATGCAAGAAATCTTTGCTAATTTCGTGTCGGGTATTATTATCTTATTTGAACGTCCTGTTCGGATTGGTGATGTGATTACCATTGGTGAATTTAGCGGCACGGTGTCTAAAATTCGTATTCGTGCGACGACCTTAGTGGATTTTGATGGCAAAGAAGTTATTGTGCCAAATAAAGCCTTTGTGACTGAGCGTTTAGTGAACTGGGCGTTGAGTAATAGTATGACGAGAGTCGTGATCAGCGTTGGGGTAGCTTACGGTTCAGATTTAGAACTGGTTAAAACATTATTATTACAAGCCGCCACAGAATGTGAGAAAGTGTTAAAAGATCCTGCACCACGCGCATTCTTCTTAACTTTTGGTGCGAGCACTTTGGATCATGAATTACGGGTTTATGTGGACCAAATTGGTGATCGCAATCCGACCATTGATTTCTTAAATCGTCGGATCAATCAATTATTTAATGAACGTAATATTGAGATTGCCTTTAATCAACTTGATATTTTTATTAAAAATCAACAAACAGATGAAGAAGTCAAACTTCATACAGAAAAATTAGCATAAGGTTTTTTTATGGCAGGAAATTCAATCGGACAATTATTTAAAGTCACCACCTTTGGCGAATCCCATGGCATTGCTTTAGGTTGTATTGTTGACGGCGTGCCGCCGAATATGGCGTTAACCGAAGCTGATATTCAACCCGACTTGGATCGTCGCAAACCGGGTACATCTCGTTATACCACGCCACGTCGTGAAGATGATGAAGTGCAGATTTTATCGGGCGTCTTTGAGGGCAAAACCACAGGCACGAGCATTGGTTTAATCATTAAGAATGCCGATCAACGTTCGCAGGATTATGGTGAGATTAAACATCAATTCCGCCCTGGTCATGCCGATTTTACCTATCAACAAAAATACGGCATTCGGGATTATCGTGGCGGTGGCCGTTCTTCTGCGCGTGAAACTGCTATGCGAGTGGCCGCTGGTGCCATTGCTAAAAAATATTTGCGGGAGCAGTTTGGCATTGAAGTCAGAGGTTATTTATCTCAAATTGGGGATGTACAAATTGATCCGCAAACGGTGGTGGATATTAGCCAAATTGATTGGCAACAGGTGAATTCCAATCCATTTTTTAGCCCCGACCCAAGTGCGGTGGAAAAATTTGATGAATTGATCCGCCGTTTAAAAAAAGAGGGCAATTCTATCGGGGCTAAATTAACCGTAGTAGCGGAACATGTGCCTGTTGGCCTTGGCGAACCGGTTTTTGATCGTTTAGATGCGGATCTCGCCCATGCCTTAATGAGCATTAATGCGGTAAAAGCGGTGGAAATCGGTGATGGTTTTGCCGTCGTGAATCAAAAAGGCACCGAACACCGTGATGAAATGACACCCGAGGGCTTTTTATCCAACCATGCGGGGGGTATTTTAGGCGGAATTAGCAATGGCCAACCGATTATTGCCACCATTGCGTTAAAACCAACCTCAAGTATTACGATTTCAGGTCGTACGGTGGATATTCATAATCAAGCGGTTGACTTGATCACCAAAGGGCGTCATGATCCTTGTGTGGGTATTCGAGCGGTACCGATTGCGGAAGCCATGATGGCCATTGTGTTGTTGGATCATTTATTGCGGTTTAAGGCACAGTGTCGATAAAACGATATCAATAAAAAAGTGAAGGTATATTAATGATTGACTTAAGCGAAGAAAATCTCAATATTGTCAAAGCTATTTTGGCGAAATTCGTACCTGATTTGCCTGTGTGGGTATTTGGTTCCCGCATCAAAGGCACGGCAAAAAAATATTCCGATTTGGATTTAGCCGTGATTACCCAACAGCCGATGTCCATTCGTCAGCAAGCAGATATTGAGGAGGCCTTTAGTGAATCCGATTTACCGATTTTTGTGGATGTGATCGACTGGGCCAGTTGCAGTGAGAATTTTAAACAGATTATTTTACAACAGTATGAAATCCTACAAACGGGGATTTAATTTTTATTTATCGGGAATTTTTATAATGAAATTGAAAAAAACAGCATTCATTTTAACCGCACTTTTAGGCATATCTACCACCGTTTTGGCCTCGCCAGCGGAATGGCAACGAGTGAAACGCCCGATTCCCAGTGAAAATGGGCAAGCTCAACCGATTGGTTCTTATGCCAACGGCTGTATTATCGGTGCGAAAGCCTTACCCGCAAGAGGGGAGGGGTATCAGGTGATTCGTATCAATAAAAACCGTTATTATGGTCACCCTGATATGATTAGTTACTTACAACGCTTAGGTCAACGAGTAAAAAAAGCGGGTTTGCCGACCATGTTAGTGGGCGATATTGCCATGCCCGGTGGCGGGCGTTTCTTAACGGGTCACGCTAGCCATCAAATGGGCTTGGATGCGGATATTTGGTTGCGCATGGGTGCTATGTCGGATCAAGAGGCCTTAAATTCGGATGGTAAAGGCTTGTTAGTGGTAAATCGTGCCGCTCAAGTGGTAGATGAGCGTGTTTGGAATCAGAACCACTTTAATTTAATTAAATTAGCGGCACAGGATAATCAAGTGACCCGTATTTTTGTGAATCCTGCCATTAAAGTGAAACTTTGCCAAACGGAAAAAGCCGATCGCAGTTGGTTACATAAAATTCGTCCTTGGTATGGTCATGATAGCCATTTTCACGTACGTTTAGCTTGTCCGCAAGGCGCAGCCTATTGTGAAAATCAAGCACCCGTGCCGGCAGGAGATGGTTGTGGGGGAGAATTGTATTCTTGGTTTGAACCGAAAAAACCTTCTGCTAGCACAAGTAGCACAGTGAAAGCGAAACCCGCAGAGCCATTTTTATGTCAGCAGGTGTTAAATTCACCTAAACGCAGTGAATGGTTGGAATAAGCAGAGGAAAGTGCGGTGGAAATTAGCATAGAAATCATCAGTTTACTATTTACCGTGGCTTTAGTGGCGGGCTTTATTGACGCCATTGCGGGTGGTGGTGGCTTGATCACCATTCCCGCTTTGTTAATGGCGGGCATTCCACCGGTATTGGCCTTAGGCACCAATAAATTACAAGCCTGTGGCGGTTCTTTTTCGGCCAGTTTGTATTTTATTCGCCGTAAAGCGGTGAATTTACGCCAGATTTGGTTGTTGATTCTGATGACATTTATTGGCGCAGTGATTGGCACGGTGTTAATTCAGCACATTGACAGTTCGTTTATTAAAAAGGTGATCCCCTTTTTAGTGTTAGCTATGGGGCTGTATTTTTTATTCACGCCCACATTAGGCGAAGAAGATCGCCATCAACGTTTTTCTTTTGCGGGCTTTGCGTTCACGGCTGGCTTGGGCATTGGTTTTTATGATGGTTTTTTTGGCCCTGGCACCGGATCCTTATTGAGTTTAGCTTTCGTGACTTTACTGGGGTTTAATTTACCGAAAGCCACGGCGCATGCGAAAGTGTTGAACTGCACGTCAAATATTGCCTCGCTGATTTTCTTTTTGATTGGTGGACACATTTTGTGGACCGTGGGCTTGGCGATGATGTGTGGTCAATTTATTGGGGCCAATTTAGGTGCGAGAATGGTACTCACCAAAGGCAAAAAATTAATTCGCCCAATGGTGGTGATCATGTCTTTTATGATGACCGCTAAAATGGCCTATGATCAAGGTTGGTTTAATTAATGCAACATCCAGAAAATAAGATACGTGAAACGGCCAGAGTGGGTTATGAGCCACATTTTTCATGGCAATATTTAAAACCGCAATATTGGGGCATTTGGCTTGGTATTGTCTTGTTAATTATATTGGCCTTTATTCCCTATCGTTGGCGGGATAAACTCGCTAGCAAAATTGGCTTAATTGCGGGGCAAAAAGCCAAAAAACAACGCCATCGTGCCAGATTAAATTTAGCCCTTTGTTTCCCCGATTGGAGCGAACAACAACGTGAAAAAGTGATTGATGGGATGTTTATCACACTAGGGCAAGTGATGCTAGGGATTGGTGAAATTGCGGTACGTTCTAAAAAACATTTGCAACAACGCAGTGAATTTTTAGGCATTGAACATATTCAACAAGCTAAAGCCAACGGCCATAATATTATTTTATTGGTGCCGCATAGCTGGTCCATTGATGCCTCGGGGATTATTTTACACACCCACGGAATGCCGATGACGTCAATGTTTAATCCACACCGTAATTTGTTGATTGATTGGCTTTGGACGAGAACAAGAGTACGCTTTGGTGGCAAAATGCACACCCGTCAAAATGGCATTAAACCTTTTTTATCTATGGTGAAAAAAGGGGATATGGGCTATTACTTACCGGATGAAGATTTTGGTGCAGAGGCCAGTGAGTTTGTCGATTTTTTCGCCACCTATAAGGCCACCTTACCGGGTTTAAATAAAATGGCGAAATTAGCCAAGGCGGTGGTGATTCCAATGTTCCCTCGCTATAACGCACAGGCAGGTAAATACCAAATGGAAATTTTAGCGCCGATGACATTAACCGATGATCCTGTACAATCGGCTCGAGCCATGAATGAAATCATTGAATATTTTGTGGGGCAAACGCCCGAGCAATATGCGTGGATTTTGCAATTATTCCGTACCCGTAAAAACGGCGAAGATATTTATTCAAATTAACAAATATTTTTACTATAACGCTTGCAATTTAAGGCAAATTTCTTTACATTCACAGCGTTAATTTTATAAAAGGTCAACATTCTGACCGCACTTTGGGCGACAAAATGAACGAACAATTACAGCTTATTAAATCTTCGATTAAATCCATTCCTAATTATCCGAAAGAGGGAATTATTTTCCGTGACATCACCAGTTTAACTGAAGTGCCAGAGGCCTTTAGCGCAACCGTTAATCTCATGGCGGCACAATTTAAAGATGTGGGTATTACCAAAATTATTGGTACCGAGTCACGTGGTTTTATTTTTGGTGCACCGGTCGCCATTGCGTTAGGTTTACCTTTTATTTTAGTGCGTAAACCAGGGAAATTACCTCGTGCCGTGATTTCACAAAATTACCAATTAGAATATGGTGAAGATACCTTAGAAATCCATTCGGATTCGATTCAAGCGGGTGATAAGGTGTTAATTATTGATGATTTATTAGCCACAGGTGGCACGCTCGAGGCTTGCGTGAAATTGGTTCAGCGTTTAGGCGGCGAAGTTAAACATGCGGCTTTTGTGATCAGTTTACCAGAATTAGGCGGCGAAGAACGTTTACGTAAATTGGGCGTTGAACCTTTTACTCTGGTGGATTTTGCAGGACATTAATGGTTACCCTCACCCTAGCCCTCTCTTAGAGGGAGTGGGGATAGCGAAAGTAAAATAAAAAAAGGATAATACGTGAGTTATCAAGTTCTCGCCCGTAAATGGCGACCAAAAACCTTTCGTGAAGTTGTCGGCCAAACGCATATTTTGACCGCACTTTCTAATGGCTTGAAAGAAAATCGCCTACACCATGCTTATCTTTTTTCGGGTACTCGAGGTGTCGGCAAGACCTCTATTGCCCGCTTATTTGCCAAAGGCTTAAATTGTATTCATGGCGTGACGGCCGAACCTTGCGGTGAATGTGAACATTGTAAAGCCATTGAACAAGGCAATTTTATTGATCTGATTGAGATTGACGCCGCCTCACGTACCAAAGTCGAAGACACCCGAGAATTATTGGATAACGTTCAGTATAAACCGGTGCAAGGCCGTTACAAGGTGTATTTGATTGATGAAGTGCATATGCTGTCACGTCATTCTTTCAATGCCTTACTCAAAACCTTGGAAGAACCGCCTGAATATGTCAAATTCCTGTTGGCCACCACCGATCCGCAAAAATTGCCGATCACGATTTTATCCCGTTGCATGCAGTTTCATTTAAAAGCATTAGATCAGCAACAAATTAGCCAACATTTAGCCCATATTTTAGACGCAGAAAAAATTCCCTATGAATTGACCGCACTTGATCGCCTTGCAAAATCAGCTCAGGGCAGTATTCGTGATAGTTTGAGCCTGACCGATCAGGCTATTGCCATGTCGAATGGCGATATTCGCACCGACATTGTCAACAAAATGTTGGGCTTATTGGATGATAACCAACCGATTGAGATTTTGTATGCCTTGCAACAAGGTAATGGCGAGAAATTGATGGCGGTCGTGCAGTCGGTGGCTGAAAAGGGTGTGGATTGGGATCAGCTTTTGCTTGAAGTGGGCGAGAAATTACATCAAATTGCCATGCAGCAGTTGCTGTCCGTCAATGTTCAAGAAAACAGCCCTATCACATTTCTTGCCCAACATATGTCGCCTGAAGATGTGCAGTTATTTTATCAAATGATTGTCATGGGCAGAAAAGAGCTAGCCTTTGCGCCCAATCGTCGCATTGGCGCAGAAATGACCTTACTGCGTGCTTTGGCGTTTCACCCCAAATTCAGCCAAGCCACTGCGGTACAAACCGTGCCGACATCAAATGCGACGGAAAATTTGGTGGATATGCCTGTGGTCTCACAAAATATTAAAGCCAATTATCCTGCACAACATGCTGTTCAACATTCACCGAAAGAACCGTCGCAGAAACCCATTCATGCCGAGGGCAATCAGGCATTAAGTGCAGTGGATCAGTTGCAAAAATTACGTGCGACCTTGAACCAACAAACAGATAACGAAAAAAAAAAGTCGTCGCTAAGTAAAGCGAGTAATGCTCGTCCTGATTCGGTTCAACCCCTTGAATTACCGGTGATTTCATCTCGTCCAAGCAAAAAAACACAACCTGATCTGATGGATCGATTAGCAAAACTTGCTGACGTAGCGCCGTCTGAAACTGTGAAACCTGAGCTCAGTAGCGAGTTGGATATGGCCAGCGAAAATCCTACTGAGCATGATGACAATGCCACTGAACTGAATGCGGAGGATTATCGTTGGGAATGGATGAATCCCGAATTGGCGAATCAAGTGGAGTCCATGCGCCCTTCTGATATTAAAAAGCTGATTTTAGAACAGAAAAGCCCTGAATTAAGACAGAAAATGGTGAAAATTGGGATTGAGCGGGATCCATGGTTTCACATTATTGAACAATTAGGCTTAGATGATATAAAAATGGCCAAGCAATTAGCCATTAATTCCGTCTTGTTGGCGCAAAATGAACAGGAAGTTCACCTTGGACTACGTTCAAATCAATCCCATTTACAACGTGAGAATTCCATTGCGGCGCTGACCCAACGCTTATCCGACTTCTTTCATCACCCCTTACAATTACGGATTACCCTCCATGATGATCCCGCCACGTTGACGCCATTGGAGCATTATCAACAGATTCATCAAGAACTCATCGCGCAAACAACACAGAATTTACTGGCAGATAACGGTATTCAATTGTTACAAAAACACTTTGAGGCAAAACTGGACATGGATACCATTCGTCCCGTTTAATCGGCACGAAATAGCCCCACGGCGCCTTGTAATTTATCTCCATAAAAAATCAACGGAATCCGTTGGCGTTGCCACACAGGAACGTTGAATTGTTGCCAAATCTTTTTGATGTCACGGCGCATTTTCTGACCGACTAATTGTACCGAGCCAGAATAGGCAAATTTTACCCAAATCGGTTGCGCTGTGAAAGGCAGATCCAGATGATGTAATTGGTTTGCCTGTTGCCAAACTGCGGTGAAAAAGTTGGGATTTTTTTCTAACCACAGTGCGCCAAGATTATCGGGTAATTTCAACCGCAGTTCGGGAGAAAGTGGCTGTTGAAAATGGCTGACATCTGCCAAGTGATCCGTGAGGTAAAGCCGTTGTTGATAACGGCGAATAACCTTGTTACCTAGCACATAATGTGGCATGGCATCAGCTCGGGCCGCAATCACCTCTTTTTTAATATGTGCCAGTTGAACCACTGACGGCATGGGGTGGTGTAATGCGGCAAGCCACATTCTTAACAAGGCATTTTGTTTGAGAGCAGGATATTCCGACCATTGCACGATTGACAATGTCCCTTGATGGGGATCGAAATGGCGTTGAAAATCCTCGGCTAATAATTGATGAATAAGCTGTTGTTGTTCTGCGCAATGTTGTGCTGAACGGGCGACCATTTGATCGAAATGTGGCCAACGTTGCCGCAGTGTCGGCAACACCTGATGACGTAAAAAATTACGATCATAATGCAGATCCGCATTGCTATCGTCCTCCACCCAAGTTAATTTTTCCGCCTGCACATAATGTTCTAGCTGTTGACGTGAAGAGGTCAGCAACGGTCGAAAAATCGGCATGCCATTTAGCGCCGCATAGGGTTGCATGGCGCCCAATCCTTGCACGCCACTCCCTCGTTTTAGGGCAAGAAAAAAAGTTTCGGCTTGATCTTGTAAATGATGGGCGGTAACCACGATTTCATTGGGCAATCGACTGTCTGCAATGGCTTGATAGCGTGCCTCTCTTGCGCCTTGTTCAAGGCCATTGGCTTGATCCACTTGTACTTTTCGCACCAGTAAGGGAATGGCGAATCGCTGGCAAAGTTGCTCACAATGGCTGACCCAGTGATCGGCATGAGGATGTAATCCATGATGAATATGCACCGCACGTAATTGCAAGTGCGGTTGTTTTTCTCGGGCTTTTGCCATGAGAGAGAGTAGCGCCGTGGAATCCAATCCACCACTCAAGGCGATCAGATAGTGAGTATGTTGCAGTTGAGATTGAAATTCGGTAAACAAGCTCATGTTTTAATCATTTCTCTCGTTCCCTCTCCCTATGGGAGAGGGTTAGGGTGAGGGGAGGGTTAAGCAATTTTTTCTGCTTGATAGCTTGAAACAGGCTGCATAATTACATGACGTGCCTCAATGAGTTGCAATTCATAGGAATTGACATCATGGGTGATTTTCATCACATCATGCACCGCATTGCCCATGCGCTCAAAGGCCGCCAATTCATCATGGCCATTGAGTAAATTCGCTAAGAATAAGCTCGCCGTTAAATCGCCCACGCCAACGGGGTGCTTGGCGAACGGATAGAGCGGACGAATGAGGCTCCACACACCATGTTGTGTCCCCATTAACATTTCAAATTGGTTTGTATCTCGTCCTGCCTCGCCTAAATGTTTGACAATGACGATTTTCGGGCCTTTGCTTAAGAGGTGTTTGACTGCGGTGATGGCTTGTTCAATATTGTTGACAGGCAAACCGCTTAATTCACGTAATTCAAGCAAATTTGGGGTAATAATATCTGCTTGTGGAATGGCAATGTTGATTAAGCCCTCTTTCACACCGCCTGCCACCACGCAGCCTTTTTCAGGGTTGCCCATGACGGGATCGCATAAATACAAGGCGTTTGGATTGATGGCTTTGACTTTATGATAAGCCTTAATAATTTCATCGACCTGTTCTGCAGAGCCAATATAACCCGAATACACCGCATCACATTTGGCCAGTTCACCAATGTCATCAATACCTTGGACAATTTCACCAATTTGTTCTTTCGGAATTACCATGCCCGTCCATTTACCATACTGCGTATGATTGGAAAATTGCACCGTATTTAATGCCCACACATCAATCCCGTTTAATTGCATTGGAAAGGTGGCAGATTTATTGCCCGCATACCCAAACACCACATGAGATTGAATGGAAAGTACATTTTTCATTGAATTTATTCCCTTAATTATGTTGAATTTATCATAGAAAAGTGCGGTATTTTTCACCGCACTTTTTAATTTTTTCCTGTCTTCAGTTCTCTGTCTTCAGTCTTCTGATCAGCAATAACCGTATGACATCAAGCGTTGATAACGGCGATCCAATAAGTCTTGTTTATCTAGCACGTCTAAATCAGCCAAATCATCTAAAAGACGTGTTTTGAGATTTTTGGCCATTTCCACATGATTACGATGTGCGCCACCTAGCGGTTCGTTGACGATATTATCAATTAAATCTAATTGTTTTAAACGTTTCGCCGTCAAGCCCATGGCCTCTGCTGCGGTGGAGGCTTTGTCGGCACTTTTCCATAAAATCGAGGCACAGCCCTCAGGGGAAATCACTGAATAAGTGCTGTATTGCAACATATTGACTTTGTCACCCACGCCAATGGCTAAGGCGCCACCTGAACCGCCCTCACCAATCACGGTACAAATCACCGGCACGGTGAGCAAGGCCATTTCACGCAGATTACGAGCAATGGCCTCAGCTTGACCACGTTCTTCAGCGCCAACACCCGGATAAGCCCCTGGGGTGTCAATAAAGGTAATAATCGGTAAATTAAACCGTTCAGCCATTTGCATTAAACGCAAGGCTTTACGATAGCCCTCTGGGGCTGGCATACCGAAATTACGTAAGACTTTTTCTTTGGTGGAACGGCCTTTTTGATGACCAATCACCATCACAGGACGGCCATCTAAACGGGCTAATCCGCCCACAATGGCTTTATCGTTGGCAAAGGCACGATCACCGGCTAATTCTTCAAAATCGGTGAAAATATGTTCAATGTAATCCAAGGTATAAGGACGATTTGGGTGACGTGACATGCGTGAAATTTGCCAAGCATCTAAATCGGCAAAGGTTTTCTTGGTGAGTTCTTTGCTTTTTTTCTGTAAGCGTTTGATTTCATCATCCAGATTAATGCTGCTGTCATCACTGGATACAGAACGCAGTGATTCAATTTTTGCTTCAAGTTCGGCAATCGGTAATTCAAAATCTAAATATTCTTGGCTCATTTTTTTTCCTAACTATTGAAATTAGCACAAAACATACCGCACTTTAGCAATATTCTGATGGGTATGCAAATTTGCGTTCTATTGTATGCTTTTTTGCGGTAAATTGCAGTAATTTTTCAGTGGTAAGAGGGGATAAGATAAACAAAAAGCTACCCGAAAGTAGCTTTTTGCTAACAAGATTGGATTAGTTAAACATCGCTGAAATGGATTCTTCGTTACTAATACGACGAATCGCCTCAGACAACATACCAGACAGGGTTAACACACGAACTTTGCCCAAGGCTTGAATCGCAGGGCTAAGTGGAATGGTGTCAGTGACCACAATTTCATCGACAATACTGTTGGCAAAGTTATTGACCGCATTACCCGAGAAAATCGCATGGGTCGCATAAGCAAATACACGTTTTGCTCCCCGTTCTTTTAAGGCCTCAGCCGCTTTACATAAGGTACCGCCCGTGTCGATCATGTCATCCACTAAAATACAATCACGACCCGCCACATCCCCGATAATGTGCATGACTTGGGAAACGTTGGCTTTTGGACGACGTTTATCAATGATCGCCATATCCGCATCATTTAATAATTTCGCCACCGCTCTGGCACGTACCACGCCACCAATATCAGGCGACACGACCATTGGTCTTTCTAAGTCGGTTTTTTTCAAAATATCATGAATTAACACGGGCGAACCAAACACGTTATCCACAGGCACATCAAAGAAACCTTGAATTTGTTCGGCATGCAAATCACAGGTTAACACACGGTCAACCCCCACGCTAGACAAGAAATCTGCGACCACTTTGGCCGTAATCGGCACACGAGCAGAACGCACACGACGATCTTGACGGGCATAGCCAAAATAAGGAATCACGGCAGTGATACGGCCAGCAGAGGCACGGCGTAGGGCGTCCACCATTACGATTAATTCCATTAGATTATCATTGGTTGGCGCACAAGTGGATTGGATAATAAACACATCGCTACCACGGACGTTTTCATTGATTTGCACTTGAATTTCGCCATCGCTAAAACGTCCAACGGTGGCATCACCTAAAGACGTATAAAGACGTTCGGAAATGCGTTGTGCAAGTTCTGGTGTTGCATTACCAGCAAAGAGTTTAATATCAGGCATTTTAATTTGACCTCAGGGTTATGATAATGAAAGAAAATTTAATTCTGTCGTTCAAGTTGATCAAGTAATAGCGCTAAAGGCGACCTATTACAACCTTTTGCTACAAAACCAGTAAATTGGGCTGGTTTGAGCTGATAAATTGCTTGGGCGGCCTGTTCGCTGTCAAATTCAGCAAACACACATGCCCCCGTTCCAGTTAATCTTGCTGGTGCATATTGTAGCAACCAAGCGATAAGTTCATCAATAATCGGATAGTGATTTCGCACAATTTTTTCACAATCATTATGATATGGATCATGTAATAGTTGGGAAATGGCCTTTTTCGGTGTATTGCGAGTGAGATCGGGATCGCCAAAAACCTTGGCGGTGGAAATGGCTAAGTCAGGTTTTAACACCAAATACCATTTTTCGGCAGGTTCACAATAGGTCATTTTTTCCCCGACACCCTCCGCCACGGCTGATTTTCCCGCAATAAAAATCGGCACGTCCGCCCCCAATTTCACCCCAATATCCATTAATTGTTGTTGCGTCAGCCCCGTTTGCCATAAATAATTTAACGCCACTAAGGTGGTAGCCGCATTAGATGAACCGCCGCCAACACCGCCGCCCATTGGCAGAATTTTATCTAAATGAATATCTGCCCCAAACCTTGTTTGGGTAGCTTGTTGTAAGGCAACTGCCGCACGGTAAATTAAATTATCTTCGGTTTTTAAGTCGGCAAACGCAGGCGTTAAGTAAATTTGCCCATCTTCTCGCACGGAAATTTCTAACTCGTCGCCGTAATCTAAAAATTGAAACAGGGTTTGTAATTCATGGTAGCCGTCGGCCCGTTTATGATTAATATATAAAAACAGATTGAGTTTGGCTGGGCTAGGGAAACGGATAGGGTTTCCCTGTGGTATCGTTGATAAGTCGGAAAGTGCGGTTGAAAAAGGGGAATTTTTCATTATAAAGCCCAATGATCTACTCGAATTTTTAAGGTTTGCGTGGCATTTTTCAGCAAAATATCTTTCGGTAATGCTGGCGTGCGATCCTGATGATACACTAAATAATCCGCTGTCCAGATAATGCCATCCACAGGATAGCTAAAGCTCGATAAATAGTGATTTTCGCCCACTTGATATTCGGATTTTTCATCTGGCTGACCTTTTAACCACGTGGCCAACTGTGCTAATGGCACGTCCATTCCCACAATCTCTTTGACTAAAGATTTCGCATCTTGTTCAGAACGTTGATTGCCTTTATTGTCGGAAATCGTCATACCCGCATTGTGCATTTGCAAGGTTAAACTGCTGGCACTGATAGTCGAGTAAAGTTTTAAGGTGTAGTTTTTGGGATTCACATATTGCCATTCAAAACGGCTAGAAAAACGTTCTTTTGCGCTGATATAACCTAATTGACCTTGGGCTTGGTAGCGTTGAATTTGTTTGAGTTGGCTTAAATGTTGTTGCCAGATTTGATCGGTTTTGCTGATGGTTTTGATGTCTGTGGGGCGTTGTTCGTTAATGTCTAGGCTTGAACAGCCTGTGAAAAAAACGGCAGACAAGATAATGAGCGATAAATGGTTGAGTTTCATATTAAAATGTACGCTGAAAAAATCAAGGGCTATTTTACCTTGTTCTAAGATTGAAGTCAAAATTCATTTTTTGTTTAGTGATTGGGGTTTTATGTCAGAAAATGTGATCTTTAGCCATTTTTTGCTTTCTCTATTTCCTGCTTGACCGCCATGATTCTGCGTCGGGTTAATTCCTCTCGAATGCCTTGCTTTTCAAAACCGTCTTGAATCACTTGCTGCACATCCACTTGCAAGGCGGTTTGATAAAGTTGCCAGACATAGTCTTTTTGTGGGTAGTCACGCTGTTCAAATCCTGTGCGACCACGGCTGTCGGCTATGCACACGGTGAGAAACGCCACAAAACGTTGCGGTTTGCGCCACGCATCAAATTGATTAAACAATTTAACGAATGTGTTCGCTCGCAACTCAAAGGCCTTATGAATATGGGTATGGTATTCGCAAGTTAATTCGGCTAATTCTTGATAAGCTCGAGGCACTTTTAGGCGTTTACAAAGTTGGCGAGTGGGCGAAATGCCTAGCCTTTCATGGCCATGATGATGTGGCCAGTTGTCGGGGGGCGTGCGTGCTTTGCCGAAATCATGACAAAGTGCGGCAAAACGTACCGCCGTTTTATTTTGTTCGGTTTGCTCGGTGAGTAGGGTAGCTTGTTGCAACACCAACATGGTATGAATAAAACTGTCTATTTCAGGATGATGTTGTGGTGGATTCGGCACGCCATCAAGGGCAGCCAGTTCGGGAAATAACAGGGGCAACGCCCCAACTTGTCGCAAGGTATCAAAATAGATCTCAGGATTTTTTTCATTCAAGGCTTTTTCGGTTTCTAACCAAATGCGTTCAGCGGTTAAATGGGCAAGCTCGCCTTGGACAGTAAGTTGTTGCATTAATTGCAAGGTTTCAGGGGCAATGGTAAAACCCAACGCATGAAAACGAGCGGCAAAGCGAGCGACACGTAAAACACGCAAGGGATCTTCAGCAAAGGCCGGCGAAATATGGCGTAAAATGCGTTGCTTGATATCTTGAATGCCACCAAAAGGATCGTGCAACTGGCCTTGTTCGTCTTGCGCAATGGCATTGATGGTTAAATCACGGCGGATTAAATCTTGTTCAAGGGTAATTTCCGGTGAAAAATCGCAGATAAAGCCGGTATAACCCGAACCTGATTTGCGTTCGGTGCGAGCAAGTGCGTATTCTTCTTTGCTTTTAGGGTGCAGGAAAACAGGAAAATCATGACCGACTTGTTGATAGCCTTGTTGAATTAACTGTTCGGGCGTCGCCCCGACAACCAACCAATCTCGATCTTTAACGGGTAAATTGAGCAGTTGATCCCGAACCGCCCCCCCAACTAAATAAACTTGCATATTTCCATTCCTCTAAACATCCCCTCTCCCTCTGGGAGAGGGCTAGGGTGAGGGTTTTACCACCCATCACGACGGCGACGTTTAGGTAAAATAATGGGAATAATTAACCCCAGTAATAATCCCACGCCCAATACCGAGCCACCATAAATAAACCACTGAATTGCAATTTCACGTTTACCCGCATCCAATAAGGCTTCTAAATCACGGTTTTTATTTTTGGTGATTTCTAATTCACGTTTAAGTTGGGAATTTTCCTCTAATAATTGGCTGCTGCGTTGGTCGCTGTCGCTTGCTCGGCGTTGCATTTCTACCGTACGCTGTTGCCAGTCTTTATCCAGATTATTTAGCTTTAAGGTTAAATCCTGTACTTTTGCTTTTAACTGCGGATTTTCATTTTTCGCACTTGGTGTGGTGCTTAATTCACTGCTTAGGATCCAGCCCTCACGGTTTTTACTGTCACGGATCAAAGTATAGCGTTCTTTGCGATCCAAAATATTTACCGCTTCACCGGCTTGAATTGAACCGGAAATTTTAAAATTATCGCCAGCGCCTTTGCGTAAAAATGTGTGCAAATTTTCGGTGACATATTGGGTTTCTGCCTGCGCAACTTGAATGGTGGCCACGCATAAAAGCGAGGCAAAAAGTCCTTTTAATCGTTTTTGCATGTCATCAATCTCCTGAATAAATACTGGAAAAGTGCGGTGATTTTAACCGCACTTTTTCTCCTTTTAGCGGAAAATAAGATCCAAAATAAAATAAATAATAATGGCGAAAAAAGCACCTGCTGGGAGGGTCACAATCCAAGAGGCGATAATATTACGAATCACATTTAAATTTAATGCCGCAATACCTCGAGCTAATCCGATACCCAGTACCGCCCCCACTAAGGTTTGGGTGGTGGAAATCGGTAAACCTGTGCCTGACGCCACGACCACGGTGGCTGCGGTGGCAAACTGCGCCGCAAAACCACGGCTTGGGGTTAAATCCGTAATCCCTGTGCCAATGGTTGCCATGACTTTGTAACCCATGACCACTAAACCTGCTGCAATGCCCGCTGCACCTAGCGGTAACACCCACCACGCCATCGGGGCGCTAGCCATAATATTGCCACCGTTTTCTACAATAGTCACGACGGCCGCCAATGGGCCAATGGCGTTGGCTACATCATTTGAACCATGGGCAAAAGCCATGGCGCAGGCGGTCATTAACATCAGAATACTAAATACCCGTTCAACTCCGCCAAACACACCACTGCGGGCTTTTTTGATAAAGCGTTTACTGCGGAAATAGAAATAACTGATGACCACCGAGACAAAACTAATGCCTAATGAAATCAGGATGGTTTCTCGGGTGGTTAAGTCTAATCCAATATGTTTTAGCCCTTTGGCTACGGTCACAATCACCAAAATAAATACCGTTAATCCCATAAAATACGGGCCGAATTTTTGCGCATTATGTAACGGCTTTTCGGTGTCAAAAATCAGTTTTTGGATAACAAAGAAAATCCCATAGGCTAATACGCCAGCAATCACGGGGGTGATAAACCAACTGCCCACAATGCCACCGATTGCACTCCATTTAACGGAATGCGTACCTGCTGTAATGCAAGCAAAACCAATCACAGCCCCGATAATCGAGTGAGTGGTGGACACTGGCCAACCCCAACGAGAGGCAATGAGCAACCAAGAACCCGAGGCAAATAGGGCAGACATCATGCCTAACACCAAGGTATCTGGTGCATTGATAAAATTCGTTGGATAGATAATGCCACTTTTAATGGTTTCCGTCACTTCACCGCCGGCTAAATAAGCCCCAGCACATTCAAAGATTAATGCAATAATAATCGCTTGTTTCGCATTAATGGTGCCAGATCCCACGGAAGTCCCCATGGCATTTGAGACGTCGTTTGCCCCCACCCCAAAAGCCATAAAAAAGGCAAAAGCGGCGGTAATGATAATCAGGATGGTACCGTAATGTTGTAATACGTCCATAGTCAATCTCCTATGTGATTATTACGAGCGTGCTAACATCAGTTCAATACGAGAACCGACACGTTGCGCTTGATCGGCCAATACGCCAACCCATTCAAAAATTTTGTATAAGAACATCACATCAATGGGATTATAGTTGGATTCAATTTGACGTAACATGCGGCGCAACTTGATTTGCATTTGATCAGTATCATCTTCAATAATATCAAGTTCATTGATCATATCGTTGACAAATTTGAGCTCACGTCCTTTAAAACCCGTTTCTAATAATTGATCCATTTCTCTGATCACATTGTGTGCTTGCACCGTGGCGTCTAAACTACGACAAAGAAAATCCATAAAATCTTGTTGTAGGCTTTCAGGAATCCCGAATTGACGCCCCACCATACGGCCGGCAATATCTTTGGCATAATTGGCTAGTTTATCTTGTTGGGTGACGAGTTCTAATAAATCGGTACGGTCGATAGGTAAAAATAAACCACGTGGCAATTTTAAACGGATTTCACGTTTTAGCGTATCCGCTTGGCGTTCCGTTTCGGAAATTTGTAAGCGAATTTGCTCAGATTGTTCCCATTCGTTGTTAAACGTGGCCTCAAAAAAAGGAATCAATAAACTACAAGCCTCGGTCACTTTATCCGAATGCTGTTGTAACGGTTTTAACGGGGAATGCGCAAATAAACCGAGAATATTGTTAATTGCCATAGAAAACTCCAAATAGATAACATAAAATTGGGTGCATATTACCTTATATGGGCGAAAAATTCACGCTATAAATGAAAAAAGCTCTATAATACCCCTGATTTTTACTTATTAAGGACGTTAGCATGTCGAATGAAATCGAATTGAAATTAGCCGTCACCGCTGAGATAGCCGAGCAGTTTTCACAGTTGTTGAGTGATTTTCGCTTATTGCAACAAGCGAAGATCTTTTTAGCCAATACCTATTATGATACCGCCGATCATTATTTTGCACGGCATAAAATGGGGCTAAGAGTGCGGTCGGAAAATCAGCAGTTTACCCAAACCCTCAAAACCAATGGAAAAGTGACAGGGGGGCTACATGTTCGTCCAGAGTATAATTTTCCACTAGATTCTGCTGAACCGAATGTCACCTTGTTGCAAGATATAGCAAACTTATCCTTGCCCGAGCCACTTGAACTTCGCCCGATTTTTAGCACGGATTTCACTCGTCAGTGGTGGTTAATCGAATGTGGTCAACATACCGAAATTGAAGTGGCGTTGGATCGCGGTGAAATCAAGGCCAATGGACAAGTTGAGCCGATTTGTGAAATTGAATTTGAATTAAAAAATGGCGCATTAGCGGATTTATTCACTTTTGTGGCCAATTTAAGTTTTGTGAACGGTGTCCGATTAAGTTCGCTCAGTAAAGCCAAACGTGGTTATCAACTGGCGCAAGGGAAATGCCCGCCACCGAGAGATTGGATTGACGCATGGCGTGATTTTTTACACACCGAGCAAACGGCGGAAAATCCTGCGCAAATTTTGACCGCACTGTTAGGTTATGAACAACAATTAATAGAAGAAACCTTGCAATTAGGCTCGGCTTTTTTTGCGCAAACCTTTATTCAGACCGTAGAACGTATCGGTGCCTTTTTTAATTTGTACCATTATTATACGGATCACGGCTATTTGCTCCAACAGGTGTTAGCACAGCAAGAAATGGCTTATGTGGACGAAAGCATTGTGTTAGAGGTGATCGACGCACATCAGTATTTATTTGCACAAATTCGTCAGATTATTCAGCTGCATAGTGAAAGCAAAGATAATGCGTTAGCAATGAAAAAATTAAATGAATTACTCTTTCAAGGGCAATACCTGAAACGTATGCTCGCCTTAATTAGCATGGTGAATTAGTATGGCAAAAGCACCCAAAACCGCTTATGTATGTAATGATTGTGGGGCAGAATTTGCCCGTTGGCAAGGGCAATGTTCGGCCTGTAAATCTTGGAATAGCATCAGTGAAGTCCGTTTAGTTTCGGCAAAATCCACCTCAAAAGGGGATCGTTTTAGTGGCTATGCCGGTGAAACCCAAGCGAAAATTCAAACTTTGGCGGAAATCAGTTTACAAGAAACGCCAAGATTTTCCAGTGGCTTTCATGAACTGGATCGTGTGCTAGGCGGCGGTATTGTCCCTGGCTCGGCGATTTTAATCGGTGGTCATCCGGGGGCGGGAAAATCCACCTTATTATTGCAAGTGATGTGTGGTTTAGCGCAAAATATGACCGCACTTTATGTGACTGGTGAAGAAAGTTTGCAACAGGTCGCCATGCGGGGGAATCGTTTAGGCTTGCCAGCGGATCAGTTAAAAATGTTGTCGGAAACTTCGGTGGAGCAAATTTGTAGCTTGGCTGATCAGCTTAAACCACAAATTATCGTGGTGGATTCCATTCAAGTTATGCACTTGGCGGATATTCAATCTAGCCCCGGTTCGGTGGCTCAAGTGCGTGAATGTGCCTCCTTTTTAACTCGTTATGCGAAAACTCGTCAAGTCGCCATTATTATGGTGGGACATGTGACCAAAGACGGCACCTTGGCGGGGCCGAAAGTGTTGGAACATTGTATTGACTGCTCGATTTTATTAGAGGGTGAGTCAGACAATCGTTATCGCACCTTGCGTAGCCATAAAAACCGTTTTGGGGCGGTGAATGAGTTAGGCGTTTTTGCCATGACGGAACAGGGCTTAAAAGAAGTGAAAAATCCCTCGGCGATTTTTTTAAGCCGTGGTGATGAATTAACTTCGGGTAGCTCGGTGATGGTGTTATGGGAGGGAACTCGCCCGTTGTTGGTGGAAATTCAGGCCCTAGTGGATCATTCTATGTTAGCCAATCCCCGCCGTGTGGCCGTGGGCTTAGAGCAAAACCGTCTTGCCCTATTGCTGGCCGTATTACACCGCCATGGTGGCTTGCAAATGTCCGATCAGGATGTGTTTGTCAATGTGGTAGGCGGTGTCAAAGTGACGGAAACCAGTGCAGATTTAGCCTTATTGTTAGCCTTGATTTCCAGTTTCCGAAACCGTCCATTGCCACAGGATTTAGTGGTGTTTGGTGAAGTGGGACTGGCGGGCGAAATTCGCCCTGTGCCAAGTGGTCAAGAGCGTATTAGTGAGGCAGCGAAACATGGCTTTAAACGGGCGATTGTCCCCTTTGCTAATAAGCCGAAAAGTGCGGTGAAAAATATGCAAGTTTTCACGGTGAAGAAATTGGCGGACGCCTTGGCGGTGTTGGAGAATTTATGATATGTAGGGACGTATTGCATACGCCCTTTCTCAACGTTAGGGCGTTTTCATACGCCTTTGCTCAATATCAGGGCGTATGCAATACGCCCTTACATTTTATTAAAACCCTTCCTCAAATTCTTCTCTTGTCGCCACTTTAATTTGCATATGTTCACGATCTAAACCGAGATCATAAGCAACAGCAATCGCCACGAAAATAGAAGAATAAGTCCCAAATCCGATACCGATTAATAAGGCTAAAGAGAAACTATAAATACTTGCGCCACCAAAGAATAATAAGGCGAATACCACAAACAACGTGGTTAATGACGTCATAATTGTTCTTGATAGCGTTTGGGTCAAGGAAATATCAATCACTTCTTGACTACTCATGCGACGAATTTTGCGGAAGTTCTCCCGTACACGGTCGAACACCACGATACTGTCGTTCAAGGAATACCCCACCACGGTGAGAATCGCTGCCACGAACGTTAGATCAATTTCAATTTGTAAGAATGAAAACACCCCAAGGGTAACAATCACGTCATGAGCAAGGGCAAGAATACCACCTAGCCCTAAACGCCATTCAAATCGCATTCCCACATAACCTAATAATAGGATTAATGTGGCTAAGGTGGCATAAATTGCACCTTGGGTTAATTCTTCACCGACATTTGGGCCAACAAACTCGACAGATTTCACTTCAATGTTGTGATCAAGCGTCGTCATCATTTCTTTGATTTGTGTCCCAATTTGGGCATCACTGGCGGTTGCGGGTAAACGAATAATCACATCACTGGTAGACCCTGTTGTTTGCACCAATGCACTGGCAATACCATTATTGCTTAAGGTAGCACGCACTTGATCCAAATTAGCGGGCTGTGAAAAGTGGGTATCAATTACCACACCGCCAGTAAAATCTAAGCCCCAGTTAAGGCCTTTGGTAAACAGACAGAAAATGCAGAATCCAGTTAGCAATAAGGAGAACAGATAACCGAACTTGCGGAAATTCATAAAACGGATAAGGCTAAATGGTAAGCCTATTCCTTGATATTCGTGCTTTTGTTTAGATAAACTCACAATATTTTCTCCGCACTAAATAGATAATTTTTCAACACGTCGGCCACCGTAAATCCAGTTAACCAGCATACGTGTACCGGTAATGGCGGTAAACATAGAAATCGCCACGCCTAATGCAAGGGTAATCGCAAAGCCTTTTACTGGACCCGTTCCCACCGCATACAAGACGATAGAGGTTAAAATCGTGGTTAAGTTGGCATCAAAAATAGATGACCAAGCACCGTTGTAACCCTCGTGAATTGCTTGCTGAATTGGACGACCATTACGTATTTCTTCTTTAATCCGTTCAAAGATCAATACGTTCGCGTCCACCGACATCCCGACTGACAGAATAATCCCCGCAATTCCGGGCATGGTTAAGGTTACACCGGGGATTAACGACATTAAACCGACCACTAAAATCATATTGGCACAAAGCGCAAGGCTCGCAATGAAACCGAATAGTTTATAGAACACTAAACAGAAGATAATCACAATCACCAAACCCCAAAGGCCTGCAGTTAAACCTTGTTCAACGTTTTGTGCGCCTAATGATGGCCCGACGGTACGTTCTTCAACAATTTGAATTGGCGCAATTAACGCACCTGAACGGAGTAGTACCGAAAGATTTTTGGCCTCTGCAGGGCTATCAATACCAGTAATTTGGAATTGGCTACCAAAACGGCCTTGAATAGTCGCCACGTTAATCACTTCGGCATTTTTTTCTAAAATGGTTTTGCCATTTTCGTCTTTTTTGCCGTTGTCTTTATATTCCACATATAAGGTCGCCATGGGTTTTTTGAGGTTGAGTTTGGTGGTGTTGGCCATGATTTCACCGCCCTCACTGTCTAAACTCACGCTCACTTGAGGGGTCGAGGTATTATGATCTAAGCCCGAGGTGGCATTGGTAATATGCTCACCACCTAACACCGCTTTACGATATAACGCCACTGGTTGACCGTGACGGTTTAACTGAATTTCCGTATCTGACGGCACAATGCCACGAGCCAGAGCCTCAGGGCTAACATTACCATTTACCATGCGGAATTCTAAGGTCGCAGTTGCACCCAATAATTCTTTGGCACGTGCGGTATCTTGAATGCCGGGTAATTCCACCACAATACGTTCAGCACCTTGTCGTTGAATCACCGCCTCGGCCACGCCTAATTCTTCCACACGTTTACGCAAAATGCTTAAGTTCTGCTCAATGGCGTGATCACGCGCCTCAATGAGGGCGCTGTCTGATAAGGCTAACGCAAGGGTGCTATCATTCACTTCATTGACGGTTAAATTGGTATGCTGCTTACGAATCAGTTGTTTGGCAGCAAAAAGTTGTTCCGGTTTGGTAATGGTGAGTAATGTACTAAAATTCTCGCCATTTTTCACCGCACTATATTGAATTTTTTCTTTACGTAATTCACTGCGTAAACTGTCTTGCAACTGTTCTTGACGTTTGCTTAATGCGGTATTCATATCCACTTCCATCAGAAAGCGAACCCCACCTCGTAAGTCTAAACCCCATTTCATTGGGTTGCCCCCAATACTGCTTAACCAAGCGGGGGTTGATGGCGCCAAGTTTAATGCGGTAGAGTATTGATTGCCTAATTTTTCAGCAATTTTATCTTTGGCGAGAAGTTGATCATTGGTGTTATTAAAACGAGCCAAAATGGAGCCGTTTTCTAACAAAATGGATTTGGGTTGAAGATGATTACTGCTCAGTAGGCGTTGAACTTCACTTAATGTGGTTTCACTGGCTTGCTGACCACGTGTACCCGAGATTTGCACGGCCGGATCTTCGCCGTAAATATTTGGAAGTGCGTATAAAGCACCAATGGCGATCATAAAGATCACCATTAGATTCTTCCATAAAGGGAAACGGTTTAACATCGGTTAATACCTTTTTTATGAAATTAAATAGATTTGATTGAACCTTTTGGTAACACAGCCACAATAAAGCTACGTTTAATGGTGACTTCATTGGTTGGGTTTAAGGCAATCACCACTTCATCGGAATTTTCAGATAATTTGGTAATTTTACCGATCAAGCCACCAGAGGTTAAGATTTCAGACCCTTTTGCTAAGGATTCCATTAAGGCCTTATGTTCTTTATTACGTTTTGCTTGTGGGCGGTAAATCATAAAATAGAAGATTAAACCGAAAATCGCAAAGATAATAATCATTGACATCGGGCTGCCTTGTTGTGCGTCCATGTTGTTTTCCTTTTTTGTTGATAAATGTAATAAAAATAAGGTGCATAAAATAGCATAAGATCAAGGGAAAAGCTAGTGTGCTAACCTTTCCGAATGATGATTTGCCAATCAAGTGCGGTGAATTTTTGCCAAGAAATCAACTGATAACCTTGTTGTTGGCATAAAAGTTCAAAATCTTGCACCGCACTTTGTTCATTTAGCATTATGGTTAATATGGTGTTGTTCGGTAAATTATCAAGGGCTTTTTTCGCCATTAATAAAGGTAATGGACAGCCATATTGACGTAAATCTAATTGATAATCCATTTACAGCTGACGGCGAGCTGCCATCACTTTTCCCATACTTTCCAATTCAGTCTCAGAAATACAGTCTTTGCCTAAAGCAAATAAAGGTTCTTCCAAGGCAATATGCACATCATAACCGGCAATAAAATTGGCAATCAATTCGGCATCAATATGATCTCGCTTATCTTGAATCAGTTCGGTTAATTGAAGAGACAACTTATGCCAATTATCATGCAAAATAAAATGCTGACGTTCTAATTCATCAATGGTTTGTTGTGAGTGAGCGTGATATTTTGCCACCACAGGGAAAAAATCGTTTTCTTCATCATCATGATGTAACGGTGCGGCGATATTAAAATAATTTAAAATCTGCTGCACATCATTTTTGACCGCTTGATTTACCCCATTTTTTGCTAAATAATCGGGCAAAATTTTCAGTTGTGAACAGAAATTTTTCACTCGTCCATGACAAGCATATAACATTTCAATAGGCTGTTCCCAACTGACAAATTGTTGTGGTTCTAAATTAATCATGTTGTTTTTCTCTTTGTAACGGTGGCACCTCTTTGCCGATTTTAGCATAAAATTCCAGCACAAAATCCTCAAAACGATCTTGTTCAATGGCGGTGCGGATTTGCTCCATTAAACGTTGATAATAACGTAAATTATGAATGGTATTCAGTCTTGCCCCCAAAATTTCACCGCACTTATCCAAATGATATAAATAGGATTTGGTGTAATGCTTGCACGTATAGCAATCACATTCAGGATCGAGCGTGGTGGTATCATCACGATATTTGGCATTACGAATTTTCACAATGCCGTTTGATACAAACAAATGCCCATTCCGAGCGTTGCGGGTCGGCATGACGCAATCAAACATATCAATCCCACGACGAACACCCTCGACTAAATCTTCAGGTTTACCCACGCCCATTAAATAACGCGGTTTATCTTGTGGCAACAATGGATTGACAAATTCCAAAATACGGTGCATTTCTTCTTTTGGTTCACCCACGGCTAAACCGCCTACCGCATAGCCGTCAAAACCAATGTTGACTAAACCGTCCACGGAAATTTTACGTAATTCTTCAAAAGTACCGCCTTGCACAATACCAAATAAGGCATTTTTGTTTTCCAATTCATCAAAGCGTTGACGGCTGCGTTTCGCCCAACGTAACGACATTTCCATGGAGTTTTTAGCATAATCAAAGGTGGCAGGATAAGGTGTACATTCATCAAAAATCATCACAATATCGGATCCGAGATCGTATTGAATTTCCATGGATTTTTCAGGCGATAAAAAGATCTTTTCACCGCTGATCGGATTTTGGAAATGCACGCCTTCTTCTTTGATTTTGCGAAGTTTGCCTAAACTGAATACTTGGAAACCACCGCTATCGGTTAAAATTGGTCTATGCCATTGCATAAAATCATGAAGATCGCCGTGTTTACGCATGACTTCCTGCCCTGGGCGTAACCAGAGATGAAAGGTGTTACCGAGTAAAATTTCTGCACCGGTGGCACGGACTTCTTCTGGGGTCATACCCTTTACCGTGCCGTAGGTGCCGACGGGCATAAAAGCGGGGGTTTGGACGGTGAATTCGCCGCTTGGACGGTTAAACGTCATTTCGCCACGGCGGGCAGTGCCGTTTGTTTTTTTTAAGTTAAATTTCATAGTTTTCCTTTTCGAATAAACAGTTCGATGGTGATTTTTGTTTAAAATTGTTTTTTTTTATAAAGTTGTGTTTTGTTAATATCGGATTTCGCCGATGGCGACTTACTTTTTCTTTGCTTGTGCAAAGAAAAAGTAAGCAAAAAGAAACACACCCCGACTTCACCGCTTTTCTGAGCTTATTTGGTATTTTCTTTACGCTAAATTTTGAACTCGCTTCGCTCAGACATGCAAAATTTAGCTAAAAATACCAAAACGCTCAGGCGGTTCAGACGGGGCCCCAATTTTTGACCGAGCGTAACAAAAGTGCGGTTAAAAAATAGATGTTTTTTAAGCTACGGAGTAGTGTTACCATGCTTAACCTAGTACGCAAGTACTAGGTATTCCTCAATTTTTCCACCGCACTTTATAATTTCTCCCATGGGGTCCCCATGTTTGCCGCCTGAAAATACTTTAATTTGTAGGAAAATGGCGTCTGTCTGAGCGTAGCGAGTTCAGCCATTTTCCGTTAAGCAAATTAAAGTATTTTCAGGAAACAAGGCAAAGTTGGGGTGTGCTTTTCTTTGCCTACTTTCTTTTGCACAAGCAAAAGAAAGTACGATCGCCCATCGGGCGAAACCCGATTTGAACATTAAAAAAATTCTATTTTAACGTCCCAATATCATTATTCTTCGTGATAAACATCGCATCCCCATAACTAAAAAACCGATACCGATTTTCCACCGCCATCTTATACGCATTCATCACATTCTCATACCCCGCAAACGCCGACACCAACATAATCAACGTACTTTCCGGCAAATGAAAATTCGTAATCAAACTATCCACCACCCGAAATTTCTTCCCTGGGTAAATAAAAATCGACGTATCAGAAAAATACGGCGCAATAATCTGCGAACAACCTTTTTCTTCCGCAAATAACGCTGCGCTTTCCAACGAACGCACGGAAGTTGTCCCCACCGCAATCACACGCTTACCATTGGCTTTCGTGGCTAACACGGCATCTACCACCTCTTGCGGCACTTCCACATATTCAGCGTGCATATGATGATCTTCAATATTTTCCACCCGAACAGGCTGAAACGTCCCCGCCCCGACGTGCAACGTCACAAAGGCAAAATTGACCCCTTTGGCCTTTAATTTTGCCAATAATTCATCATCAAAATGCAAGCCAGCAGTGGGTGCTGCCACCGCACCGGGGACTTTATTATATACCGTCTGATAACGCTCTTTGTCCGCATTTTCATCAGGACGATCAATATAAGGCGGCAATGGCATATGCCCAATTTGGTTGAGAACATCTAAAACTGCGGTATTTTTTTCCGCAATTTCTAGCTCAAACAACGCCCCTTGACGCCCGAGCATGTTCACTTGAACGCCCTGATTTTTACCCAATTTATCTTCACCCAAAATCAACACAGTTCCGTCTTTGGGTGCTTTACTAGCTCGAACATGGGCTAAAAACGTGGTTTCACTCAACACACGTTCCACCAACACTTCCAATTTTCCCCCACTGGCTTTACGTCCAAACATGCGAGCAGGGATAACCCGAGTATTGTTAAAAACTAACAGATCGCCAGCGTTGACTAAATCCAATACATCCGCAAAAGTGCGGTGCGAAATTTCCCCATTTTCACCGTTTAATTGTAACAAACGGCTTGCCGTACGGTTTGGGGTGGGGTAACGAGCAATTAACTCATCAGGCAAATCAAAATAAAAATCGGATACCAGCATAATTCAAATAAGAGATTGTTGAAATGTGCGATAGTCTATTGCGATTTTCCACGAAGTACAAGTAAAAACCTTTATTTATTAGCATTTTTTCGTTAGAATTAGACGTTTAATTCCAATGTAAAAACAAGATTGCCAATGCCGAAAATCGCTAAATTTTATCTCATCAAACCAACGTCATCGCCAAATACCCTGTCAGGCGAGATGGCGTTAGCTTGTGATTTATCCGCTCAATTATGGCGACAAGGACAACGTGTATTGATTGCTTGTGAAACCGAACAACAATCCTTAGATTTAGACGAAGCCTTATGGGCAAGAGATCCCGAGCAATTTGTGCCACATAATTTATCAGGCGAAGTCACCAATTTCGCCACACCAATCGAAATCAGCTGGATCGGCAAACGCAACGCCCAACGGCGAGATGTATTGATTAATTTGCAATCGGTGATTCCCGATTATGTATCTGCGTTTAATCAGGTGATTGATTTTGTGCCAGTGGACGAAGAACAAAAAGCCGTGGCACGAGAGCGATATAAGCAATATCGGCAAATGGGGTGGCAGATGGAGATGGTGGAGTAAAATGACCAAAGAAGAACTACTAAAAAAACACAACGATATGCTGATTTTATGGAAAGCGTGGATGGACGAGAAGAAAAAGCACGAAATCCTGACTTTTGAAAATGAAAAGGGCGATATTGTGCGACATTATCCTGACGGTAAAGAAGTTGTGATTGAATATGCAAACTAATTTAGCGATTTTTTACTGTGGCACGAATGGTGCTGGCAAATCTACTTTGCGTGGATTTAATCAAGATCCTGTGCAGATTGTTATTGTTAACGTTAAAAGAGTTAAAATAATCTAGAAAAAATTTTGAAATCCATAAACTAGGAATTTAATATGAGTTACCAAAAAACAAAAGAGTTACTTAATCCTATTCTAAATGTACTAAATAGAAATACTCATCTATTTCTTAACGACATAGTAAATGAACTTGCATTATATTTTAAACTAGATGAGAATTTCCTATCTCAACGCTATGAAGTAAGTAATGCAAAAATTTTTGAAAATACTGTTCTATGGAAATTAAATGATTTAAGCAAATCAGGACTAATTGATTTTATAAAAACAAATAATAAGAGAGCTTATATTGTTAGCAAAAAGGGAATATCGTTTTTAAATAAATCAAATGATGAGATAGCCAAATATATTAGTGATAATTATAAGAAAAAAATTAAAAATGTAGAAGAATTAGATAAGCCAGAACATCCTATTGAGATTTCATTGGAAATGGCGCAAATTGCTCCATTAGAACAGTTGGAAAATTCGTATAAAATATTACGAAATCAAATTTATGATGATATTTTAGATGTTGTCTTGTCTAAATCGCCTATTGCATTTGAACATATCGTTACTCAATTACTTCAAAAAATGGGGTATGGTGATGGTGAAGTAACTCAAATTAGTCGTGATGGTGGCATTGATGCTCGAATTAAAGGTGATGTACTAGGTTTTGAGCAAATATACGTTCAAGCAAAACGTTATCAAAGAGATAAAACAATTAGCCGACAAGATATTCAAAGTTTTATCGGGGCATTATCCGGTATTGAAGGAAATGCAACTAAAGGTGTTTTTATTACGACCGCTCAATTTTCAAATGATGCCAAAGAATTCGCACAGAAAATTCAAAAATCTAGGATTATATTAATTGATGGAAAGCAACTGGCAAAATATATTTATGAATATGAGTTAGGTGTTCAAACAGAAAAAAGTTTTAGTATCAAGAAAATAGATAATGATTTTTGGAATGAATTTCAAAATAATGAGTAATAGAAGAATTTAATTAAAGAGAAAACTAAATGACACAAAACCTTCAAATGGCAGACCGCTTTGAGCCGTCTGCGGTAGAACAAGCCTTGTATCGCCACTGGGAAGAGCAAGGGTATTTTAAACCAAGCGAAGATGAGAGCCAACAAGGCTACTGCATTGCGATTCCGCCGCCGAATGTAACAGGATCGTTGCATATGGGACATGCTTTCCAGCAAACTTTAATGGATACGCTGATCCGTTTTAACCGTATGGAAGGCAATAATACGCTGTGGCAAACGGGTACTGACCACGCAGGTATTGCGACCCAAATGGTGGTGGAACGCAAGATTGCGGCGGAAGAAGGCAAAACTCGCCACGATTATGGGCGTGAATCCTTTATCAACAAAATTTGGGACTGGAAAGCCTATTCGGGTGGGACGATCAGCCAGCAAATGCGGCGTTTGGGCAACTCGATCGACTGGGTTCGTGAGCGTTTTACGATGGACGATGGGCTGTCTAATGCGGTGAAAGAAGTTTTCGTTCGCCTACACGAAGAAGGCTTAATTTATCGTGGTAAACGCCTTGTGAACTGGGATCCGAAATTGCATACTGCCATTTCTGATTTGGAAGTGGAAAACAAAGAGAGCAAAGGCTCGTTATGGCATTTCCGCTATCCGTTGGCAAATGGGGCAAAAACCGCTGAAGGCAAGGATTATTTGGTGGTGGCGACCACGCGCCCTGAAACTGTACTCGGCGATACAGCGGTGGCGGTTCACCCTGAAGACGAACGTTATCAATCGCTTATCGGTAAATCGGTAATTCTGCCGTTAGCGAACCGTGAAATTCCGATTGTGGCGGACGATTATGTGGATCGTGAGTTCGGTACAGGTTGTGTGAAAATCACCCCAGCCCACGACTTCAACGACTACGAGGTGGGCAAACGCCATAATTTGCCGATGGTCAATGTGATGACCTTGAATGCGGATATTCGTACAGAAGCGGAAATTGTCGGTTCAGACGGAAAAATTTTGGAAAATTACACCGCACTTATTCCTGCCGATTATCAAGGCTTAGAGCGTTTTGCCGCACGCAAAAAAGTCGTCGCCGATTTTGAAGCACTCGGTCTTTTAGAAGAGATCAAACCGCACGATTTGAAAGTGCCTTATGGCGACCGTGGTGGTGTGCCGATTGAGCCGATGCTGACCGATCAGTGGTATGTGAGCGTGAAACCGTTGGCGGAAGTGGCGACTAAAGCGGTAGAAGACGGTGAAATTCAATTCGTGCCAAAACAGTATGAAAACCTGTACTTCTCGTGGATGCGTGATATTCAGGACTGGTGTATTTCTCGCCAACTTTGGTGGGGACATCGTATTCCTGCGTGGTATGACGAAGCGGGCAACGTGTATGTGGCTCGCAACGAAGAAGAAGTGCGGGCGAAACATAATCTACCTGCGGATCTTGCCTTAAAACAAGATGAAGACGTGTTAGATACCTGGTTCTCATCGGGCTTGTGGACGTTCTCAACCCTTGGCTGGCCAGAGCAAACCAAAGAGTTGCGAATGTATCACCCAACGGACGTGTTGATTACGGGCTTTGACATCATTTTCTTCTGGGTTGCACGAATGATTATGTTCACAATGCACTTTATCAAAGACGAAAATGGCAAACCGCAAGTGCCGTTCAAAACCGTGTACGTTACGGGCTTGATTCGTGATGAACAAGGTCAAAAAATGTCCAAATCTAAAGGTAACGTGCTTGACCCGATTGATATGATTGACGGCATTTCTCTGGAAGATTTGCTTGAAAAACGCACTGGCAATATGATGCAGCCGCAACTGGCGGAAAAAATCGCCAAAGCGACCAAAAAAGAGTTTGCAGACGGCATTGCCCCACACGGCACGGATGCACTGCGTTTCACCTTGGCAGCCTTGGCAAGCAACGGACGTGATATTAACTGGGATATGAAACGCCTTGAAGGCTACCGCAATTTCTGCAATAAACTGTGGAACGGCAGCCGTTTTGTTCTCACGAATGATAAGCTTGATTTATCCGCAGGTGAAACAGAATTATCCGTTGCGGATCGCTGGATTATTTCCACGTTTAACCGCACCGTAAACGAGTTCCGCACCGCTTTAAGTCAATACCGTTTTGACTTAGTCGCTAATGCGATCTACGACTTCACTTGGAATCAGTTCTGCGACTGGTATTTGGAACTCACCAAACCTGTGTTTGCAAATGGAACGGACGCTCAAAAACGTGGTGCAAGCCAAACCTTGGTTAATGTGCTTGAGCAATTACTCCGCCTTGCTCACCCGATTATGCCATTTATCACCGAAGAAATTTGGCAAAAAGTGAAAGGCTTTGCGGGCGTGAGCGGTGAAACCATTATGTTGCAACCGTTCCCGAAAGCAGACGATACCAAACTTGACGCACAAGCCGAAAAAGAGATTGAGTTCTTAAAAGAAATCATCGTCGCAGTGCGTAATATCCGTGCCGAAAGCAACATCGCCCCGAGTAAAGGGTTGGATTTATTGCTCAGAAATGTGGACGCTGAAAATTGCAAAACCTTGCAAAAAAATGACCGTACTTTGAAAGCCTTAGCTAAGTTGGACGATGTAAAAGTGTTAGCAGACGGTGAAAAAGCCCCATTATCGGTAGCAAAACTAGTCGGTAAAACCGAATTGCTCGTACCGATGGCAGGCTTTATCAACAAAGAAGCCGAACTCGCCCGTCTTGCCAAAGAGATTGAAAAACTCAACGGCGAAGTCGCACGCATTGAAGCCAAACTTTCTAACCAAGCCTTTGTGGCAAAAGCGCCGGAGCAAGTGATTGCGAAAGAAAGGGAGAAAATGCAAGGGTATCAAGAGGGTATTGCGAAGTTGGTGAGCCAGCAAGCAGAAATTGAATCCCTTTAATTGATCAATATCCTCTTGAATAAGGGGATATTTTTATATTAGGAAATGATGTTATGAAAGATATTTATTTTTTAACTATTAGTCGAGAAAATACAGTTCTGTCGCCCCAACCGCATTTAATGTTGTGTGGCGAGAATATTTCATTTTTAAATCCCATTTTGAAAGATTCTACATTAATAGAGCAGTCAGAAGATTTTTTTAATATGAAAGTGACTTTTTTTAAAGGAAGTCGATTTTCTCAAACATTAGAAAGTAAAGTGCTTTGTTCTGAAACTCAGTTATTTGGTAATAAAAAGCAGTTACCTGAATGTAAATATCCTTGCTTGGGTAAAGTGGTGATTGCAACTGAAATTAAACAGATCGATGTAGAATTGCTTAAAAATATTTCTTGGTTTATTCGAGGATCTGAAACATTAAAACCTGAAAGTTTAAAAGAACTACCTAATGAATGGCGGATTATTGATGGTCGTGGCATGGCTTTATTAGAAAAATATCCACAAAGTTTGAAACAATCTTGTCGTCAGCTCTTTTTGGTTATGTTAGGATTAGCCTATTATTATGCTTTACAACAAATTAATGAAGAACTTTCTTATGTTTTGTCAAAATCAGACAATACGAGCGAATTAGATCAACTTTATTCTGATGCGTCAATATTTAATGCCAGTTATTATTTTTATAATCCCATTGAATTTTCTCGTTATGCAACGTTTCGAACTTGGCAAGATGTGCGAGAAGCCTATCATCTTGAACAGAAAAACAAAGAAATTACCTCTCAATTAGCTCAAGTACATCAGATTTTAAGCTATAAAGAACAGAAAAATGAACAAATATTAGACAAATTAAGAAATAAAAAAATCGCATGGTTTGGGGGTATTATATCTGCACTAGGCTTAGTTGAGGTGATTGATGTGATAAAAAATTGGTTAAGCTAGCGCTTTAAATATTTAAGCGAAAGAATGTTATTGTCTGAAAACCATAATTATTATTTGATGAAAGTTGCTGGAAAGAGACTATAACAAAATTTGTATAACAGCTTGTTTTTTATATAGTAACTAAAAAATGAGCTATTTAATCTCTATTTATAAGGATAACGATGAAAAAACTACTTTCAACATTATTTATACTGTCAGCAACCAGTATGGCAGTGGCAAAAGAAGTAAATATTAAATTTTTAGGTACATCTGATGTACATGGGCGCATTGTGCCGTGGTCTTATGGGGCAGATGTTGCGGATAAATCTGGCTCCTATGCACAAATTTCAACCTATGTAAACGAGGTGCGTAAACATAACAAAAATGTTGTATTGGTTGATATTGGTGATGCCATTCAAGATAACCAAGTGGAAACCTTTGCTAAAACGGAGCAATATTACAAAGATAATCCCGTACCCAAAGTATTGAATGCAATGAAGTATGATTTTTTTGTTTTAGGAAATCATGAATTTAATTTTGGGATGACGGCGTTAGATGAAATTCTGAAAGATATTGAAGCCAAAATTCTCACCGCAAATTTCTATTATCAAGATGGGAAACGCTATGTTGAACCCTATGCAATTATTGAGAAAGAGGGCGTAAAATTAGGGATTCTTGGCTTAACAACACCGATGTCAGCAACCTTTGAAAAAGATTCAGGGCATTTGGATAAGATGAAATTTAGTTCTCCGACGGAGGAAGCCAAAGCACAAATTGCAGAATTAAAAAAACAAGGTGTTGATGCGATTATCGTTCTTGCTCATATGGGGATTGAAAATGAAAATAATATTCCTGATACAGGTGTTGCTGATCTTGTGAATAATGTCGAGGGGATTGATGTAATTATTGCAGGGCATATGCACAAAAATGTGCCAGCAGAAACCATTAAAAATACGCTAATTACTGAACCGCATCGTTATGGTACAGTCGTGTCAGAAGTGGATTTATCATTTGATGTGGCGGATGATGGCAAAGTGAAATTACTGAGCAAAGTAGCCAAAACCGTTCCTGTTAAAGCACTTGAGGCGGATCCGAAGATTGAGCAAATTTATCAACCTTACCACGATGAATTACGCCGTTTAAATAATGTCAAAATTGGCGAAGTGGCGAACGATATGATTCCGCAAGGAAAAGATCACGGTGTATCGATTGCATTTGCTCGAGATACTGGCATGTCATCCTTTATTACCGATGTAGAAAAACATTACAGCCAAGCCGATGTCGTTTCGTTCGCTTATGATTATGAAACGGTGCGCTTGGATAAAGGCGATATTAAGAAAAAAGATATCATCTATAATTACCGTTATGCGGGGGGAGATGTGACCGTATATGAAGTCACAGGTAAACAGTTAAAACAATATATGAATTGGTCTGCGGATTACTTTGATACAATTCAAGCTGGCGATAAAGATTACCGTTATAATGACGTGCGTGGTAAATCAAAATACGTGACCTTTGATATTTTCGGTGGTGTGAAATACCATGTTGATTTACGTCAACCAAGTGGTGAAAAAATCACGAACTTAACCTTTGCTGATGGTAAAGCGATTACAGATGACGCCAAAATTAAGTTAGGGATGAATTCCTATCGCTATGGTCAGTTGATTAAACAGGGCGGTATCTGGGCAGGGCAACAAATCCCTGTACTTTGGGAATCTAAAGTCGCTATGGGTTCAGAGGCTGGTACTATTCAAAATATGATGATTGATTATATTCAGAACGTGAAACAGGGCAAAATTGACGGTGTATCACATAATTATTGGAAATTAGTCGGATTGGATTAGACTATCATGCAGAAAATGTCGCTTTATCTAGGTAGAAAAAGCGACATTTTTTATAAATATTAATGTGGATTACGTGTATTGGTGCCGTTTAAATTCCGCATCAACAACCCATATTCCAACTCAATATCCGTTGGTACGTCTAAAAATACAAAATGCCCATCGCCAAGACCGGCTTCAACATGTTCATTTTTGCGGTTTAACATACGTTCGATTTTGAAAACAATATTACCTTTCGGGGTCATCATTTCTACCGAATCGCCGACTAAGAATTTATTTTTCACCGCCACTTCCGCCATGCCTTGATCATTACGTTTACCCGTAAATTCGCCGACAAATTGTTGACGTTCGGAAATGGAGTAGCCGTATTCATAATTTTGATATTCATCGTGGGTGTGTCGGCGTAAGAAACCCTCGGTATAGCCACGGTGAGCAAGGCTTTCTAAGGTATCCATCAGGCTCTCATCAAACGGTTTGCCCGCAGCAGCATCATCAATGGCTTTGCGATACACTTGAGCGGTTCTGGCACAGTAATAGAACGATTTTGTCCGTCCTTCGATTTTCAAGGAATGAACGCCTAATTTGGTTAATTGCTCAACGTGTTGAACGGCACGCAAGTCTTTGGAATTCATAAAATAGGTGCCGTGTTCATCTTCAAAAGCGGTCATTTGCTCATCAGGGCGGTGCGGTTCGGTGTATAAAAATACCTTGTCGGTATGACCGCCCTCGCCTAAAGTTGGGGCGACATTTTTTACCTCAATTTCAGGTTCAAATTTTTGTACTGCCTCTTTTTCTACAATATTGCCCACTTCGTCAAGCGTGCCTTCTTCCATTTTATATTCCCAACGGCAAGCATTGGTGCAAGTACCTTGATTCGGGTCCCGTTTATTGATGTAGCCAGACAGCAAACAACGCCCCGAATACGCCATACATAATGCTCCATGTACGAAAATTTCCAGTTCCATATCAGGCACTTGCTGGCGAATTTCGGCAATTTCATCAAGGGATAATTCACGAGATAAGATCACTCGAGTTAATCCCATTTGTTTCCAAAATTTCACCGTTGCCCAGTTTACCGCATTGGCTTGCACGGAAAGATGAATATCCATATCAGGGAAATTCTCACGCACCATCATAATTAAACCGGGATCGGACATAATTAACGCATCGGGTTGCATATCCACGACCACTTTTAAATCTTTAATAAAGGTTTTTAATTTGGAATTATGTGGGGCGATATTCACCACCACATAGAATTTTTTGCCAAGCGAATGGGCTTCATCGATGGCAATTTTTAAATTGGCGTGGTTAAATTCGTTATTCCGCACACGCAAACTGTAACGAGGTTGTCCTGCATAAACGGCATCTGCTCCGTAAGCAAAGGCATAACGCATGTTTTTTAGCGTGCCAGCAGGGGAAAGTAATTCGGGTTTGAAAGTCATAATAAAATTTTCTCTGAGTATAAGTCAGTAGCTCACGCAAGGTGAACCGTTAAAAGGTGCGGTATTTTAGCAAAAAATATGCTAAAGTGCGGTATAAATTTACGGAGTTTTGAAAAAATTATGGAAAATCTGAATAACTTTTCACTGATCAGCCGTTTATTCGGTAATTTATTTTATCGCTGTCCAACAGATCCGATTTTAGCTGGCGTATTTGGTTGGTTGCAACAGGGCGGATTAAGCCAAGTTTGGGCATTGGAAACCGATAAATCCACCCAATCCGCCATTGAAAGCCTGCAAGTCCCCTTGGATTTAACGTTGTTGGAGCAAGAATATCAAAAACTCTTTGCCAAAGTTGAACTTGCCATTTCGGCGTATGGCGTGGATGTGGCAGAATTTGTGGCATTTCGGCAAGCCCGAGCTATGCCAGAAGTGGAAAGTGCGGATCATTTTGGGTTACTTTTTTTAACCGCTTCTTGGATTGAAGATAACCTAGATTCAGTCGATGCTCAACAGGAATTATTTGAACGCTTTTTATTACCTTGTGCCAGCCAGTTTTTAAACCAAGTGGAAATGCAGGCAAGTTTGCCGTTTTATAAAGCATTGGCATTGTTATCCCGAGAAATTTTAGCTGCAATGGCGGATGAATTAGAAGAAACCACTTGAAATGTGAAAGGAAAGTCTTATAATAAAAAAGGTCGTAGACGGGTAGCCGTCCCGTCTACTTCCTAGCCGTTAGGCTAATTTAGTTAGAATTGCAATTAGTATATCCAATGTGGCTAACATTTTTAAGCTAATTGCCCCAACTAGCAAGATTGCTAGTAGGATCAGAGTAATAATTTCTGATACTTTCACATAAATCACCTCCTTAGTGCTATACGACTAAGGCGACTAGGCGAAGTGCTATTGAGAGTGGCACTTCACCGGCCTCATAGCACGAAAGAGATTATACACAAACCCCTGTCTATTTGTCTAGGGGTTTGTTATTTTTACCGATATGAAAAAGAGTAAGGCGGTATGATCAAACTCAACAAGCTAAAATTCCAATACAAAACCATGGCAATGCAATTTGATTTACATATTGCTAAAGGCGAAAAAGTGGCGATTGTCGGTGCAAGTGGTGCGGGCAAAAGTACGCTGTTGAATTTAATTGCTGGGTTTGAAATGGCAAATTCAGGTGATATTTATTTAAACGGTGAAAAACATAATACCACTGAACCCTATCAACGTCCTGTTTCCATGCTATTTCAAGAAAATAATGTGTTTCCCCATTTAACAGTTTTTCAAAATATTGCATTTGGGCTAAAAGCTAATTTAAAGTTGAATAATCAACAAGTCCAACTTGTTGAACAGGCAGCAAGTGCGGTAGGATTAAGTGAATTTTTGCAACGAAAACCCACCGCACTTTCAGGTGGGCAAAAGCAAAGAGTGGCGTTAGCCCGTTGTTTATTGCGAGATAAACCGATATTATTATTGGACGAACCGTTTTCCGCACTTGATCCGCAATTACGTCAAGAAATGTTGGATTTGTTGCTGAAATTAAGTGATGAAAAAAATATCACCTTATTAATGGTGACACACCAACCTAATGAATTGGTTGGCAAAATTGACCGTGTTATTCAAATTGAAAATGGATTTATAGTATGATTAAGCAACCTTTACAAATTTACTCTATTACTCCCCATAAAACCGCTGAATATTGGTCAGTGTGTAAAGTGGAAGCCTTGTTTGAAACGCCTTTTTTAGAGCTGATTTTTAAAGCGGCTCAAATTCACCGTGAAAACTTTAATCCGCAAGCGATTCAACTTTCTACCCTCATGTCCATTAAGACGGGTGGTTGCCCAGAAGATTGTCATTATTGTCCACAATCTGCTCGCTATCAAACGGGTGTGCAAAAACAAGATTTATTAGATATTGCCGATATTTTAGAAAAAGCCAAAATCGCTAAATCTCGTGGGGCAAGCCGTTTTTGTATGGGGGCAGCGTGGCGTGGACCAAAGCCAAAAGATGTGGCAAAAATTACCGAAATTGTTAAAGCAGTGAAGTCCTTAGGTTTGGAAACCTGTGGCACCTTTGGCATGTTAGAAGACGGCATGGCGGAAGACTTAAAACAAGCTGGCTTAGATTACTACAATCATAATCTTGACACTGCCCCTGAGCATTATTCCGAGATTATTGGCACACGCCGTTTTGATGACCGCATGAGTACGCTCGGTAAAGTACGTAAAGCAGGCTTGAAAGTGTGTTGCGGCGGTATTGTGGGTATGAACGAAACTCGCAAAGAGCGAGCAGGCTTGATCGCAAGTTTGGCTAATTTAGATCCGCAACCTGAATCCGTACCAATTAATCAGTTGGTAAAAGTGGAAGGTACGCCGTTAGAAGATGCAGAAGAGCTGGATTGGAGCGAATTTGTCCGCACGATTGCAGTGGCTCGCATTACCATGCCACAAAGCTATGTGCGATTGTCCGCTGGTCGTCAGGGAATGAGCGAAGAAATGCAAGCCATGTGCTTTATGGCAGGGGCAAATTCTATTTTCTACGGCGATAAATTATTGGTTACTGAAAACCCAGAAGAGGATGGCGACCAAGTATTGATGGCGAAACTTGATTTAGAACCAGAAACAGCGGAAAATCGATTGAGATAGGTGAAACTTCTGTTACAATACGCCAGAACAATAGGGCTAATGTTAAACGAATTTCTCATTATGCAATTATTCTTCTTTACTTTTATTTTTACTCATAGGAGAACACAATGAGTTGTAAAATTCATCAAAACCACGAACACGTCCACGGTGAAAACTGCGGCCATACCGCAATTAAACACGGCGATCATGTTGATTATTTACATGACGGTCATTTACACCACGCTCATGGCGAACATTATGACGAGCATTCATTGGATGTAAATGCACAAAATCCAGATGAATGTAATCATCAACACCAATGTGGTGAGCATGTTCATGGTGAAGGTTGTGGACATGAAGCAGTGCCACATGGCGATCACGTAGATTACATTGTTGACGGACGTTTACATCATCAACATGGCGATCATTGTGACGATCACGGCCCAGTTGAAATCGTGAAATAAATACCCTATTTGAAAAAAGCTCAAGGCATTAACCTTGAGCTTTTTTGTCTTCTTTATTAACCCAAACTGGCGACCATCACGGCTTTAATCGTGTGCATACGATTTTCCGCTTGATCAAACACAATACTGGCAGGGGATTCAAACACATCTTCGGTGACTTCAATGCCATTGGCAAAATCAGGATATTGAGTAGCGATTTCTTTGCCGATTTTAGTTTCACAATTATGGAACGCAGGTAAACAGTGCATAAATTTCACCTTTGGATTACCAGTGCGTTGCATTAATTGGCGATTGACTTGATAATCTTTCAATAAATTAATCCGTTCGCCCCAGCTTTCCACAGGTTCGCCCATTGACACCCAAATATCGGTGTGAATAAAATCCACGCCTTTCACGGCTAAATCAATATTTTCTGTTACGGTAATTCTCGCCCCAGATTGTTGTGCAAATTGTTGACACATTTCAACCAAGCTGTCTTCAGGCAACAAGGCTTTTGGTGCACAAATGCGTACATCCATGCCTAATTTTGCCCCGATTAACAACAGGGAATTGCCCATGTTATTGCGAGCATCGCCAATATACACATAACTAATCTCATTCAGCGGTTTTGAATTATGTTCAATCATGGTTAAGGCATCCGCCAACATTTGGGTCGGGTGAAATTCATCAGTTAAACCGTTGAAAACTGGCACGCCTGCATATTCAGCCAATTCATTCACAATGGCTTGGCTAAAACCACGGTACTCAATGGCATCATACATTCGCCCTAACACTCTAGCGGTATCTTTCATGCTTTCTTTATGCCCGATTTGCGAAGATACAGGGTCAATATAAGTCACATTCGCCCCTTGATCATGAGCTGCCACTTCAAAAGCACAGCGAGTGCGAGTAGAGGTTTTTTCGAAAATTAAGGCAATATTTTTGCCTTTAAGGCGAGGTTGTTCTGTGCCTGTGTATTTGGCAGTTTTGAGATCTTGAGCGAGTTTAAGCAAGAATTTGATTTCGTCTGTGGAATGGTTAACCAGACTTAATAAATGACGGTTTTTGAGATTGAAAGCCATAGGAATTTCCTTTAATTGTTGTGTTAACAAGGATAATTCTACAATAAATTTTTCAATCAAGATAACAAAAATCATTTTTAACCTGTGTTTTCAGCTATTAAATTTTCTTTCTCAACGGTATAATTCCAATAAACATAAAACAGGAAATGTGAAGATGGAAAATATTATTATTACGGTCGATGGCCCAAGCGGTGCAGGCAAAGGCACGCTTTGTTATGCCTTGGCGGAAAAATTGGGCTTTGCGTTGTTGGACAGTGGGGCGATTTATCGTGTCACGGCATTGGCCGCCCTGAAAAGTGCGGTGGATTTAGCAGACGAATTAGCATTAGCGGATTTGGCTCGTCATTTGGATGTCCAATTTTTACCCGAGAATGGCGAAGTGAGTATTTTGTTAAATGGCGAAAATGTTAGTGGTCAGATTAGAACGCAGGAAGTCGCCGAAGCGGCTTCTAAAGTGGCAATTTTTCCGCAAGTTCGCACCGCACTTTTGCAGTTGCAACAAGACTTTGCTCAACAAGGGGGCTTGATTGCGGATGGACGCGATATGGGGACGGTGGTGTTCCCCAATGCCCAAGTGAAGCTATTTTTAGACGCAAGTAGCGAAGAAAGAGCAAAAAGACGATTTAAACAGTTGCAAAATAAAGGAATTAATGGTAACTTTGCACAGATTTTAGCCGAGATTCAAGATCGTGACTTTCGGGATAGAAATCGAGCGGTTGCACCACTGAAACCTGCGGATGATGCGTTATTGTTAGACAGTACGGAATTGTCCATTGATGAAGTGATTCAGCAAGCCCTAGATTACATTGCACTGAAAGTGAAAAGCTAATTTCAAATACATTTTTTCGGTTTATTCAAGGACGGATAGACTTTTATTATCAACCCCACTTGTTACGGATTTTAAGTGGATGTTATTAACTTATTAAAGAAGATTAATTATGTCAGAATCTTTCGCTCAACTCTTTGAAGAATCATTAAATAACCTTGAAACTCGTTTAGGCTCAATCGTTAAAGGTCACGTTGTGGCTATCGAAAAAGGCTTTGTTTACGTAGATGCTGGTTTAAAATCTGAAGCACGTATTCCAGCTGAAGAGTTCACTAACGCTCAAGGTGAAGTTGAGGTTAAAATTGGCGACGTAGTAAACGTTGCATTAGATGCAGTTGAAGACGGTTACGGTGAAACTAAACTTTCTCGTGAGAAAGCGGTACGTCACGAATCTTGGATCGAATTAGAAAAAGCATTCGAAGCTCAAGCTAGCGTGATCGGTTTAGTGAATGGTAAAGTAAAAGGCGGTTTCACTGTTGAATTAAACGGTGTGCGTGCGTTCTTACCAGGTTCATTAGTAGATACTCGTCCAACTCGTGATGCAGATCATTTACTCGGTAAAGAAGTAGAATTCAAAGTTATCAAATTAGACCAAAAACGCAACAACGTTGTTGTTTCACGTCGTGCGGTTATTGAATCTGAAAGCAATCAAGATCGTGATGAAGTATTAGCGAATCTTGCCGAAGGTGCAGAAGTTAAAGGTGTAGTTAAAAACTTAACTGAGTACGGTGCATTTGTTGACTTAGGCGGTGTGGATGGTTTATTACACATCACAGATATGGCTTGGAAACGTGTTAAACACCCAGGCGAAATCGTGAATGTAGGTGATGAAATCACCGTTAAAGTATTAAAATTCGACAAAGATCGTACTCGTGTGTCTTTAGGCTTAAAACAATTAGGTCAAGATCCTTGGGCGGCGATTGCTGAAAATCACCCAGTAAACAGCAAATTAACCGGTAAAGTGACTAACTTGACTGATTACGGCTGTTTCGTTGAGATTTTAGACGGTGTTGAAGGTTTAGTTCACGTTTCAGAAATGGATTGGACTAACAAAAACATTCACCCATCTAAAGTGGTGAGCCTTGGAGATGTGGTTGAAGTGATGGTGTTAGAAATTGACGAAGAACGTCGTCGTATTTCTTTAGGCTTAAAACAATGCAAACCAAACCCATGGTTACAATTTGCTGAAACCCACAACAAAGGCGACAAAGTTGAAGGTAAAATCAAATCTATCACTGATTTCGGTATCTTCATCGGTCTTGAAGGTGGTATCGATGGTTTAGTTCACTTATCTGACATTTCTTGGAATGTACAAGGTGAAGAAGCCGTTCGTCAATACAAAAAAGGTGACGAAGTCGCAGCCGTTGTGTTACAAGTTGATTCAGCCAAAGAACGTATCTCTTTAGGTATCAAACAATTAGAAGAAGATCCGTTCAACAACTTTGTGGCAATCAACAAAAAAGGTGCTGTATTATCAGCAACTGTTGTTGAAGCTGACAGCAAAGGTGCCAAAGTTGAATTAGCCGGTGGCGTTGAAGGCTATATCCGTGCAGCAGACTTAACAAGCGAAGTGGCAGCAGGTGATGTGGTTGAAGCGAAATACACTGGTGTAGATCGTAAATCTCGTATCGTTCACTTATCTGTGAAAGCGAAAGATCAAGCTGAAGAAGCTGCAGCCGTAGCAAGCGTGAATAGCAAACAAGAAGAAGTGGCTATTCCTAATGCAATGGCAGCCGCATTTGCACAAGCGAAAGGCGAATAATTTATTCGCATAAATAAAACTGGCGTGTCTAGGCACGCCAGTGATTAAAAAATTAAGTATTTTGCACCGCACTTTTTCGTTTCTAAAGGAACAGCGAAGCTACGTAAAGTAAAACCACGTATGTATTTTAATTTAGAATAATTACGTTGTTTTATTGGCTCAAAAACAAGGAATAAATTATGACAACCAAATCAGAACTTATCGACACATTAATTGAAAAACACCCATCTCTTGCAGTGAAAACCGTTGAAAATTCAGTAAAAGAGATTTTAGAACAGCTTTCGCAAACCTTAGAAAATGGTAATCGTATTGAAGTGCGTGGTTTTGGTAGCTTTTCATTGCATTGCCGTCAACCAAGAGTAGGACGCAATCCAAAAACGGGCGAAAGCGTGAAATTACAAGCAAAATGTGTACCGCACTTTAAAGTGGGTAAAGAATTAAAAGAGCGTGTTGATCAATAATTTGATTGCTCGGCGTAAATATATTAAAACGACACAATTTATGTGTCGTTTTTTGTAGTGATTTTTGGCATAATACAGGCGAATGCGTTTTTAACTCGAGTATTTATATCAGGGGGAAGTATCATGTTTAAATACCTTTTAGGATTGGTGGTCGTGATTGCGGTGATTTTGGTTGCGATTACGGTAGGGGCGAATAACGATCAAGTGATTACCTTTAACTATATTGTGGCTGAAAATGAGTTTAAACTTTCAACTTTAGTAGCGATATTATTTGGTTTAGGTTTAATTCTTGGCTGGTTAATTACGGGAATTTTTTATCTGCGTATTAAAATCAAAAATATGGCTTTATCTCGTCAAATTAAACGCCAAACTCAACAAATTAACGAGTTGACATCAAGTCTGAAAAAGGCTGAATAAGCATGATTGAATTACTTTTCCTGCTCTTGCCGATTGCCGCCGCTTATGGTTGGTATATGGGGCATCGTAGTGCCAAAAAAGATCAGGAAGAAGTGAGTAATAAATTCTCCCGAGACTATGTCACAGGGATGAATTTTTTATTATCCAATCAAACCGAAAAAGCGGTGGACTTGTTTTTAGAAATGCTGCAAAAGCAAGAAACCGAAAACGATATTGAACACCGCTCCCAATTTGAAGCTGAACTCACCTTAGGCAACTTATTTCGCTCTCGTGGTGAAGTGGATCGGGCCTTACGTATTCATCAAGCCTTAGATCGTAGCCCTAATTATTCTTTTGAGCAGAAATTATTAGCGAAACAGCAATTAGCCAAAGATTTTATGTCTGTGGGTTTTTTTGATCGGGCAGAAAATTTGTATATTGTGTTGGTGGATGAACCTGAATTTGCCAGTGGGGCATTGCAACAATTAGCCATTATTTATCAAAAAACCAAAGAATGGAAAAAAGCCATTAATGTGGCGGAAAAATTAGCGAAAATTGAGCCTAAAACGGATAATATTGAATTGGCACAATTTTATTGTGAGTATGCGAATTTATTACCGGCAGACAGCAAAGAAAATCCGAAAGGTTTACTCGAGCAAGCCTTAGCTGTATCGCCTAATTGTGTGCGTGCGTCCATGATGTTGGGGAAATGGTATATTCAGCAAAACGATTTCAAAAGTGCGGTGAAAATTTTAGAAAATGTGCTGAATCAAAATGCGGATTATGTGGGGGAAGTGTTACCTCAGCTCAAAGATTGCTATCAGCAATTAGGTTTACTGGACAATTTTGAACTCTTTTTAGTGCGAGCGAGCCAACTTAGTGCAAATGCCAGCGTGGATTTAGCTTTAGCGGATGTGATCGAACAAAAAGATAGCCGTGCCACCGCACAAAGCAAAGTCTATCAAAAAATTGGCACCAATCCGAATATGTTTTTATTTCATCGTTTTATTCAATATCAAATTGATGATGCAGAAACAGGGCGTGCTAAAGATAGTCTAGTGTTATTGCATAAAATGGTCGGCGAACATATTAAACAAGGTTTTGATTATCGTTGCACCAACTGTGGCTATCAAAGCCATAAGTTAATGTGGTGTTGCCCATCTTGTCGCCAGTGGGAAAAGGTTAAGCCAATTCGTGGCATTGAATTTCCAAATTAATACAGCATTCAACTCATCAAGTAAGGAAATGAATATGGATAGCAAAATTATTGTGGCATTAGATTATGAAAATGAATCCGATGCGTTAAACTTGGTGGATCAAATTGATCCAAGTCTTTGTCGTCTAAAATTAGGTAAAGAAATGTTTACCAGTTTAGGCACCAATTTTTTGAAACAATTACATCAACGTAAGTTTGAGGTATTTTTAGATTTAAAATATCACGATATTCCAAATACCGTGGCTCGAGCAGTGCGTTCAGCGGCTGACTTAGGTGTGTGGATGGTGGATTTACATGCCAGTGGTGGCTTGCGTATGATGGAAGAGGCCAAAAATATTCTGGAACCTTATGGCAAAGATGCACCTTTATTAATCGGCGTGACCGTATTAACCAGTATGGAAGATTTGGATCTGTTACAAATTGGGATTAACGCCTCGCCGTTAGAACAAGTGATTCGTTTAGCCCATTTAACTCAACGTGCAGGCTTAGACGGTGTCGTTTGTTCACCGCAAGAAGTGGAAATTTTACGCAAAAACTGCGGTGAGCATTTTAAATTAGTGACACCGGGGATTCGTCCTGTGGGCAGTGAATTTGGCGATCAACGCCGAGTCATGACACCTGCGGCGGCCGTGGGTGCGGGGGCGGATTATTTAGTGATTGGTCGCCCGATTACCCAAGCAGATAAGCCGGCAGATGTATTGCGTGCTATTAATGCGTCGTTGGCAAACTTGTAATGAGTGAGCTAGTTTATTCCACCGAAGTCGGACGGATTAAAGCGGATAAACCTAAAGCTGAACGTCTAAAAGGGGATGGCGTTGTACGTATTCAACGCCAAACCAGTGGCCGTAAAGGGGCGGGCGTTTGTGTGATTACTGGCTTGGATTTATCAGATGATGATCTAAAAAAGATGACAGCTGAACTGAAGAAACGTTGTGGTTGTGGTGGATCCGTGAAAGATGGACATATTGAAATCCAAGGCGATAAACGAGATTTGCTGAAACAACTGTTGGAACAAAAAGGCTTTGTGGTGAAACTGGCCGGTGGATAAGTTAAAAAATCTGCAAAAAAATAACCGCACTTTTGATCGGATTTCCCGAACAAAAGTACGGTTTTGTTATATTAGTGACCGTAGCCTAAGAACATGGCGCCGAGTAGGCACAAGACAGCACCCACGAAGAACACGGGTTTTGGCTGTTGGATTTTCTTACTAAAGAATTTAAACGCACAGAACACATAGCCCACAAAGCAAGCGAGTTTCACTAGTTTCCAAATGGAAAAGCCAAAGCTGATAAAGAAAAAAGCTGCCGTGACCAATAATACGGTATCAGATAAGTGCGGTAGAATTTTGAGCGGTTTTACCGCACGCCAATCTTTGCCAGACAGTTGCATTGCACCACGAATCACTAATAAAAATAAACTTAAATAAGCAAACACAATATGTGTTTTTATAACAATAGGTACCATTTTTCACTCCAAAATAAAAAGGCCATTATAGAGAAAGCATAAAAAACGGTCAAATGTTAATTAGATCTTTAGCCATTTATTGATTAAACCAAATAAAAAGCATAAAGTGCGTTATTTTTTACTGAATTTTATTTAATTTACTGTTATATTAAGACATTCACTGTTAATTGACAGTATTTTATTCTTTTTATGGGGAGCTTTATATGGATAAAAAATTAGTTAAGCCTTTTGATGCCATTGATATTAAAATTCTAGATGAATTACAGCGTAATGGCAAAATCTCCAATATTGATTTATCTAAGAAAGTAGGACTTTCGCCAACACCTTGTTTAGAGCGTGTAAAACGTTTAGAAAAACAAGGCGTTATTATGGGCTATCGTGCTTTGCTCAATCCCGAATTATTAGAGGCGCCATTGTTAGTGATTGTGGAAATCACGCTTGTGCGTGGCAAGCCAGATGTATTTGAAGAATTTAATGATGCGGTGCAATTATTGGATGATATTCAAGAATGTTATCTGGTCTCGGGCGATTTTGACTATCTGCTTAAAACCAGAGTAGCGGATATGTCCGCTTATCGTAAATTACTTGGCACCACCTTATTACGCCTACCCGGTGTGAATGATACACGTACCTTTGTGGTGATGGAAGAAGTCAAACAAACCAATTTTTTACAATTAAAATAATATGATTAGAAAAATAACAGACGGCTTTTCACCAACCCATTATTTGGTGGAAGTTTTATTTGGATTGACCGCACTTTTCGGCTTTTATTTGATTATTGCATGGTCGAGTTATAGTTCCTTTGACAATGCTTGGTCCGTGGTAAGTTATCAAGATGAGGTGATCAACAAAGCTGGGCGTTTGGGTGCTTGGATAATCGATCTCTTTTTTGTGCTATTTGGCTATGTTGGTCATTTATTACCTTTCTTACTCTGTATTGCCCCGATTTATTTTATTCGTACTAAACGAGTAGATAGCTTGACTTGGACACGCTTTTCCTTACGTATGTTTGGTTTTGTTCTGTTAATGCTTGGCTTGACGGCATTGTCTGCCATGTTACTCCCGCATACGAGCGACCATTTAGCCGGCGGTGTACTGGGTGGGGTGTTGGCGAAATATATGCTCCCATTATTGGGTAAGTTTGGTTTACTCCTGTTTGGCGTCCTGTTCAGTATTTTAGGGTTCATTTTTTGTTCTGGCGCCTCTTTGATTCGTTTAGTGGTACGTTTTTATAACTGGTTAACGGTGAAAAATGAGGAGCCTGTTGAGGAGATAACCGCAGAAAATGAAGAAGAACTGAACGACATTTCTGTTCAAGCCTCGGCACCTCAAGAGGAAGATAATACTGAAATAGAAACAGTGCAACCGATCCATATTTCGGGTTTAGGTGGAAGCGTGACGGATCCACAACATACGCAAACAGCGTACGAGGACACCACGGCGGGTTTTGTGGGAGATGATGTATTTAAGCCGATTGAATTTGAAAACCCAACTTTACCTGAAGTGAAAATTGCCCAACCGAATGGTGTAGAAACAACGGAGATCAATGTTGTATTACCCTCCCAAGTGACAAAAGATGACAACATCAATCGACCCGATTTCTTAACGGAAAATGGATTAAATGTGACATTGCCGCAAGAAACGCCGACGCCGGTGATACCGGAAGTTAAGCTGACACCAGCAAAACCGTTAATGCCAATTGAAAATGAGGGATTAGACGATCTTTCTGCCGAATTAGCCGAACAGTTTGCTCAACAAGAGGCAGAAAAAGAACGGCAACGTTTAGAGCAGGCTCAACAATTAAGCGTGCATTTAGCGAATCAGCCTGATGATATTTCTATTGAAGTAGAAGATCCAGAAGAAGCTGAAGAAGAAAAAATGCAAAATGGTTTGCGTACGATTCCGATTGATAAATTGGTGGAATTATATGGCGATCATACGCCTAAAGAAAAACCCACTACCGATTTACCTTTGTTAGATTTGTTAGATAAACGGGTGATACAAGCCCAAGATATTTCGGAACAACAAATTTTCGATACCTCAAAACGGATTGAGCAACAATTACAGAATTTTAAAATTAAAGCCACGGTGAAAGATGTGTTAGTCGGGCCAGTGGTCACGCGTTATGAACTGGAATTATTACCGGGTGTCAAAGCCTCCGCCGTCAGTCGAATTGATACGGATTTAGCTCGAGCGTTGATGTTTAAAGCGATTCGGGTCACGGAAAGTATTCCAGGGAAACCTTATATTGGTATTGAAACGCCCAATGAAAAACGCCAAATCGTACCATTACGAGATGTGCTAGACAGCGACGAGTTCCGCAATAGCAAAGCCTTATTACCTATGGCATTAGGCAAAGATATTAGCGGCATGCCGATTGTGATTGATTTAGCCAAAACGCCACATTTATTGGTGGCGGGTTCTACGGGGTCAGGAAAATCGGTTGGGATCAACACCATGATTTTAAGTTTGCTTTTCCGTGTGAAACCGGAAGAAGTCAAATTTATTATGATCGACCCGAAAGTGGTGGAATTGTCCATCTATAACGATATTCCGCATTTATTAACCGAAGTCGTGACGGACATGAAGAAAGCCGCCAATGCGTTGCGTTGGTGTGTGGATGAAATGGAACGTCGTTATCAACTGTTGTCACAACTACGAGTACGAAATATTGAGGGCTTTAATGAACGCCTTGATAGCTACCGTGAACAAGGTATCGGCATTCCCGATCCACTTTGGAAACCCGGTGATACGTTAGACAGCACAGCCCCATTATTAGAACGAATGAACTATATTGTTGTCATAGTGGATGAGTTTGCTGATTTAATGATGCAAGTGGGTAAACAGATCGAAGAATTAATTGCTCGTTTAACCCAAAAAGCTCGTGCTGTGGGGATCCATGTTATTTTGGCTACACAACGTCCATCGGTAGATGTCATTACGGGGTTGATTAAATCCAATATCCCAAGCCGTATTGCCTTTACCGTAGTGCAACGTAATGACTCTCGTACCATTCTCGATCAAAATGGCGCCGAGGCATTATTAGGCATGGGGGACATGCTTTATTTGGGGAATGGCACCACGGATTTAGTGCGTGTACATGGCGCCTATATGTCGGATGATGAAGTGTCTCGTGTAGCGGATGACTGGCGAGCCAGAGGCAAACCGAATTATATTTCGTCGATTTTAGAAAGTGCTGAGGATAATGAGGGCGGAGAGGATGACGGATTTGCTACCAGTAGCGAAGAATTGGATCCGCTGTTTGACAAAGCCGTTGAGATCGTGGTGAATACAGGTATGACCTCTACGTCATTTATTCAACGTCGATTAAAAATTGGCTTTAACCGTGCAGCAAATTTAATGGATCAACTGGAAGAACAAGGTATTGTATCCGAAATGCGTAACGGTAAACGTGAATTATTGGCACGCACGCCAGATTATTAAAAAGGAAAGTAAAATGAAAAAAATATCACAAAAAATCACCGCACTGTTGGCTTTCGCCTTGGCGACGCCTTTTGCGTTGGCGGATGCGGCGAGTGAATTACAATCACGTTTGCAAAAAGTGCAAATGTTCACTGCCGAATTTAATCAAAATGTGAGTTCTGCCAATGGTAAACAAGTGCAACAGGGTTCGGGTAAATTGCAAATTAAACGCCCAAATTTATTCCGTATGGATACCCAAGCACCGCAAGAAAGCCAAATTATTTCTGACGGTAAAACCTTGTGGTTCTACGATCCTTTTGTGGAACAAGTGACCGCTAATTGGGTTACTGAAGCCGTGAATAATACGCCGTTTGTGTTATTAACCAGCAATGATAACAGCCATTGGCAACAGTATAACGTGGTGCAAAATGCCGATACCTTTGTGTTAAAACCGAAAGCGAAAAGTAGCAATATTAAACAATTTGATGTGCGAATTGACGGAAATGGCATATTGAAAGGGTTCAGTACCATTGAAAAAGATGGTCAATCCAATCTTTATATTTTACGCAATATTCGTAATGATAATATTGCTGATACGGTTTTCCAATTTAGCGTACCGAAAGGGGCTGAATTTGATGATCAACGGAATAAAAAGAAAAAATAAGACTTTATACCCTCACCCTAGCCCTCTCCCAAAGGGAGAGGGAACATGTTAGGGTAAATAATAAAATGAAATCATCCCTCATTCTGTCCCCTCTCCCAAAGGGAGAGGGAACATGTTAGGGTAAATAATAAAATGAAATCATCCCTTATTCTGTCCCCTCTCCCAAAAGGAGAGGGAATATGTTAGGGTAAATAATAAAATGAAATCATCCCTTATTCTGTCCCCTCTCCCTTTGGGAGAGGGCTAGGGTGAGGGTAAAGCAATTTTAAAGGATGCTCATGTCCAATCTCAATCTCGATTTCTCCAATACCGATTTCCGCCCCCTTGCCGCACGTATGCGACCACGCACGTTAGATGAATATTGCGGTCAGCAACATTTAATTGGTCAAGGCAAACCTTTACGTAAAGCCATTGAGGCGGGACATGCCCATTCCATGATTTTATGGGGGCCACCAGGCACAGGTAAAACGACCTTAGCAGAAATTATCGCTCACCGTATTCATGCTGAAGTAGAACGTCTTTCCGCCGTGACCAGTGGCGTCAAAGAAATTCGAGAGGCTATTGAACGAGCGAAACAGAATCAACTTAATGATCGCCGTACCATTTTATTTGTGGATGAAGTACATCGTTTTAACAAAAGTCAGCAAGATGCGTTTCTCCCCCATATTGAAAATGGCACCATTATTTTTATCGGCGCCACGACGGAAAATCCGTCTTTTGAATTGAATAGTGCCTTGCTATCTCGTGCCAGAGTGTATATTTTAAAATCCCTAGATAAGCATGATATTCAACAAGTATTACAACAAGCCATTGATGATCCTGAGCGTGGACTCGGTAAACTGCGGTTAAAAATCGAAGAGAATTTGCTAGCCTTGTTGGCAGAATATGTCAATGGTGATGCTCGTTTAGCCTTGAATTGTCTCGAATTAATGGTGGATATGGCAGATGAAGATCAGAAAAATGGCAAGATTTTACACCGCACTTTATTAACCGAAGTGCTAGGCGAACGGCAAGCTCGTTTTGATAAACAGGGCGACCGTTTTTATGATTTAATTTCGGCGTTGCATAAATCCGTACGTGGCTCAGCACCTGATGCGGCGTTATATTGGTATGCACGGATTATTACGGCTGGCAGTGATCCTTTATATGTGGCTCGTCGTTTGTTAGCCATTGCATCAGAAGATGTGGGCAATGCCGATCCCCGTGCAATGCAAGTGGCGTTGGCCGCATGGGATTGTTTTACTCGAGTCGGTGCTGCAGAGGGAGAGCGAGCCATTGCCCAAGCCATTGTCTATTTAGCGGTGGCTCCGAAAAGCAATGCGGTGTATCAGGCATTTAATCAAGCTAAAGCATTGGCAAAACAAGCACCAGATTATGATGTCCCCGAGCATTTACGCAATGCCCCAACGAATTTAATGAAAGAAATGGGGTTAGGGGCAGAATACCGTTATGCCCATGATGAACCCAATGCCTATGCTGCTGGGGAGGATTATTTCCCTGAGCCATTAAAAGATACCCAATTCTATTTTCCAACCAACCGCGGTATGGAAGTTAAAATAAAAGAAAAATTAGATTGGTTACAACAACAGGATAATAAAAGCAATAAAGTGCGGTGGAAATAATGGAAATTCTCACTAATTCGTTATAGAATGAAAGTCATGTTTACCGTATTAATTTAAGGAAGAAAAAATGATCGATCCGAATTTATTACGCAATAATATTGCGGAAACAGCACAATTATTAAAATTAAAACGTAATTTTGATTTGGATGTGGCAAAAGTCACCGAATTAGAAGAACAACGCAAAGCATTACAGGTTAAAACCGAAACCTTACAAGCAGAACGTAATACCAGATCAAAAGCCATTGGTGCGGCCAAAGCACGTGGTGAAAATATTGAATCCTTAATGCAAGATGTGGATAGCATGGGGATTGAACTGGCTCAAGCGAAAGGTTTATTGGATGATGTGTTAGCGGAATTAAATACCTTGGCATTGACCATTCCAAATTTGCCGGCAGACGAAGTGCCATTAGGCAAAGACGATAGCGAAAATAAAGAAATTTCACGCTGGGGAACGCCACGTCAATTTGATTTTGAGGTGAAAGATCATGTGACCTTGGGTGAACAACTTAACGGCAGTTTAGATTTTGCCGCTGGGGTGAAATTAAGCGGAGCAAGATTTGCAGTGATGAAAGGCCAAATTGCTAAAATGCACCGTGCCTTAGCTCAATTTATGCTGGACTTACATACCGAACAACACGGCTATACAGAGGCTTATGTGCCTTATTTAGTCAATCACGATACTTTGTATGGTACAGGGCAATTACCAAAATTTGGTGAAGATTTATTTCACACCAAACCATTGGAGGGGGAAGTCCCTTACGCCTTAATTCCAACCGCCGAAGTACCAGTGACCAATTTAGTGCGTGGTGAAATTCTTGACACCGAACAATTACCGTTAAAAATGACCGCACATACGCCTTGTTTCCGTTCCGAGGCGGGATCTTATGGCCGTGATACTCGTGGTTTAATTCGTATGCACCAATTTGACAAAGTCGAATTAGTCCAAATTGTTGAACCTGAAACCTCCATGCAAGCCTTAGAAGAATTAACCGGTCATGCGGAAAAAGTCTTGCAATTATTGAATTTGCCGTATCGTAAAGTGTTGCTTTGTACCGGTGATATGGGCTTCGGTTCGTGCAAAACCTATGATTTGGAAGTTTGGGTACCTGCTCAAAATACCTATCGTGAAATTTCATCTTGTTCTAATATGTGGGATTTCCAAGCTCGCCGTATGCAAGCCCGTTGCCGTGCGAAAAGTGATAAGAAAACTCGTTTAGTACATACTTTAAATGGTTCAGGTTTGGCGGTGGGGCGTACCTTAGTTGCTGTATTAGAAAATTATCAAAATGCCGATGGTTCCATTACCGTGCCAGAAGTATTACGTTCTTATATGGGCGGATTGGAAGTCATTGGAAAATAATTTTCCAATGACCGTGTAGGGGCGTATTGCATACGCCCTGATACACAAACGAGATTTTGGGGCGTATGCAATACGCCCCTACGATATTTAAATAGACAACAAGAGAATAAAAAATGTCATCACAATTCGTTTTCACTATGCACCGAGTAGGCAAGGTTGTGCCGCCGAAACGTCATATTTTGAAAGATATTTCCTTGAGCTTTTTCCCTGGGGCGAAAATCGGGGTTCTTGGTTTAAACGGTGCAGGTAAATCCACCTTATTACGCATTATGGCTGGCGTAGATAAAGAATTTGAGGGGGAAGCTCGTCCACAACCAGGGATTAAAATCGGTTATCTTCCGCAAGAACCAAAATTAGATCCGCAACAAACTGTGCGTGAAGCCATTGAAGAAGCGGTTTCGGAAGTGAAAAATGCGTTAACTCGTTTAGATGAAGTGTATGCCTTATATGCCGATCCTGATGCGGATTTTGACAAACTTGCGGCGGAACAAGCTAATTTAGAGGCCATTATTCAAGCACATGATGGACATAATTTAGATAACCAGTTAGAGCGTGCGGCTGACGCATTACGTTTGCCAGAATGGGAATCAAAAATTGAACATCTTTCAGGGGGCGAACGTCGCCGTGTAGCATTGTGTCGTTTATTGCTCGAAAAACCCGATATGTTGTTATTAGACGAACCAACCAACCACTTAGACGCTGAATCCGTAGCGTGGTTAGAACGTTTCTTACATGATTATGAAGGTACTGTGGTGGCAATTACCCATGACCGTTATTTCTTGGATAACGTCGCAGGTTGGATCTTAGAGCTTGACCGTGGTGAGGGTATTCCATGGGAGGGTAATTATTCTTCTTGGTTAGAACAAAAAGAAAAACGTTTAGCCCAAGAGCAAGCCACCGAGTCCGCACGTCAAAAATCTATTGAAAAAGAATTAGAATGGGTTCGCCAAAATCCAAAAGGTCGTCAAGCGAAAAGTAAAGCACGTATGGCACGTTTTGAAGAATTAAATTCAGGCGAATATCAAAAACGTAATGAAACCAACGAACTCTTTATTCCACCTGGTCCACGTTTAGGGGATAAAGTGATCGAAGTGGAACATTTAACCAAATCCTATGGTGATCGTACCTTAATTGATGATTTATCATTCAGTATTCCAAAAGGAGCGATTGTGGGGATTATCGGGGCAAATGGGGCAGGGAAATCTACTTTATTCCGTATGTTGTCAGGCAAAGAACAGCCTGATAGCGGTTCCATTACCTTAGGAGAAACGGTGACCCTAGCGTCTGTGGATCAATTCCGTGATGCGATGGACGACAAAAAAACCGTGTGGGAAGAAGTGTCTAACGGACAGGATATTTTAACTATCGGTAACTTCGAAATTCCAAGCCGTGCTTATGTGGGGCGTTTTAACTTTAAAGGTGTCGATCAGCAAAAACGAGTCGGCGAATTATCAGGCGGTGAGCGTGGTCGTTTGCATTTAGCTAAACTGCTACAACGTGGTGGCAATGTATTGTTATTGGACGAACCGACCAATGACTTAGACGTAGAAACCTTGCGTGCCTTAGAAAATGCCATTCTTGAGTTCCCAGGTTGTGCGATGGTGATTTCCCACGACCGTTGGTTCTTAGACCGTATCGCCACCCATATTTTGGACTACGGCGATGAGGGCAAAGTGACGTTCTACGAAGGTAACTTTACCGACTACGAAGAATGGAAAAAGAAAACCTTAGGCGAGGCGGCGACCCAACCGCATCGGATTAAGTATAAACGCATGACCAAGTAGTTAAAATTTTATTAGAAAAATACCGCACTTTGATTTAAAGTTAATCAAGTGCGGTATTTTTTTATAAAAAAATGAAATTTTTTGTAAGGATTTTGTTTTTATCACGACTAATGTAATGCAAGGCAAATTTTTTAGCCGATTTACAAGGAGAAAAACATGAAATACGGAAAATTATCTTTACTTTTTATGTCAGCGATGGCAATGAGCCAAATCAGTGTCGCAGATAGCATGAGTAAACCTATGACGGAGATGAAAAAGATGGACAACACAATGCAACAAACTCAACAACAAGATATTCGTGAAATTTATTTAGCCGGTGGTTGTTTCTGGGGTATCGAAGCCTATATGGAAAGAATTTACGGCGTGAAAGATGCCACCTCAGGTTATGCCAATGGGAAAACGGAACAAACCAGTTACCGTTTAATTGGCGGTACCGATCATGCGGAAACCGTGCATGTGACCTATGATGCCAATTTGGTGTCATTAGATAAACTATTGAAATATTATTTCCAAGTGATTGATCCCACTAGCGTAAATAAACAAGGCAATGACCGTGGTCGTCAATATCGTACAGGGATTTATTATCAAAATGAACAAGATAAAGCGATTATTTTAGCGGCCATTCAAGCGGAGCAAGCCAAACATAAAGATAAAATTCAGGTGGAAGTCGAGCCGTTGAAACATTATATTTTGGCGGAAGATTATCATCAGGATTATTTAAAGAAAAATCCAAATGGTTACTGTCATATTGATTTGGAACAGGCGAACAATATTATTATTGATCCCAAAGATTATCCAAAACCGAGCGATGAAGAATTAAAAGCCAAATTAACGCCGTTACAATACAGCGTGACGCAAAAGAAAAATACTGAGCGTTCCTTTAGCAATGAATATTGGAATAATTTTGAACCGGGTATTTATGTGGATGTCACCACCGGTGAGCCGTTATTTTCTTCTACGGATAAGTTTGAATCGGGCTGTGGTTGGCCTAGCTTTACCCAACCGATTGACAAGGATGTCGTCACTTATGCCGATGATAACAGCTTTAATATGCACCGAACCGAAGTGTTGAGTCGCAGTGGAAAAGCCCATTTAGGTCACGTGTTTGATGATGGCCCGAAAGACAAAGGCGGTTTACGTTATTGCATCAACAGTGCCTCGATTAAGTTTATTCCCTTTAATCAAATGGAAAAACAACATTATGGCTATTTAATGGGGTTGGTGAAATAAGATGTTTGATCAGCAATTAGTAATTAGTAGCGTTTTTCTGGCAGGCTTGTTATCGTTTCTTTCGCCTTGTATTTTCCCCATTGTGCCGATTTATTTTGGTATTTTGAGTAAAGGCGGGAAAAAGATTCTCAACACATTCTTGTTTGTGTTGGGCTTATCCTTGACATTCGTTGGATTGGGCTTTGGCTTTGGTTTTTTAGGTGATGTGTTGTTTAACGATACCACCCGAATTATTGCCGGTATTATCGTGGTGATTTTGGGCGTACACCAATTAGGTATTTTCAAAATTCATGCCTTAGAGCGAACCAAATTGGTGGAAATCAAAACCAGCGGTAAAAGTGCCTCCCTTGAAGCCTTTGTGTTAGGATTAACCTTTAGCCTTGGTTGGACACCTTGTATTGGTCCTGTATTAGCCTCGATTTTGGCCTTATCCAGCAACGATGGATCCGCGTTATACGGTGCCGCCATGATGTTTGTTTATGTGTTAGGGTTAGCCACCCCCTTTATTGTGTTTTCTTTCTTCTCGGAGAGTTTATTGAAAAAAGCAAAATCCATGAATAAACATTTAAACAAATTTAAAATGGTGGGTGGAATATTAATCATTTTAATGGGTATTTTATTAATTACCAATAATTTACATATCTTTATGTAAAATCATATAAGGAAAAATTAAATCATGAAAAAATTATTTGCGTTAGTGTTTATGTTATTGAGTGTGAATTCATTTGCAGCAGGAGAAACCACATTGAAAGATATCCAATTTAAAGATTTAAATAATCAGTCCGTGACCTTAGCACAATATCAAGGCAAACCACTCTATGTCAAAATGTGGGCCTCTTGGTGTCCGATTTGTTTGGCTGGGCTGGCAGAAATTGACGAGTTAAGTGCGGATCAAAATAACGGTTTTAACGTCGTCACTATTGTTTCCCCTGATCAAAAAGGTGAAAAATCCACCGAGAAATTTATTGAGTGGTATAAAGGACTGGAATATAAAAATATTGTGGTCTTGCTTGATGAAAGTGGCGAAGTGCTTAAACGTACGAAAGTGCGAGGCTATCCGTCAAGTGTGGTGATTGATCAGGATTTAAATGTTCAAAAAGTGATTCCAGGGCATTTAGGCACAGCACAAATTAAACAAGCGTTTAATGAGTGATATTACCAAGGAGGGGAGGGGCTAACTTTCGGGTTAGCCCTTTTTTCGTTTAATGTGATTGGGCTAATTGTGCAAAAGCCTTATCTGCAGCCACTAAAGTGCGGTCAATATCTTCGTCCGAATGAGCCAAGGACATAAAACCTGCTTCATAAGCAGAGGGGGCAAGATAAATCCCTTGTGCTAACATAAAATGGAAGAATCGGTTAAATGTTGTGGCATCACATTGCATCACTTGTTGGAAGTTGCAAATTTCTTGCTGTTCAGTGAAGAATAAACCGAACATACCGCCCACATATTGCACTTGGAATGGTACGCCGTGCTTGTCTGCAAGAGCCTTTAAGCCGTTGGCTAATTTGGCGGTTTTCTGGGCCAATTTTTCTTCATTGCCCGTTTTACTTAATTCCGTTAAGCAAGCTAATCCTGCGGCCATGGCAATCGGGTTGCCAGACAGCGTACCGGCTTGATAAACAGGGCCAGTTGGGGCAATGTATTGCATAATTTCTCGCTTACCACCAAAGGCCCCCACAGGCATACCGCCACCAATAATTTTGCCTAAACAGGTTAAATCGGGGGTGACACCGTAGTAAGATTGAGCACCGGATAACGCCACACGGAAACCGGTCATCACTTCGTCAATAATGAACACAGTGCCGTACTGATCGCAAAGTTGACGTAAACCTTGTAAAAAGCCGTCTTTCGGTGGAACACAGTTCATATTGCCGGCTACCGGTTCAATAATTAAACAAGCAATCTCATGAGGATATTGCTCAAAGGCTTGTTTGACCGACTCCAGATCATTGTAAGTGCAAGTTAAAGTATGTTTCGCAAAATCTTCTGGTACACCAGGGGAACTGGGTTGTCCGAGCGTTAACGCCCCTGATCCGGCTTTGACTAATAACGCATCGGAATGACCATGATAGCAACCTTCAAATTTGATAATTTTATCTCGTCCAGTATAGCCACGAGCTAAACGAATCGCCGACATGGTCGCTTCAGTGCCTGAACTGACCATTCGCACTAATTCAATCGACGGCATGAGTTTACAGACTAATTCCGCAAGGGTGATTTCGCCCTCTGTGGGTGCCCCAAAACTTAATCCATTTGGCACCGCTTTTAACACGGCATCAATAATCGCCGGGTGATTATGGCCGAGCACCATTGGCCCCCACGATCCCACATAATCAATATATTGCTTGCCGTCGGTGTCGGTAATATAAGCACCTGCGGCTTTTTGAATAAATACGGGCGTGCCACCTACGCCTTTAAAGGCTCGAACCGGTGAATTGACGCCCCCCGGAATCACCCGTTCTGCACGAGAAAAAAGTGCGGTTGAATTTGACATAATTTTTCCTTTATCATTACTTAGATGGAACTATTGTACTGTATTTTCTGTCTAAATTTCGCTTTTTTATAAAAATATTCTGCAATCAACGCTGATTAATGCTATGCTTTGCAATATTTTTTAGGTGTAGCTTGAATAAGGCAAATAAAGGACATGTGGTTAGATTTACTGTTAACATTTTTCGCATCTTTTCTGACAATTGTTGTGATGCGTCCGATTGCTATTGCGGTAGGATTAGTGGATAAACCCAATTATCGCAAACGTCATCAGGGAGCCATTCCTTTAATTGGCGGGATTTCGCTGTTTATGGGCAACCTGTGTTTTTACCTATTACAATGGGATCAAACCAAGTTACCGCAACTGTATTTATTTAGCGTTTTTGTGTTGTTAGCGATTGGGATCTTAGATGATCGCTATGATATTAGCCCTTTCTTGCGAGCTGGGATCCAAGCCATATTGGCGGTATTTATGATCTATTATGGGCGTTTATCCCTTGATCATTTAGGTCAAATTATTGGGCCGTTTACCGTGACGCTCGGTTGGATTGGCGTGGTGATTACGGTATTTGCGACCATTGCGATTATTAATGCCTTTAATATGATTGACGGTATTGACGGCTTACTCGGTGGCTTGTCTAGCGTGGCTTTTGCTGGCGTGGGGATTCTCATGTATATGGATAATCAACACGATCTGGCTCGTTGGTGCTTTGCCTTAATTGTGGCGATTATGCCCTATGCCATGTTTAATCTGTGTATTCCTTTTGGCAAAAAATTCAAAATTTTTATGGGTGACAGTGGCAGTACGTTAATTGGGTTTACGATTATTTGGATTTTGTTACTCAGTACGCAAGGCAAAGGCCATCCCATGAATCCAGTGACCGCCTTATGGTTAGTGGCGATTCCGTTAATTGATATGGTGGCGATTATTTATCGCCGTTTGCGTAAAGGTAAAAGCCCATTTCGTCCTGACCGTTTACACGTGCATCACTTAATGGTGCGAGCCGGCTTAACTCACCGCCAAGCCTTTATGCTAATCACGTTTATTGCGGCACTTTGTGCAGGATTTGGTATTTTAGGCGAAATTTATTATATTAATGAATGGCTGATGTTTATTTTATTCATTGGGTTATTCTTTTTGTATTCTTATTCGATAACAAGAGCATGGCGAATTACCCGATTTATTCGCCGTCATCGTCGCCGTTTGCGTAAAGCAAAAACATCTGCGATGTAGATTTATTTTTAGTTAGGAAAATTTATGAAATTAGTAAAAAGCACATTATTTATTCTTTTTTTTACCGCACTTTTTGCCGTAGCAGGTTATGGCGGAAGTTATGCTATGAAAGAGCAGTGGAAAGTGGATGTCGAAGTACGTCAACCGAAAGTAGAACAGTTAGGTAATTATTTTGCTTTATTTGATATGTATCAATTAGTGAGTGGCAATAAAGCCAAAGCGGAAGAACAAAAAGATACGGCCAATATAGTGTTTAACAGTTTTAAACAACAAGTGCAAGGGTATGATAATTTAGCGAAATTCTGGTCAAATTCAGATTTTTATAAACAACGCCAAACAGGGATTGAAGAAAAAGACAATGCCTTTTTACAAGATCTGATTGCCAATACGACATTTGTGGAAGGAAATCCTGATCGACATATACCAGATCGTATCAGTGTAACCTTAGATAATCCCAAACAAGCAGCACAGCAATTGGATAATTTTGTCAAATATACCAATTATGTGACGCAACAATCTTTATATAATGAATTGATTGCTAAATGGAAAACCTTGTTTAATCAAGTAAATTTGGCTGCCCAACAAAGCACCGATAATGCCGCACAAAATGAATTAAGTTGGAAAGGTAAATTAAACATGATGAAATCGGTTTCACCTTTGGATAACCAATTAATGACCTTTGATTACTTGAAATCACCCAGTCAACCGCAAGTTGCCTCACCGGATCGTTTATTATGGGCCAGCGTAGGCGGTGCGTTCGGGTTCTTATTGGGGTTATTACTGGCATTAATTTTTGCTGGACGTAAACAAAAAAATCATAGCTAATTTCCTGAATGGTGAAATTTAAACTATTAACCGTATTTGGGACACGTCCCGAGGCCATTAAACTGGCTCCGTTAGTCAAATTATTGGCGGAGCAAGTGGAATTTGACAGCCGAATTTGTGTCACAGGACAGCATCGAGAAATGCTGGATCAGGTGTTATCTCTGTTTGATTTAACGCCTGATATGGATCTTGATGTGATGCAAAATGAACAGGATCTGACAGATTTAACCTGTCGAATTTTGCAAAAAGTGCGGTCGGTTTTAACTGAGTTTCGCCCCGATCTTGTGTTAGTACAAGGCGATACCACCACCGCTTTTGCTACCAGTTTAGCCTGTTATTATCAACAAATTCCTGTGGGGCATATTGAGGCGGGTTTACGCACTTATCAACCTTATTCCCCTTTTCCCGAAGAAACCAATCGCCGTTTAACATCCGTGTTAGCACGTTGGCATTTTGCTCCAACACCACAAGCCAAACAACATTTATTAGCGGAGCATTATCCTGAACAACATATTGTGGTGACAGGCAATACGGTGATTGATGCGTTACATTGGATTCAAAAAAATCCACCAAAAAACACCGCATTTTTTTCTTTTGAACCCAATCAAAAAAGCCTATTAGTGACAATGCACCGCCGAGAAAATTGGGGCAAGGGCATTGAGCAATTGTGTCACAGTTTAATGGCATTGGCTCAACAAGGTTGGCAGATCATTTTTCCTGTTCACCCCAATCCACAGGTGCGAGAACCTGTTTATCAATTATTATCACATCAAGCCAATATTCGGTTAACCGATCCGTTACCTTATGTTGATTTTGTGCAATTAATGCAACAAGCCTTTTTGATTTTAACGGATTCGGGCGGCATTCAAGAAGAGGCCACGGCATTGGGTAAACCTGTTTTATTATTGCGAGATCAGACGGAACGAATCGAAGCGGAAAGCTCAGGGATTGTGCAACGAGTCAGTGTGGAATGTTTAGCTATTGTTAATGCCGTGAATGCGTTGGCAAAAAATCCAATAAAATATCAACAAATGGCACAAGCCAGCACCTTGTACGGTGACGGCAAGGCTTGTGAGCGGATTATTCAATTTATCAAACAGATAGTAAAAAATGACTAAGCAAATTTCGGTAATTGGATTGGGATATATTGGCTTGCCAACAGCGGTAATCTTGGCTAATCTTGGGCATATTGTGTATGGAATGGATACGGATATGAGCAAAATTTGTGCGATTCAACGAGCAGAAATCACGAGCACCGAACCTGAATTAGCCAATGCGTTAAAAAGTGCGGTGCAATCGGGGCGACTTTTCGCTAGTTTAGATGTGAAAAAAGCGGATATTTTTTTGATTGCTGTGCCAACACCGTTGAAAGCGGATTTGACAGCGGATCTAAGCTATTTGCAACAAGCCATACAACAAATTGCTCGCCAGTTACAAAAAGGCAATTTGGTGGTTATTGAATCCACCGTGCCAGTCGGCACAACGGAACAAGTGGCTCAATGGTTACAAGAATTACGCCCTGATTTGAGCTTTCCGTTGCTCTCTCAAAATACAGCAGATGTACAAATTGCCTATTGCCCTGAACGAGTGTTGCCGAGCAAAATGATGCAAGAGTTGGTACAAAATGATCGGGTAATCGGTGGATTAAGCCCTGCTTGCACACAACGAGCGGTGGATTTTTATCAAGATTTTGTGCGAGGTAAATGCCTTGCGACCAATGCCAAAACCGCCGAAATGTGCAAGCTGACGGAAAACAGTTTTCGAGATGTGAATATTGCTTTTGCTAATGAATTGTCGCTGATTTGTGATCAACAAGGTATTGATGTGTGGGAATTGATTAATCTGGCGAATCATCACCCAAGAGTGGACATTTTACAGCCGGGTGTTGGCGTGGGCGGACATTGTATTGCGGTGGATCCCTATTTTATTTGTTCACAATCCCCAGAACAGGCAAAATTGATCCATACCGCCCGAGAAGTGAATAACCATAAGCCTGTTTGGGTAGTAGAAAAAATAAAAGTTGCAGTGGCGGATTTGATGATGGCAAAAAATTGTCGCCCTGATGAAATTAAGATCGCCTGTTTAGGGTTAAGTTTTAAAGCCGATGTGGACGATTTGCGAGAAAGCCCAGCATTAGCAATTACACAAGCCCTTGCTCAATGGCATCAGGGAGAAATTTGGGCGGTGGAACCCCATATTCAGACATTTCCTGTGAGCTTAACGGATCAGGTAAAATTAACCGATTTTTCCACCGCACTTCAGCAAGCGGACATCATAGTACATTTGGTGAAACATTCTTGTTTTGCTACAATCAAGCCAAATTCAACGCAAGTTTATTTAGATTTTTGCGGTGCTACAGTGTAAAAACGGCAAAAATAAAGGCGGTCACGGATATGTCAACCATCACAAAACCAACCTTAACCAGTACAACCCTTTGGACATCCACCGCTGTTGTGATTAAGCTCATTATCGGGCTTGTTGTTATTAAAATCTTTGCTTTAAATTTTGGTTCGGCAGGTTTAGGGCAAGCAGCAAATTATATGACCTTGCTCACGGTATTGGGCGTGCTTTCAGGGGCAGGCATTTTAAATGCGGTGACCAAATTTGTAGCCGAATATGAACAGGACTCGCAACGGTTACAAGCCATTTTAGGCGTAAGCAGTCTATGGATTATGTCGGTTTCAGCAATGTTGGCTCTGATTGGCTTGCTGTTTGCTCAACCCATTTCCTTGTTTTTATTTCAAACCACTGATTTCAGTCTAACTATTCAACTGCTTGCTTTATTGCAATGCTTGATGGCATTAGGTAATTATTTTATCGCCATTTTAAAAGGACAACGTCAAGCCAAAGCCTGTGCGATGAGTTCTATTTTTTCTAATTTGGTCGGCTCAATATGCTTATTGTTGTGCTTATGGTTCGCAGGTTATCAAGGGGGATTGATCGGTTTTGCTTGTATTCCTGCCTTGATTGTTGTTCCCAGTTTAATTGCCTTATTCAAGCAACATTGGCATTGGCAATGGTTGAAACCTAAATTTGATTTCTCGATCAGTGCGTTATTGAGCCGTTATATGCTAATGACTTTGGTGACGGCTTGCACTATGCCAGTGGTGTATATTTTATTGCGTAATCAATTAATCGACAGTCAAGGCTTAAGTGCGGTGGGTTTATGGCAAGGATTAAGCCGTATTTCCGATGCCTATTTACAGCTTTTAACCACCGCATTTTCCGTGTATTTATTGCCAACATTTGCGAAATTAAGCGATAAATCGGCGATTCAGAAAGAAGTTAAAAAAGCCTTGGGTTTTATTTTTCCGTTGGCGTTAGGTCTGGCATTATTGGTATTTTTTTTGAGAGATTACTTGATCATTCTGTTATTTAGCCCTGATTTTACCCCAATGTCTGATCTGTTTGGTTGGCAATTAGTGGGTGATCTGTTTAAAGTGGCGAGTTACGTTTTTGGCTATTTATGGCTCGCCAAAGCGGCGACTGCTCGCTATATTTGTGCTGAAATGGTACAGGGAATGTTATTGTTTGGTTTATCTAGTTATGGTATCGCACAACAGGGTGTCGCAGGGGCAACCTTGGGTTATGGACTTTGCTATATGATTTATTTTGGTTTTTGTTGGGCTTTATTTAAGTTAGATTACGGGAGTAAAAAATGAAACAGATTATTCACGTTTTAGGTTCGCCCATTCCCCATCATAATCATACCATGTTGCGTTTTTTAGCGGAGCAGTTGCAACCCCAATTACCGAAACAAGCCATTAAGCAAGTGTTGGTGGTGGGCAAGGGGTATCAAGAGCAATATCCAAGCCTTTACATTCAGGAATTTGACAGTAAAAAAAGTATTGCTCAAGCCATCTGTCAGTTAGCAAAACAAGATCCACGAAACTATTTTTATTTACACGGTCAATTTAATTTTCCCCTTTGGATCGCTATCTTTTTCGGCAAATTACCACCCGACAGGCTCACTTGGCAAATGTGGGGGGCAGATTTACACGAAGATAGTCAACAATGGAAATTTAAGCTCGCTTATCCGTTACGCCGTTTTATTCAAAAGAAATTAATTTCCGTGGCGGGTTATCAGGGGGATTTAGCTTATTTTAAACTGTATATTAATCCGAATGTGCAAGGGCATTTAGTGTATTTTCCGAGTAAAATGCACCGCAGTTTTCAGCTAACGGAAAAGCAAAAATCCGATAAACTCACCATTTTATTAGGCAATTCAGGCGATCCGTCTAATCGTCATTTAGTGGGATTGGAGCAAATAAAACAACAGCTTGGGAATAATGTGCAGATTATTATACCAATGGGCTATCCCGAACATAACGGTGATTATATTGCCCAAGTGTCCGCTCACGCCACCAGATTATTTGCTCAAAGTGCGGTGCAAATTTTAACCGAAAAAATGCCATTTCAAGATTATTTAGCTTTGCTTAATCAATGTGATGTGGCGTATTTTATTTTTCAACGTCAGCAAGGGGTGGGATCTTTGTGTTTATTAACTCAATTTAATGTGCCAGTAGTGTTACATCCGAAAAATACCTTTATTGACGATATGCAATTATATCAAGTGCCGTTTCTGTTGCAGGATCAAGTGAGTGAACAACGGATTCGAGAAACTCAGCAAAAATTAACCGCACTTGATAAAGAGAGTATTGGCTTTTTTGATCCCCATTTTATTGCAGGGTGGTTGGCTATATTAACGCAGATTTTACAACAAGGGGAAGAGAATGCTTGAATTTGCAGAACTTATCCTGTTGACGCTCGTGTATATTTTGTCATTAAGTGTGGTGCTTTATTTATTACAACAAGATGTAAAACAGCAAGGTTTTTCCTTTCATTTATTGTTTAGCTTGGTTTATTTATCGGTCTTTTATTTAGGCTTTCCGTTGTCAATGGGGTTGATGTATGGCTTTCATATTTCATTGCCACCTTTTGTGGTCTTATGCCAAACTTTGTTGACCGCAACGGGATTTTATTTACTTTATTATTGGGTTTATCAAGGCAAATTTTATCCCCATTTATTGCCAGAAAAACGTGAGAAAAATACACCGCAGTTGACAGCTAAGATTACGATGTGGATTTTATTGGCGATAAGTTTAGGGGCAATGGGGATTTTTTATGGGTTGAATGGCTTGTTATTATTTAAATTAACCGCCTATAATCAGATTTTCTCGGCTCAGGTGAGTGCAGTCGCATTAAAACGTTTTTTTTATTTTTGCTTACCAGCGTTGTTAATTTTTTATTTTATTCAACCGAGTAAACGCCGTTGGTGGCAATTTCTGTGTTTAGGCGTGGCTTTCGGTGTGTTGAGTTATGTGGTGATCGGTGGCACGCGTGCAAATTTGGCGTTAGCGGTTGCTTTGTTTGTGTTGATTGGCATTGCTCAGGGCTATATTTCTATGTTTGCTTTAGTGATGTTGGCAATTTTAGGTATTTTCGCCATGTTTTTATTGGCAATGTGGCGATATGGGTTAGTTTTTAACGATGAACAAACGCTGTTTCGTTTTTTACACTTAACTCGGGATACCTTTTCGCCGTGGGAAAATTTGGCTACCATTCTTAATACAAAAAATATTGAATATCAAGGATTAATGCCCATCATTCGGGATTTTTATGTGTATATTCCCAAAGCCTTATGGGCGGATCGTCCTGATTTAGTGTTAAATACGGCAAATTATTTTACTTGGGAGATTAAGCATTATTATGCGGGCTTGGCGATTTCCCCGACCTTAATAGGATCGTTTTACATTATGGGGGGCTATCCAATGATCTTGGCGGGGGCGGTGGGTTCTGCATTGGTTGTCAAAGGATTTGATGGATTGTACCGTTGGGCTAAAGATGATGAAAGTGCGGTGTTAAAAGCCTATTGTTTTTCGCATATTTTTACCTTGACGGTGTTAGTGCGAGAAGGGTTTGATGCGTTTGTTTCTCGTTTTGTCTTTTTGACGATAGGTTGGGGCGTGGCGTATGGATTAGCAAAAGGAATCGTAAAATGGAAAAAGTCGTCATTCGAGAAATAGATATTTTGGTGCCTGAAAATAAGCAAGCGTTGGTTGATCATTTGATTTCCGAAAAGCAAATAAAAACGGGGTTATTGATTGCGATAAATGCGGAAAAAATGATTGCTTGTGCTAAAAATCCCCAAGTGAACGCCTTAATTCAGCAAGCAGAATTTAACTATGCAGACGGCATTAGCGTGGTTTTTTCCATTAAAAAGAAATATCCACAATGGCAAAAATTAACACGGATTGCAGGGATTGATTTATGGCAAGCCTTGTTGCAACGTTCGGCAGAATTGAGTGTGCCAGTTTTTTTGATTGGGGGACAAGCGGATGTGGTGAATCAGGTGGCAGAAAAATTATCGCATCAGCAAGTGAATATTGTGGGATGCCAGCACGGTTATTTTTCTGAACAAGAAGAAAGGGCTGTGATTGAAAGAATTAAGCAAGCTAAAGCGAAGTTTGTGACGGTGGCTATGGGATCGCCAAAACAAGAGATTTTTATGCAAAAAGCACAACAGATTTATCCTGATTGCCTTTATATGGGGGTAGGGGGGAGCTTTGATGTGTTGGTGGGTAAGACCAAACGGGCTCCGTTATTATGGCGAAAACTGAATTTGGAATGGTTATATCGTTTATTAAGTCAACCCGCACGTTGGCAACGCCAGTTAAATTTATTGCGATATGCTTATTATTATGTGACGAATAAGTTATAAAATAATCTGAACCGAAGTAAATTCCAGACAAATTGCACAAATTAACAGCTAACGTGAGAAAAACTAAAATTTTTTGAAAAAAGTGCTAGACAACAATGAGCAAAATCATTAATATACGCCTCCGTTGCAACGCAATATGTGTGCGTTCGTAGCTCAGTTGGATAGAGCGTTGGCCTCCGGAGCCAAAGGTCGCAAGTTCGAATCTTGTCGAGCGCGCCAGAGTCAATGCAAAACAACAAAAAAACAATGGTGGCTATAGCTCAGTTGGTAGAGCCCTGGATTGTGATTCCAGTTGTCGTGGGTTCGAATCCCATTAGCCACCCCATTTACTTTATGTAAATCAGACGGCGAGTAGCGCAGCTTGGTAGCGCAACTGGTTTGGGACCAGTGGGTCGTAGGTTCAAATCCTATCTCGCCGACCAATTTTATAAAATTTGCGAAAGCAAAATCGTTCTTTAACAATTTATCAGACAATCTGTGTGGGCACTTGTTGATTGACTTGTTTTAAAAAATTAAATAAAACTTGAAGTCTTAA